>CAZFUM010000009.1:0-108 GCA_964521965.1 uncultured bacterium | reverse complement strand
TCGCCGTCATAGTCGGTGAAGCCGTCAGCGTAGCCGATGGCGTAGCTGACTCGGTGGCTGTCTCAGTCGCGGTTTCTGTGGCTGTCTCGGTAGCCGTTTCCGTGGCGC
>CAZFUM010000008.1:3765-33477 GCA_964521965.1 uncultured bacterium | reverse complement strand
CCTATGACCTCAAAGCGGCCAGCCGCGAGCTCATCGAGTTTTTGACGCGCGCGGCTCTGCGGGGCGGCTTCAAGGCCATCACGCGCAACGCTGAGCCGTCTTTGGTCAGCAATCACGCCAGCATGCAAAACGTGTGGAAGAAAAAAACGGATGAGGCCGTGGTGAACCTTCGGCTCAATCCGACGCTCAAGCGGGCGCAATCCCTGCGGGCCCGCCACCTGCTTGTCATGAGGGTGCCATGATCGGCGTTGAGGCCGAGCGCGTCGCGCGTCAGGCCTTTGAGGGCGCGGCCTGGGTGGGTGATCCCTGGTCGCGCTGGCGCCTCGAGCAGAGCCTGCGCGCGGCCCAGCGCGAGGGCTTTCACCACGCGGTCTTCGCCGAGTTGCTCAAACGGCGCCGCGCCATGGGCATCGAACCTTTGGATGAGCTTTCGCGTTGGGGCTCGGCCCTGGCCGACCTCATGGCCATGGCCCACGACTGGAAACTAGAGCCGCGGGCCATAAGCGACGCCCTGGGCCAGGGCTGGATGGATATGGCCAAGCTTCGCGCGTGGGAGCAGGTCTTTCCTGAGCTGCGGAGCCTTTGGCGCGTCGATGATCCCGAGAAACGCTATGCGGCCCTCTTGCAACACCCGCTTTGCGCCAATGCTCTGACCACGGCCCTGGGCCGCGCGGCCGTGATGTCGCTTTTGCGCGAGCATACGGCCGTGCCAAGCCATCTTGTCAGGCCCTGGGCTGTAAAATTATTGCGATCTTGCCGTAAGCCGCTTGCGGCCGCGCAATGCCTCTGCAAGCTGCTTTTTGCCAAGGCGCTGAAGCCTGAGCGCGCGCCGGCCCTGATCAGAACACTCAGAGAGCTCGAAAGGCTAAGGCCGAGTTTGGCCAAGGCCGGGCAAAGCCTGCTGCTGGCCATGGCCGAAGGGCCCTATGAGCGAATTAAAAAAACGCTCGAGGAGCGAAAGTCTTTTGAATTAGAAAACAATCCCGCGGACAGCGAGCGGCTCGAGATAGTTCTCGAGGGAGGACCAGGGCCTTGCCAAGATTTGGCCGAGTTTCTTTTTTTGGCGAGAGCGCTGAACGAGGCGAGTCTGCCCGCCGAGCCCTGGATGCTCTTAAAGCTGAGGCAAGCTAAAATGGCGCTGCCATGATACCGATTACAACCGACATACGGCTTAAGAGCGGCCTGCCCAAAATGACCATTGGCCTAATTTTGCTGATGGGCCTCTTGGAATTTGGGCTGAAGCCGCTTTTTGCCGATCGCTATGAGTTTGTTCAGGCATTTGCCTTTGACATGGGGCCAAAGGGTCATTGGTGGGGGATCCTCACATGCTCACTCATCCACGCGAATCACTGGCACTATTTCGGAAATATGATCTTCTTTTGGATCTTCGCCGCGCCCCTGGAAGATCGCCTTGGGCCATGGAAGCTATTGGGTCTCTATTTTGTTACGGACATAGTTGCCAGCACGCTTTTTGCCTTCATGTGGACCCGATGGACCGGCGAGTGGCCACCGATGAGTTTGGGCGCGTCGGGCGCGGTTTCAGGCATCATGGGCCTTTGCGCGGCCCGCTTTAGTAAGGGCCGGGTCAAGCTGTGGTTGGGCACCACCATGGCCCTGATCTTTAGGCGCCCTTTTATTGCCGTGCCACTGCCCTGGCTCGTCGCGTACTTTTTATTCAGGGAAATTTACTATTCCTACGCTGATTTTTTTGAGACCCAGATCGCCAACTGGGCTCACGTAGGCGGCTTTGTGGGCGGCTTGCTCTGCTCGAAATTCTTGAAGCTTCAGAATGACGATTATAGCGAACTGCTCTTGGCCGACGCCAAGCTTAGCCTGGAAAAGGGCTACCTTCAGGAAGCCGGTATAAGTTTCAATCGATTGCAACGCATGGGCAAAGACAGCGCCGAAATACGCGAAGGCATCGCCCTTGCCATCGGCATTCCTTTGCGGCGCCAGGCCGCGCCGCGCCCCGGTGATATGGCCGACGCTTCGGCCAAATTCGAGCAGGCGATTGGCGCCTTTCTTAAGGAAGACCAGCCTTTAAAAGCGATCAAACTACACCGCGACTGGGCGCCATTTTTTGGTTATGACCGCTTCGCCCTTAAGTTTTTGCCTCAGCTCAAGTCTTTTGACCACCTTGCCGCCCAAGAAAACCTGAGACCCAACAGCGAGGCCGAGCGGCAATCGCGCGAGGCCGACGCCAGAAAGAGGCTCTTGGCCGCTAAGTTTAATCAGGACTGGCGAGAAGCTTTTAGGCAGGCTCAATTACTCGAGGGCGTCAGCGCCTGCGAGAGCTGGGACGCCGAGACCCTGCTGGCCGCGGGCTTGAGCGCGTCTGAAATGGCGTCGGCCTCAAAAATGGCGGGCTGGCTGCCCCTGGTGGTGCGCAAAGGCGACGCCGATCAATGCCTGCAAGCCCTGCTTGGGCTGGAGGGCCTGATGGCGCGCACCCCGGCGCAGGCGGACCTGGCGCGCTATTGCGTTCAGGCCAAAAATCGCTGGGATTACCATTTAACAGACAAGCAGGATTGGACTGATTTGCAGGCGAGACTGGCCAAGGCCTAGGGTGGCGTATAAAAAACCAAGGGCGCACTTGCGTGCGCCCTTGGCTGACTAAAATCAATTTGATCTTGAATTAGTTCACGATCTCTTTGAATTCTTTGCCCGGCTTGAACTTGGGGGCCTTTTTGGCCGGCACTTGAATGGATTCTCCCGTTTTTGGATTTCGGGCCGTGCGAGCCTTTTTATCTACCACCACAAAGGTGCCCAGGCCGCCAATGGCCACTTTATCGCCACCTTTAACGGTTTTGTAGATGGTTTCGATCATCTTGTCGAGGACCTTATCGACGTCTTTCTTGCTGAGGCCACAATCTTCGGCCACTTTCTCGATCAGCTCATTACGGTTCATTCACGCTCCATAGTGGGTGTCGGTTGAGAGAATATTACATGAGATAGGGTTTTGATTCAACCCAGGGCTAGGGCCTTGTTTACTTTGCTTAAACCCGTTTCATGCGGGCATGCAGGTCGATCCAGTCTTGTCTTTCTTCTATCTTATAGTCCCAACGGTTCTTGGCTTGCAGGCTGTAGCGCGCTAAATCAGCTTGTGCCGGGGTGTTGATGGTGAATTGGGCAATGGCGAGCAGGGCGGTCATGCACTGGTCTACATCGCCCTTGCGCATGATCAAAGGCAGCCATTCAAGGGCCTGCTTGCGATGCTGCGTTTTGGCGGCCGCCAGGCCAGCGGCCAACAATTGAGCGGCGTCCCATTGGGGCGGGTCACTGACGGCATCGAGACGCTCGGCCTGCGCCCAAGCCTCTTCCCAATCATTATTTGAAGCAGCCTGCAAAAGCGCCGCGCCCGCATCGCCCAGGCGGTTTGTGCGCTCTTGCTCGTCCATAGGCCTGAGGCCGGCTTCGGCTGCCAAGCCGCTCAGGCTCTTAAGCTTGTCTGCATCTTTCAGCGCGAAGCGATCTTCGCCAAAAAACGGACCGTGATCACGATAGAGCTTGAGGGCATCAAAGTCGCGACCTTCTTTCAATAAGAGACTAATGGCGCTTTCCATCTTTCTGGCAGCTTCGGCTTTTTCGCTAGGAGTAGGCATGGCATGGCGGCGCAAAGGAATGGTCATGCAAAGCGCCAGCCCCATGCGTATCTCAGCATTGTCGATACCCATGCGTTGCAGTCGATTATAGGTCTTCACTGCGCTGCCCATGATGCCTAGCTCGATATCGCGTTTGGCGTCATCGAGCGCCAGCTCGGTGTAGTCATCTTTTTGAAGCCTGAGCATGCCCGCACAGAGCAAGCCCGCGGCAAAGCCGCCCAAATGGGCTAAGTGAGCCACGCGACTGTGAGAATTAAAAGCCTGCAAGATATCAGGCAGCAGCGAAAATGCCGCGAACCAAGTGAGAGGCATATAGAAAACTTTAAAATTAGATGTGGCCAAAATCAAAATATTGGTGCTGAATAAAATTTTGACGCGACCCTGGCGAAAGCGTGCTACACAAAGACCGATAACGCCCGTAATGGCGCCCGACGCCCCGATGAGGCCGACGGGCGGCCAACCACTGATAAAAGTCGAAACCAGCATGTGCACCAAAGTTGCGCCAAAGCCCACCGCCACGTAGAGCAAGAAAAATCGGCCAGGCCCAAGGCGGTCTTCGAGCGCCACAGCAAAGGGCCAAAAGAATATCATATTGAAAATGTAGTGGGGCCAGTTGGCGTGCGAGAACATGTGAGCAAAAAGGCCAAAAAATTCAAAATGATCATTAAAGTAAATGGCCCAGGGGTCCCAACCGATATTATTCACGCCATAGGCAACTCGCCACGCATGAATAAGGCCCATGCCCAGCACAAGGGCGATGGTGGCTTTGGGGAAACCTTGCTTAAGACGGATATCGGTGCCGAGGGGAATCATGCTTCGGCCTCGCCTTTAATCTACTTGTTCTTAGCCAAAGCCACAGTGAAGCCCAATTCTTTGCCCTCGTAAAAATTCCAATTTAATTCTTTGGCCAAGTCGAGAAATTGAGCGCGGCGATAAAGCGGGCGAAAGCCCAAAAATGGCTTAAGAGGCTGCAGGCTCCAGCGCCAGAAGCGGGCGCTGGCGCGATCAGAACCAAAATAATTAGCAAAGATAATCTTGCCGCCGGGCTTGCAGACACGACGCATTTCTTTGAGCAACTGCTGGGGATCGGGCACCACCGAAAAGAGCTGCATAGCCACCACATGGTCGAACTGGGCTTTGCCAAAATCCATATCTAAGGCGTCCATGATCTTATAGTCAACGTGGGTCAAACCCAGGCGGCGAGCGCGGTTCTCGGCCTTAGCCAGCATCTTGGGCGAGAGGTCAATGCCCGTAAGCTCAATGTTCTTGGGGTAATGCGGCAGAGAAAGTCCTGTACCTGCGCCTACCTCAAGCACTTTTTGCCCGGGCTGAGGGTCCATGGCGCGCACAGCCCGCCGATGCCCCGGCCCATAAAAAGGCTCAAAGATCAGGTCATAAAAGTGGGCTTGGCCGCCATAGGCGCGAAGTAGGGTGTCGTTATTCATCAGCGGTGTATTTTAGGGTTTTTCAAAATACTTGTCTTGAAAAAAGAACTGTGAAAGTCCTAAACCCCCGCCTTTTCGCCCAGCCCCACCTCAAATTCGCCTTTTTTCACCCCTAGCGTCACGCTGCCACCCTCGCAGACCGTGCCCTCAAGGATGAGATTCGCCAACGGATCCGCCACCTCATTTTGTATCACGCGTTTGAGTGGACGAGCGCCATAGACCGGGTCAAAGCCAGCTTCAGCCAATTTGGCCAGGGCCTCGGGTGTAGTCGTGAGGCTAATCTTGCGTTCGGCCAAGCGTTTCTTGAGATCAGCCAACTGCAGATCGACGATACGCGTGAGCTGAGCCATGTCCAATCGGTGAAAGGGCACGATGGCATCGATACGGTTCAAGAACTCGGGCCTAAACACGACTTTGAGGTCCTCGTTGATGGCTTTTTTAATTTCGCTATCCGTCTCGGTCAACACCTCGGCCAAACGGGGTGAACCCACGTTTGAGGTCATGATCAGCACCGTGTTCTTGAAATCCACCACGCGGCCCTGAGAATCAGTCAAACGGCCGTCGTCAAAAACCTGCAAGAGCGTATTGAAAACATCAGGGTGCGCCTTTTCGACTTCGTCAAAGAGCACAACACTATAAGGGCGACGACGCACGGCCTCGGTCAATTGCCCGCCCTCGTCATAACCGACATAGCCTGGGGGCGCGCCGATCAGGCGCGAGACTGAATGCTTTTCCATGTATTCAGACATGTCGATGCGGACCATATGGGTTTCGTCGTCAAAGAGAAATTCGGCCAGAGCTTTGGCCAGCTCGGTCTTGCCCACGCCGGTGGGGCCCACCATTAAAAAGACACCCATGGGCCGACGCGGGTCGCTTAAACCTGCACGCGAGCGACGAACCGCCGCCGCGACGGCTTTGACGGCTTCGTCTTGGCCGATCACGCGATCATGCAAGCGCTCTTCTAATTTGAGATATTTTTCAGCTTCGCCGCCCAACAGTTTGCTCACCGGCACACCTGTCCACTTGGCAACAATCTCAGCGATCTCTGCTTCGGTCACCTCTTCGCGCAACATGGCCCCGTCTTTTTGGCTTTGGGCCAATTTGTCAGAGGCAATTTGCAGCTCTTTTTCAATCTTGGGGATGACGGCATGGCGCAGCTCAGCCACGCGCGACAGATCGCCCTCGCGCTCATAGCGAGCCTCTGCATTTTTCTTTTCTTGCAGGTCAGCTTTTAGCTTACGCAAACTTTCGATCTCGCCTTTTTCAGATTGCCACTGAGCTTTAAGGCTGCTGCTCTGCTCGCGTAGTCCTGCCAGCTCTTTTTCTAAAGAAGCTAAACGGTCTTTGCTGGCCGTGTCTGTTTCTTTGGACAGAGCTTGCTTTTCGATCTCTAAGCGCCGCAGCTTGCGCTCAACTTCGTCAAGTTCTTGCGGCATCGAGTCGATTTCGATGCGCAGGCGACTGGCGGCCTCGTCCATCAAATCAATGGCTTTGTCAGGCAAGAATCGGGCGCTGATATAACGGTGCGAAAGACGCGCAGCTGCCACCAAGGCCGCATCTTGAATGCGCACACCATGATGGGTCTCGTAACGCTCTTTGAGGCCACGCAAGATCGATACGGTGTCTTCAACACTGGGCTCGCCCACATAAACTTGCTGAAAGCGGCGCTCTAAGGCCGCATCTTTTTCAATATGCTTGCGATATTCATTGAGGGTCGTAGCGCCAACGCAACGCAACTCACCTCGCGCCAGGGCCGGCTTGAGCATCTGACTGGCATCCATGGCGCCCTCGGCCGCGCCTGCGCCGACCAGGGTGTGCAGCTCATCAATGAACAAAATGATCTCGCCATTTGAAGCCGTTATCTCTTTGAGAAAGGCTTTCAGGCGGTCTTCGAATTCACCACGATACTTGGCGCCTGCCACGAGGCTACCCAGGTCGAGTGCCAGCACGCGTTTGCGCTTAAGCCCTTCAGGCACATCGCCCGCCACAATACGCCCAGCTAGGCCTTCGGCAATGGCGGTCTTGCCCACGCCCGGTTCGCCGATCAGTACAGGATTATTCTTAGTGCGGCGCGAGAGCACCTGAATGACCCTGCGAATTTCTTCATCGCGCCCAATCACAGGATCCAGTTTGCCTTGGCGGGCCAATGCCGTAAGGTCTTTAGAGTATTTATCTAAAACTTGAAACTTACTTTCGGGCTCTTGATCAGTCACGCGCGTATTGCCTCGTAGCTCAAGCAAAGCTTTTAAGACCGCATCCCGGCCAATCTTCTGGGCCTTCAGACCTTCGATCTTGGCATCTAAACTGGCCAGAAAGAGATGCTCCGTCGATACATATTCATCTTTCATGGCTTGGGCTTCTTTTTCGGCCCTTTGAAACAACGCTTCGAGATCACGAGACAAACTCGTCTGGCCACCCTGGCTGCTGGCCAGACTCTTGAAACTGTGATCTAAAGCTGCTGCCAGCATGTCAGCCTGGGCCCCAATCTTTTTCAGCAGGGGCGTTACGAGTCCCTCTTCTTGTTTGAGCAAGCTCAGCAGCAGATGCTCAGACCGAATCTCAGCATGGCCGCGCTCAGTGGCAAGAGCTTGCGCCGCGGCAATGGCCTTTTGGGCATTAATAGTAAATTGATTGAGATCCATGGCAGTCTCCTTTGGGGAGCAAGTGGCTCCTAGCCTTGATTAATGCAAAGGCCTTGCCAATTGAAAAAGCGCCTATAAATACTAGGATTCAGTTTGGTGCGAGGGTCAAGAGTGCTCTAAGATGAGACTGATTCAGATCATCTATATTTCAGAATGAGACAGCGTTGAAAATGAATTTTAAAGACAAAATCGTACTCCTAACGGGTGCGTCTTCAGGCATCGGCGAAGCTTTGGCTCTGCAATTGGGGGCTCAAGGCGCGACACTGGCGCTCGTCGCGCGGCGCAAGCAAGTTCTAAAATCTGTGGCTGAACGTAGCGGCGCCACATGCCTGATTTTACCCATGGATCTTTCGAAGCCCAATGCCGCGCGCATGGCGGTAGCTAAAACTTTGAAAAAATTTAAACGACTGGACTTGCTCATCAACAATGCAGGCATACTTAATAAAGATGCGGTTGAAACTCTGCTTGAAAAAGATTTGCAACGTCATTTCGAAGTGAACTATTTTTCAGCCTATCGCGCCACCCAAGCCGCTCTGCCGGCTTTGCGAAAATCGCGGGGCAGCTTGGTCTTTGTCAGCTCACCCATGGCCAAACGCAGCGCCTCACGCATGGCGGCCTATTGCGGCAGTAAAGCAGCCATGGAAGCTTTGGCTGATGCACTGCGCATCGAAGAAGCGCCGCACGGCGTACACGTGCTCACGCTCAGGCCCGATCTGACCGCTACGCCCATGGCCAGCCGTTCGCGCCGCAAAACCGTGCAAACGGCTGAGCAAGTGGCAAAACTTTGCTTGCGCGGCCTTTTACGCAGATCCAGCTATGTCTGGTGCACGAAACGCAGTTGGTTCTATGGCTTGCTGGCGACCCTGGCGCCCAACTTGGTGGATCAAATTATGATTCGCTTAGAAAAGCGCGGGCTGCTGCACTAGCCCAGCTCAATATTAGTTAAATCCCTTATATTTCCACTAAATTTAAGTCTTTAAAATTCACAGGGTGTCAGCATAATATCCCGCGATAAGAAATTACCCTTTAGGAGAGCGACCCCATGTTAGATCCTCTGGCCTGGTCCAACCAAGAAGGCATCGACGCCGAACAATTTATCATCGCCACCTATCTTATGAGCATGCCCACCAAGAGCATGATGGATGTGGCCCAGGCTATCGCCTATGAGCAAAGCACCGGCACCTGGACCCATGTACCCGAAGACACCGACGCAGTGCGCGCGCAAAGCGTGGCCAAGGTGCTGGGCGTACATGAGATTCCCAACTATGAAGACAAGATACCTGATGGCGTGACCGAGCGTCATTTTGTGGTTCACATCGCCTTCCCCGCCGACAACATCAACAAGCAGTTCCCCCAAATGCTCACAGCGGTGCTTGGCAACATCTCAATGTCAGGTAAACTCAAAGTTCTCGACATTCGCTTCCCTAAGTCATTCGTGAAAGCGTTTCCCGGACCCGCCTTTGGCGTCGAAGGCACGCGCAAAGTGGCGGGCGTAGAGGCAGGCCGCCCCTTGCTCTGCGCCATGTTCAAGCCCTGCACGGGCGCCCCAGCCCACGTGCTGGCCAACATGTTTTATGAGCTAGGCATGGGCGGTGTGAACATCGTCAAGGACGATGAACTCTTAGCCGACCCGCCTTTTTGCACCATTGATGATCGTCTCGAAAAAGTCGCCAAGATGATCGACAAAGTAAAGAAAGACTCTGGCCGCACGGTGCTTTATGCCTTGAATGTAACGGATGCGCCCAAGAAACAAGAAGCCAATATCGAGCGCGCCCTGAAGAACGGCGCCAACTGCCTCATGTTCAATGTGCCTACCATTGGCTGGGCTTCATTTGCTGAAGCCGTAACTCAAATCAATGGCCGCGTGCCCGTACTGGCTCACCCTGACTTTGGTGGCGCCTACTTTGGCAGCCCGCACTATGGCGTGAGCTCACAACTGATCTTAGGCAAGTTCATGCGCATAGCTGGCGCTGACTTTGTCGTTTGCCCCAGCGCCTATGGCAAAGTGCCCCAAGTCCCTGAGCGCGTGCTGGCTTTGGGCGTGGCCCTACGCGCACCTTTCTATGATCTCAAAGCGACGTTGCCGGCACCTTCGGCTGGCATGCACCCAGGCCAGGTTCAGCAATTGCTGAATGATTTCGGCCCTGACACCATTGTAGCCGCCGGCGGTGGCTATCATGGCCACCCCGATGGCCCTCGCGCTGGCGCTCGCGCCTTTGTGCAGGCTGTGGATGCTTGGATGAAGAAAGAAGACGTGCGTAAGTTTGCTGAAAACAATAGCGAACTGAAGGCTGCTATCAAGAAGTGGGGTGTCTATACGCCTGAAACGCCCACGGATTACGCGCTGACCAAGTAAACTAATATTCAAAGTCTAAGAATAAAAATAGCGGGTGAAAGCCCGCTATTTTTTTCTCTTCTTGTTTAAGGGTCTTAGAACCCTATCTTTTTCCTTATTAACTTTCTAAACCAACTTGAAATATTTCAACTTGCCACTCTTAAAGACTCGGCCCACATAGCCTGCCGCGCCTTCTTTAAGCTGAACCTCGGTAATCGGCTTATAAGCTTCACCCTCTAATATCTGTATGCCTTTTTGCTCAATCAAACGGCGTATCTGCGAGCTGCTTTCGCCTGTGCCAGCCTTAAGCGCGTCTTGCAACGAGCCAGGGCCTGCGGGCACATCTACGGTGCCATCAGGGATAAGTTGGGCAGCTTTGCCAAACTTGCTCAAGAACGCTTTCTCAGCACTCTCGATCACCGCTTTATCAAAGTGGTTAAAGTTGGCGGTAACAGCCCGGGCCAGCAGGTGCTTGGCTTCTTTAGGATGCAGCGCCCCCGACTCGACTTCTTTTTTGAGGGCAGCTAAGTCTGTGGCGTCGATTTCGGTCAACTCTCTAAACCAGACCCACATCACGTCATCGGGCACTGACATTGTTTTCCCATATAAGTCGACCGGGTCGGCGTCTAAGGGGATGTAGTTGCCCCGGCTCTTGGACATCTTAGCGAGGCGGCCTTGAGAATCTTTTTCGCCGGTCGTTCCGGGCAAAAGATTAAAGACCACGAGATCTTCAGGCCGCTGATTGTTCAATTCCATCATGTTGCGGCAGAAGTGAAAGTTCAGATACTGGTCTTGGCCGCCGACTTCGACATCTGAGTTTAGAACAACCGAGTCATAGCCCATCAGCAATGAGTATTCAAATTCAGCTAGGGAAAGCGGCGCGCCTTCGGCCAGGCGGCTGCGAAAGTCGTCGCGCTGCAGCAGCTTATTCACCGACATGCGCTTGGTGATGCCCAGCCATTGGGTGAGGTCAAGCTTGCCCAGCCAGCTTGAATTGTAGTGGCGTTTGACTTGAGGGCTATTGAGGTCCACGACTTTGGCAGCCTGGGCATCGTAGTTTTTCATATTTTCGAGAACTTGTTCGCGCGTCAGCGCGGGCCGTTCGTCCATGCGACCGCCCGGGTCGCCCACCATGGCGGTGAAGTCGCCGATAATAAGATCGACGTGATGGCCCATGGCTAAGTAGCGGCGCAAATTGAGCAGGGATACTGCATGACCGATATGAATATGTGCGGCGGTGGGGTCAATGCCGAGCTTAAAACGCAGAGGCTTGCCCTTGGCTTTGCTTTCTTTCAGACGTTGCAGAATGCTCTTCTCTTCGAGCACGCTTTGCTCGCCATCACCGGCCTTGCTCTTGATGAGCTCAAGCTGCTGCTCGGGCGTCAATTCGCTCAGGTCGCCAATAGGCCTGAGCAATTTTTCTTCTAATTTTTTGAGATCAAAGGACATTTTGGCCTTTTAAAAACAAAGGGCAGGTTCTAAACCTGCCCCGGGACTAAGCTATGCTTTTTTGGCTTCAGTGGTGCCCGGAGTCTTTGGGTTGCGTAAGCTCAACGTAAAATCGATAGCCAAAATAGGATAGGGGCCAAACCACCAGCGCCCCAAAAAAAGCCACCAACAAAAGCGTCACTGCCCAGTTCATATTTCCTCCACGAAGGCCCTATTTTCTTTTGCCAAAGATTTAATGGCAAGGCCTATTTTGGCAAAGACCGAAGCAGCGCCCCCTGTTTGTCAAAGCTTGCGGGACGCTGGCTTTTTTCAAAGAGCCTTGCGGGTTTGATGCTAACACTCATGAAAACATGCCAGTCTGCCAGCATGCCCACGCCCCGACGCACGCCAATTGAAGTGGGCAAAGGCACGGCATAACCCAGCATCCAATCGATGTTGAGGCGGGCTTCGGCGCTGGTCCACGGTGTGCCAAAAGTCGCTGACTCGCCATCACCAAAAGCGATACTACTCAGGGCCAAGCTGGCATGAATGCGGTCCAAACCCATGGGCGGGGCCATGATACCGCGCTCGACATTCCATAGTAAGAACGACCAATCTAGCCTGCCTTGCGCTACGACGCGGCCATAGTCATTGACGTTGGCAAAGCCCGAACGAAAACTGTCAAAGCCAAAAGTGTAGGGCCCTTGCAACATACTTTCATAGGAACCCGAAAGGGTGAATACCCCGCCCCGCCCCAAACCTAAGGGATAGCTGGCTGAAGCATAAGCATAGCTGAGTTCATCAAGATCAGGATTTTCGCGTTGGGCTGCCCAAATCTGCAGCTGCCAGCCATCGACATTCTTAAGCGCCTGAGGGAAAGAGCGGCTTGAGTCATACCTAGCCTCGGCACTGCGCCAACGCGATTCATAGGCCGTGCCCATCTCTTGACCCCAATGGGTCGCCATGTCGATCTTTTGCTCTCGATACACCGATTCAAAATAAGCCAGACCATAGCGACGCCAAGTGCTGGACCAGGGCAAATCAATACCCAACCAAGCTCGATGGGTCAGATAACCGGCCCCATAACTTTCACCACTCGTATCGCGATTGAAACCCGTGCTGAATTGCGGCCAAAAGCGTTTATAGCGGTAGCGAGTCTCATAAGCAGGGCCTAGGGCCGAGTAGCGATTGAGGGCGATGCTCAGCTCATATTCGTGGCGTTCTAATAAATCTTCGCCCTGCAGCATCAGACCCACCGAATGATTCTCGTCACTAAAAGATCCCGTCGGCACAGGTAGCCAATAAGCCGGGACCGCATTTAAAAAAGCCGAGTAGGTGCCACGCTCGTAGTTGGCATCTTTAGGCGAGACTTCACGACGAGGCCTTTGGCGCGGGGCGCTTAATGTCAGAGCTTCTTTGAGCCCAGGCCCTAGCGGGGCCGTCGCCAAGGCATAACCATCTTGAGTTAATGTCGAGAAATAGAGGATGGCATTCTTTCCAGGGGCGGGGTGAAAAGCCCCGCCCAAGACATGGGTGAGTCGCTCGAGCTTCTTACCATCACCCTGGCTGCGCCAAATGTTGTAGACCCCACCCTGATCTGACGAAAAATACAAGAGACCATCGCTGCCATATTGCGGCTGTATCTCGTTGGCTGAGCCCGCGGCCAGGTCAGACCAAATTTTCTTCTCAAGGTCAAAACTGCGTATGTCCCAGCCCTCGCTAGCCTGCCACATGGCACTCACAATATTTTTGCCATCGGGCGCAAGACTTAGTCCGGCCAAGACTTCACGCTGACTAGCCTGCCACAAAATTTCAATTTCGTTGCCCACTTGATCCAATTTGACCAACTGATACTTACCCTGACGCCAAAAGATAGCTGCCACACCATCAGGCATTGCCGCAATGTCACGTAAGCCTTTAAGGCAGCCCAAGCTCTTGCGGCGCCGGGTCTTAAGATCGAAAGCCACCAAGCGGGCTGTGGGGCCGGCTTGCTCTTTCCAATCACGTTCTACTAAAAGCACGCGCCCGCGCACATCGTCGATGGCGTAACGCCGCGTGCTCACGACGGTCAGTTCATCCCACTGCTCACCAGGAGCCAAGCGCGCCAGGCGGGCGGGTCTTTGACCGTCATCCAAAATCGTAAAGAGTTCCCCGTGGCTGTTGCTACGAGGCGGATAGCTGCGATAACCCTGAGCCTTAAATTTTTCAGGCACAGGCTTACCCACCCAGGCCGTGGCGCTTAAAGCTGCGAAATCAGGAATCCAACGCTGGCGCAGCTCGCTTTCGAATTCTTTCCATAGTTTGGGTAGTTTTTTGCCAAAGTGACGCTTGGCATTACGATTGATGAAAAAGGGGAAAAAATCATCATTGTAATCACTCACCCACCGACTCACCTTTTCACGACCAAACTGCTTTTCAAGAAATTGCGTGAAATAGACGCCGTAGAGGTAGCGCGTGGTGCCACCGGGCCATTGGCGCAAAGGCTGGTTCACATGGCGCAGGGTCTTAAACTTTCCCGCCAACTCAACTCGCATCAGGCCTTTGTAATAGGCGTCTTGGCCCCGGCCCCAATATTTCTCAGTATCCGTTTCAGACCAAGTGGCCAAGCCCTCGTGCACCCAGGCAGGTTGAAATAGGGCGGGGTAGAAAAGCGGAAAGCGTCCAAAAACAGCGCCCAAAAAGCGGGGCAGGCCGTGCGTAGTTTCAAATTGAAAAACATGGGTAAGCTCATGGGCCAAAAGGCGGCGGGTCCAGTCTTCTAAATCGGCTAGCTCAGGCGGATCATCAGGCGGTGCGAGAACGAGACCTAAACGAGCGCTGGGATACATCGTGGCATAGCCATTGGCATCATCACTTTCATCAGCCAGGATCAAATCAATGCGCGAATGCGGCTCACTGCCAAAAAGTTGAGCCAGACGGGCGTATTCTGCCTCAGCCTGGGCCAGTACACGAGGCGCCTCGGCCTCAAGCTCGGGTGGGTAAACTAACTGAAAATGTGAATTTTCAAGAGTGCGCCATGCCGAAAAGGGCTTATGCGACAGCAGCGCTTGGCTAGGACGTGCCACTAGAACTGCAAGCGCAAGCAGGGCCAGGCGCGCTTGGGGCAGCATCATCTATTTCCAGGTAAAAATCAGATCTTTAATAAATTCCATGGCCATCGAACGAATGCCCGGCACCCGGCTCTCGCGCGGACCCGCCACGTTCAGAGTCTTTATTTTTTCGTACTCGATCCAATATTGAATCGACGCTAGATTTCGCGGCGAAAGCAAATCAACAACATAGAAAGGCTTATCTAACTTCTGCGCCATTTCAAGCGTGTAGGCCGTGCCACCCTCGGGCTTACTCGTGGTGAGTATGAGGGTGCCGTCAGAATCACGCACATTCCATTCGGTACGCTGCTCATAGTCGCGCGACGGAGTTTCTTTAACCGGATAGTGGTCAGGAATAATGCCGTCTTCAGCGCGGCGGCCTTTGGGCACCCAGCCCCCGCTCTCGAGCCCCAAGTCTGAAGCCACTTCGAGGGCTGCACGATCGACGCCCGTTTGCCCGCCCGAGATAATCTTTTGAATCAAGCTCTTACCTCGCCAGCTTGAGTAAGAATTTAGGCACCGCCAAGAGGCCCTGTTTCCAGGCCACGCGATGGGTGGTGCCGCTACGACTGGCCATGACGATGCCCTCTTTCAAGTACCAGTCATAAGTATTGCAGAGCATCTCGGCATTACTATACTTGGGCTTCCACTTAAGCTGCTTTTGAATCTTGCTGGTGTCGACAAAGCTATCGTGATCGCAGGTCTCGTAAACCCATTTGTAAAGGGGCGAGAGGTTAAAGCGTTCCATAAAGCGCAAGGCAATCTTGGCTGGCTCGGCGTAAACAGGCCAAACCCTAGCGCCATTGCCCGCGTGGTCGCAAAGCGCGCCCACGTCGTGCTTGACCGTATCAAAGCGTGAAGCGCCAACGTTGTAGTCATCGCCCTTGATTTTAGCATTGGCTGAGAGCCAGCAGGCTTGGACCAAGTCAGTGACTTCGAGCAGCTGGTAGCGGTTATTGCCGCTGCCCAGCACGGGAATGCGCACGCCTGATTGAACCCAGTCAAAAAGAATCTGAAACACACCCAGGCGACCTGTGCCAATAAATGTCTTGGGGCGAATGATGGTCACATCGAGGCCTTGGCGCCGTTCGCGACGGCAGACCTGCTCGGCCTCACACTTGGCTTCGCCATAGGGCCCTAGCGGAATTAAAAGAGAGTCTTCGTAAAGCGGATGCACCCGCGGGATGCCATAAACGGCCGTGGTGCCAATATGCACGCACTTCTTAACTCCATATTTTCGGGCCGCGCTGTAAACATTCTCAGAGCCCACCACGGTAACGTCCCAAATGTCTTTAGGGCGCTCAAGGGGCAGAGCCGCTGCGGCATGCACGATAGCCACTGAGCGCTTGACCGCCGCGTCGACCGCAGCTTTATTGCGCACATCGGCTTGAATGTAATCAACCTTGCCCACCAGGCCCGGGTCATCAATAGGCGCTTTGTCGAGCAAGATAGGACGTATGCCCTCTTTAATCAGGCGCCAGGCCATGTGAGTGCCAAAAAAACCTGTGCCACCCGTGACAAGCCATTGTTTCTTGCCGCTTCTCGCTGTCGTTGCCAACGCAAACTCCTTGTGTCGTATGTCGTAGACTAGGGCCTGACCCAGAGCAGGGTGGCGCCTTCACCTTCAAGGCTCCAGCCCAAACTTGCAGGCAGCAGACGGGTTTGGCCTGCGGGCACCATCATACCCGATAAGCCAGGGCTTTCAAGGCGGGCTTGGCCCTCTAAGATCATCAGGATATGAAAGCCCGATGCGGCCGCGGGCGGGCTGAAGCGGCCCTTTAGCTTAAGCCGCTCAACCTTAAAATAAGGGCTTTGAAGCAGCAGCTCTCGCTCAGCGCTATTTGACTCGACTTTTTGAGGGCTGACCTTGTCAGGCAAGGCCGCCATCTCAGGGTCAAAGCGCAGGCAACGCAGCGCTTGGTCTAAGTGCAGGGCTCGAGGCTTGCCATTTTCAAGACGGCCATAATCCCAGACGCGGTAAGTGGTATCGCTGTTCTGTTGTATCTCGGCTACACGGCAGCCTGCGCCAATGGCATGCACCCGGCCGGCAGGAATGTTGATCACGTCGCCAGCCTGCACCGCAAATCGCCGCAGCAAAGACTCGACCTTGCCTTGCTTGACCGCCTCAAGATAAGACCGTTGGTCCACGCCTTTTTGAAAACCAGCGCAAAGCTGGGCGCCCGGCTCAGCCGACAGCACCACCCACATTTCAGACTTGCCCAGCGCATCGGGCCCCACGAGTTGAGCCGCCAAGTCATCATCCGGATGCACCTGCACCGAAAGGTCTTCACGCGCATCAATAAATTTCACCATCAAGGGAAAATACGCCGGCAACCCTGTGACCGAACTCTCGCCAAGCAGCGCGTGACCCCATTCACTTAATATTTGATTCAAAGTCTGACCTTTAAAACTGCCCTCGGCCACGCAGGCTGAATCACCCGGCAGATCATAGAGCTCCCAAGACTCGCCCAAATCTTGCGAAGGCAAGCTCTTGCCCAGTTTGGCCAAACTCTGGCCACCCCAAATTTTAGGGACCAGTTTAGGTTCAAAAACCAATGGCTCTAATTTCACTTTTTTAACTCCTGGCCATAACGCTGCTTCAAGCGGGCCTCTGGATAATAGTGCTTCAAAATGTCTCTACTCTCAATGCCGACGGCTGCCATGCTAGCTGCACCCATCTGGCAAAGGCCCACGCCATGGCCCCAGCCTGCGCCATGAAAAATAAACTCAAGGGGCAGGCCTTTATCATCGCGCCGCGTCTCAACATAGAAGGCATTGCTACGCAAGCCCCGGGCCGCTGTGCGCACTCGATCGGATGTCGCATCGGAACTGGCCTTTTCGCCAATCAAACGCAAACGCTTGACATAACCTTGGGGTGAACGCTCGATGGGCTCGACCGCCAAAAGCTTGCCGATCTTGTGGCGACGATTTACAAAATCACTTAATTCAGCCGCGCTATAGCGTAGGGTCCAGCGCCAAGATGCATAAGACCCGGGCCGCGTGGCTTGGCACCAGGCTGCTGCTGCGCCCGGGGCATCGACCCACTCGATAAAATCTGCGGGCGAAGGTGGAAAACGGCCAGCCCAGGCGCGACCCCGAGGCCCATCATAGATCCCATTCAGATTTTCGTCCTGTGGACCGGGCCAGGCTTCGTAAGCAGGCTGAGTGTGCCCCCCGCAATTACCCATATAAAGCGCCTGCAGCAAGCGTCCCTTTTCATTCTCAAGCACGAGGCCAGCCGTGGCCGTAATCGCTGCTGTGCTGCGCGGATCTTCCACGCCGATGCCGCCATAGGCTGCGCAATGCACTTCGGAACACACATCAAAGCCTGCACTCTTGTGACGGCCCCGACGAGCCCAAGCATCTGAGCGCGCGGCCACGGCCTGGGCTTCTAATGCCGCCGCGGGCGCATGCGGACTAATCTCAGCCGGCACGACCCCCAGCAAATAGGTCTCGAGGCCCAACTGATTCACGAGACTTAGTTCGCCTTCTCGAAACTTCAGCTCGAGACTGCCGCGCAGACTGCGGTCTTGGTCGCGAGCAAAGAAGTAGCCCTTGCCCGTGCTCAAGTCATAGACCGCCCAAGTGGATTCTGGATCAACGCAACTCAAGAGCAGCATCTCGCTGGAACTTGTCAGGGCTTGACTGTGGCCCGGGCTAAGCTGGCTCAGAGCCCAACCCTTTTTGTTAGCTTTGATCTCATAAACCGTGCCTGCAGCGAGGCTAAGGCCTTGCCCGCCCCACGTGGCTAAAGATTCAGAACCTGTCTTCAATTGCAGCGTGGTCAAGTTTTGGGCCAGACCCACGCGAAGCTGAGGCTCACCCGGCATGATTTGCACGGCAGCCACACGGGTGGTGAGACGTTGAAAACGCCGAAGCATGGCCGCCTCGAGCTCGGCCTTAGCCAGTATTTTGAGCCGTGGATGCTGTACCGACAAAGCTGCCAGCTCAATGCCTAGGCCAAGATTGTCAGGGTCCACATTTTGCGCACGCTTCAAACGCACGCGGGCATCTTCCATTCGGCCCTGACTTCGATAAATGTCGGCCAAGGCCTTATGCACGCCAAAATAAGAGGGGTCAGCCTTCTCAAGCAGTTTATAAGCTGACTCAGCCACGGCATATTCTTGGCGCCGCGCGAAATAACCTGCAGCCCGGTGCAAAGCAAGACTCTGCCAAGGCCAGAGCATGGCTTGACTCTGAATCTTGATATAGGCCTCAGCGGCCCGCGTGTCGCCCATATGATCCCAGGCTTCGGCGCGCAAGAGCTGGGCTCGCAAGTCTTCGGGCTCGAGGGCCGTCAGCGTGGCCAAGGCAGCTTGCCAGCGGCCTTGATTGGCCTGCGCGCGTGCCAGCAGCAAGCTGAGCTCAGGCTCTAAGGGCTTGCCACCCTGCGCCACCTGATAGTCGCTCAGCTCGGCTTCGAGGCGGGCATAGCCTTGGCGCTCAAAGAGCAATGCCCACCAAGCTCGCCGCGCTTCAGGATAACGCGAACCTGCCACGCGAAACTGGCCTTCGGCTTCGCGAAAATCGCCAGTCAACCAAGCCTGCACGCCGTTTTGAAATTCAGGTGAAACACGAGGCCGGGGGCCCATGGCCCAGGCCGTAGCGGCCAGCAGCCAAAAGGCTAGCAGCGTGGGGGCTAAAGCGAAAATCGTTCGCCCAAATAAAGTCGACGCGCTTCAGGATCGCGCGCCAAGGCCTGAGCGGTGCCCTTAAATAACACCTCGCCGCTGTAGAGCAAGTAGGCACGATCAATGATGCTAAGGGTTTCGCGAACATTGTGATCTGTGATGAGCACGCCGATGCCACGCTGCTTCAGTTGGCGAATCATCGATTGCAAATCGGCTACGGCAATAGGATCAATGCCCACAAAGGGCTCGTCCAAGAGAATAAAATCTGGCTCGATAACAAGTGCGCGCGCCACTTCGGTACGGCGGCGCTCGCCGCCCGACAAGGTGTAGGCCTTTTGTTTAGCCAAGTGGCTCAGATGGAATTCAGCGAGCAGCGAACGAAGACGGCGCTGGCGCTCAGCCGGGGTCAGGGGCAGCATTTCAAGAATGGCCAGCAGGTTCTCTTCAACCGTCAGTTTGCGAAAAACGGATGCTTCTTGAGCCAAATAACCCACGCCCAGACGCGCGCGTTCATGCATCGGGGCGCTCGTTAAATCGCGTATTTCACGGCCACCGTCAGGCCGGGGTATCTCAAGCAAGACCTGGCCGCTATCCGGTTTGACCAGCCCCGTGACCATATAGAACGTGGTGGTTTTGCCAGCGCCATTAGGGCCGAGCAAGCCGACGACTTCGCCCTGAGCCACTTCAAGACGCACATCCTTGACCACCTGGCGGCCACGGTAACGCTTGTGCAGGCCATGAGCCCTCAGCAGCTTGACGTTATTTTTTGGAATCGTTTTTTTCTTGGTTTTTGATTTCGTCATAGGCCATGGAATGAATGATACGGACACCGCCTATATCCTTGGTTTGGGACTTGCTGTTGCTGGCGGATTCTTCGCTCTCTTTAGGCGCAGACTCAGATTGAGACTCGGACTTATTTTTGATCTTCTCGGGCTTGAAATTATCTTCAGAGCGAATAATACGCAAAGGGCCTTCAGGTGAGCCACTCAACTCGTGCTCTGCCTCATGCTTCTTGCGGGCGCCCACCTCGCGCAAATAGACCATGTATTCTCGCTGATGAGCTTCAAAGACCTGTGCGGGTTGCTCAAGAGATAGCAGCTTGAGTTCGGCCAAGCGGCGAATCTCAGCGCAGACATCTTGAATGTGAAAGAGCACATTTTCAGCCAAGTCTAAATCAACCCGCACACGAGCTGTGCTAACGCAAATTTTACTTTGGCCGGGATGGGCATTGTCTGGCAGGCTTTCAACCCCTAATAACATTTCGCGATCATTGGGGTGAGCTGCATCAGTCTTTTCGCTCTTATCGGCATCATGAGGCTCTTCTAAATTCAAAAGCTTCATGCCAATCGGTGCTTTAGCATAAGCCAGCTGCCAGGCGCCCACGTAGGGATCGGCCTCATCGGGGCTAGCATGATAGAGGCGACCAAACTCAGAAAGACGGCTGCGCGCCTCGCGGCCGGCCCATTCTAATGCTGGCTCAAGAGCGGTATTCACAGGCGTTTCTTTAAAAGTCTTCATGCGCTTTAAGGCCGCCGCTGGGCCGGCCAGGGCCACGCGGGCCACTTGATCGTCCGTCATCAGGCCGCGGCGGCAGCGGGCATAAAAGGCGCGCAGTTCGGGCCGGTCCAAACTGAGATAAACTTCTAAGGCATGACGATTTTCATCCCAATCCATCAGGCCAAGCATGGCGAAATCTTCGAGGGCGCGCGTGAGGCAAAAAACCACTTGATCAAAGAGCAGGGTCTTCTCAGGATCTTCGGCATGGTCCGTAGCGCCAAAAAGGGCGCGTGCGGCCAACAAGTGCGAATCGCCAGCGCCTCGGGCTAATGAACGCAGCAGCCTGCGGCGCAAGGCTTCAGCCTCTGGCGAATCGATGGGCACCTCACGTAGGCGCCTAACTAGACTGGGTTTTATCTCTTCCACGTAAACCTCATGGCACGCTGGCTGCGCCGCTAAGCTTAACCGGATCGGCTGCAAAAGCCCGTACTTGGGCCGGCACAAAGCGTGCCTTAACCCCTCCTTCAAACGTTGCCACACGGCGCTGGCGCTCAAAGCGCGCCTTGCGTGAGCTCACATGATTAGAACCCGCATGCGCCTCAACACCATCTTGCAATTCTATACTTGAATCAATTTCATCGAGCTGAGCTGCGCCGGCCGTGGCGCTAATGCCAGCCCGAGTCACGCGCACCCCGCCTTCGATACGAGCGCTGCGGCCTCGGCGCGAGAGCAGAGCTGTTTGCCCGGTCAGGGTCAGCGGCAAGGCATAGGGATCGACGCTTACCACCTTGACCCCGCCGCTCAAACTTGCTTCCCCCAGGTGATCATGGTACTCGCCCAGGCCAGCTTCAAGTGCCACCTGACGCTGCAAATCAATAACCCGCACATGGCCCGAGACCGAAGCGCTGGCGCCTTGATCTCGCGAACGCAGTTCATCGGCGTAAAGCGTGGCCGCGCCATGCCGGGCCTCTACATTCCCTTTAAAAAGCGTCTCGCCCGTACTCTGATTGTGCGTCAATCGCTTGGCCTTGATCTTTACACCCAAGGTCTCATTCAAAGGCTGGTTCTGCGGAAAAATCCGGGCCCCTTCGACTCGGCCAGTTTCGCCAAGCTCGCTCACAACAGGCTTATTCTAAACCTGCACAGGAGGGGGCGCCAAGCGCGTTGCTGCACAGCCAAATGCCACGGCCAGCAGGGCCCAAGCCCCTATCTGCTTAACGCTTGGGTTCACGAACTTGCTGCTCCCGCATCTGCCGTAACTCTTCGATCGAAGCCGTGCTCACCTGCACATCTTTGAGCACTTCGACTTTCTCAAGCTGGCGGTCAGCCCTCAGGCCCACACCCGTGAGCAGCGACTTGCCCCGTAACACGCTAACCTTATCATCACTGCTAACCATTTGACTTTGATTGTCCCAACTCAGACGTTCACTGATCAGCACCACGCCGTTTAAACCGCGTAGGCGCACCCCGCCGCTGGCCTTAAGGTCGTATTGGCTGAGATCAATCTCAGCTTGACCCGCCACTGCAAAAGACACGGCCTTGCCATTTTGAAAATAGGTGATACTCACTTGCTCAGCCAAAGCTTTTTGACGGCCCTGGTCAATGCGGGCGCGCACAGCTCGGGCCTCCCACTGCTTCTCGCCTTGCCGGGTGCCGCGCGCTCGAAAACCCTCAAAGACCATCGAGGGCTCGTCGCTCGCACTACGGGCCTGGGGCAAAGGCGCTTCGCAAGCACTCAAGCTCAGTGCCCAAAGCGCCAGCCAGAGACGAGCTTTCATGCTGCGTCTTTCACAGGATCCCAGCCCGTCGAAGGCTGCTCTTTTTTTGACTTCCAACGATCATGATTCCAGGCCCACTGTTCAGGTGCCACCCTGACCCAAGCTTCTAGGCGGCGCGTGTATTCTGAGACCACAGGCTTGAGTTCGGCCTTCGTGCGGCCGCCTGCAGCTAGAAGAATCTCGCTCTGGTATTCCAACTCATAAAGCCCGTCACGTCTGCGGCGGCTAAAGGCTGTGACCAGCGCAGCCCCGCTTGCGGCTGCGAGCCAAGCTGCGCCCGAGGGCGTCTTGGCCTCGCGGCCAAAATAGGGCACATAAACCGAATCGACCCCGGTGTCTTGATCGCAGAGCACGCCCAGTACCCCGCCCTCTTTGAGCCACTTGAGAATGGGCTTAACCGAGGTGTTGCGCGCAAAAACTTGCACCCCATAATCTCGGCGCATTTGAGTCAACGCCTCGTCAACACGAGCGTCATAAGCTTGACGCGCCACCACGGCAACACGTGTGTGTGCGGCGGTGTAGCTGGCGAGCAGCTCCCAATGACCTACGTGGGCCGTAACCGCTACCACGCCGCGACCCGCAGCAAAGGGTCCTGCTAAATGCTCGAAGCCGCGCACTTCGCCTATCATGCGCTGTCGGCCCTCAGGACCCAGTTTTTTAAATCGAAAGAACTCAGCTGCCCCGCGGCCCAGGCTCGCGAAGGTTCCCGCTGCCATTTGGCGAAGCCAAGCTCGGTCACGATCGGGAAAGGCGATGGCTAACTGCCTGAGAGTCTTGCGGCGCTCGTAGGGCACCAACAAAAAAAAGAGCCGGCCCAGGCCGGCTCCTAACTTGCTGGCCATCGAGCCCGGCAAGAGGTTGAAGAGGGCGCGCAAAGCGGCCAGCAGACTTAAGATGAAGCCGTGCTTGACCGCCTTGCCCAGGCTCATGCGGCCAGGATGACGCCGCAGTTCTGACAGTACGAGAGCGACTTAAGTTTGCGCGCCTCATTAACTTGAAAGGGCGAGACCTTCACGCGACAGCGGGTGCAATGCTCTTGATCGACGCGAGCAATCACCCAGCCCTTGTTGGCTTTGAGAAAACGCTCGTATTGAACGCTGTAGAGATCACCCATGGCTGTCAGCAAGGCCGGACGCTTAGCCGACTCGCCCGAAATCTTAGTTTCAAACTCGGCCGCCTGGCTTGCCGCAGCAGATTCTTGCGAAGCCGCCTCAGCCACAGCCGCCTCAGCCGCCTGACCCTGCTCTTCAAACTGTTTTTTGATCACTTCTTCATTTTCAATCAACTTGAGACTGTGCTCTTCGAGTTCAGACATACGCTTGCGACAGGTCTGAATCTCAGTCAACTTGGCCTTGTAGGCTTCATTGCTGGTGAGCTGGCTGAGTTGAGTATTGTGCTTCTGGGCTTCGGCATCTAAAGACTTGATCTCAAGCTCGAGCAGGCCACGCTTCTTTTTTTCGTCGTCCCAGGCCTTTTTCATCTGATCTTGGGCCTCACGGGCCGTCTTCAGTTTGGCTTGAGCCTCATTCACCCCAATGTTCAGAGCAGCTCGCTGTTTCTCCCAATGAATCAATTGATGGTCAAGTTCTTGTAATTCAAGCATTTTAGCCAGGGTATCAGCCAAAGGTTGCGCTGTGGACATCGAGGCCTCGCATTCGTGAAGGAAAATTCCGTAAAAATCGAGTTTATCCGCTAAAAGCCCAGGTCGCAAGGGCTAAGGCCCAAATAGGCAAATTGGCCCCGAATGGTTATAATGTCGGTCCGTTCAAGACCATTCAGGAGCACCGCATGGAAGCCATAGAAAACATACTGACCCGACACAAAACTGGACGCAATGATGACTGCCCTTGCGGTTCAGGCAAGAAATACAAGAAGTGCCACCTGCAAACCGATGATGGGGCGGTGAGCGCCCACCTCAAAGGCCAGGCCGAGGCCCGTGCCAAGGAAGCGCCTCAAGAAGACCATTCGGGGCATGAACACGGGCCCAATGGTGAGCACCTTTACGACAAGCCCACCCGCCCTGCCCAGCACAGTGGCCCCGGGGGCGCACCCAGAATTCCCATCGTTAGCAAGCCCGTTACGACGCCCCGTAAGGCGTCTTAGCATAGCGTCCTAGCAAAACCCCCTCCCAAGGGAGGGGGTTTAAGTTCACCTAAATATTTTCAACACGCTTCCACTCATCGTCAAAATCTTCCCATTTCAAACCATAAGCCAGAACCTCATCACGATAGCGCGCGACAAAGGCGCGAGACTCACGAACGCCTAGGCCGAGCTCACGGCCCGCCAGACTCAAATCTCTCAAGGCATGGCCAAAGCGAGCCGCCCCAAAATCATCGAGGCGGGGGCCGTTCTCACATTGCACCAAGCTACGCCGGCTAAAGCTACCGTGCCGCAAAACACGATAGGCACCTTCTTCGTCATCTGATTGCAAAGCGTCATGCGCTAAGGGCAGGCGTTCCCGCAGCTCTGACCAAATTCTGGCTCTGCCCCAAGTGGCAGCATGCAGTTTAGCCATCAAAGACGCGGCCTCATCGACATCCACTTGCTGCATGACCTGCACATCTTCGGTGAGGAACCAGCCCTGCTCTTCATCGGCTGCAAAAAACTCAGGTGCCACCCCACGCGCCAAGGGTAGATCAGAAAGAAAGAAAAGCGCAGCCCAATCGGTATAAGCAGCCGAAAGCGCAGCCTCGCGATCAAGTAAGGTCAAGCGGACAGTATCAGGCATGCCATTCACATCTGAATTCAAGCCGCAACGCAAAGCGATATTGCCTGGCGCACTATGAATCAGTCCGCGTGATGCAATGGAATCGATTTTGTAACCCTGCCGATTCAAACTCTCAAGGCAGGCCTGCAGAGCCGCCACAATCTGCGGATCGCCCTGAATCATGCCTTGACCAAGAGTTGGCGCGCCTCAGCCGGGTCCGTGACTGGCCTTTGGCAGGCCAGGGCTCTGCAAACATAGGCCTGGGCCATGCCCTGACGAGGACCAAAACCTTGTGCAAAAGCTGGCCAGGGCTGCTTGGCTTGCCAGACTAAGACCGCTTCGGGCGCAAAAGCTTGGGCCAAGGCGTTCGCGAGCTCGACCTGACCCGTGCCCTGGCTAATCACCCCATGACAGGGCGCAGCCAGCAAGCTGCAAAGCACACCCAACATTTGGCCAGCTGCGCGCGGCCCGCGCTCAAGTGTGGTGGCAAACGCGAGCAAGCTCTTTTCTGCCAGCTTGAGCAAACGATCGTCACCTCTGATCAAGCCCAGCCTCAGCCAAGTTTCGCATTGCAGCGAGGCTGCGGATGGCTCGACATTATCTTGCGATTCTTGAAAGCGAGTCAGCAGGCTTGGGTCGCCCTCGGCTGCATTAAAAACTGCGCCGGTCTCAGTATCAAAGAAATATTTTTCAAAAAGTTGGCTAAGAATTTGGGCCCTATCCAGCCATACGATTTGCCCGCTTCGTTCATAAAGATCAACAAATGCAGCAGCCAACGCCGCGTAATCATCGGCTGTTGCGCGGCCCTTGACCTCGCCGGCGGCCCAACGGCGGCTAAGCTGGCCAGCGCGCTCATCGACCAGGTTTTGCCAGCAAAATTCTGCGGCTTTCACCGCACGCGCAAGGTAATCCGGACGCTGCAAAGGCGCCGCTGCCCTGGCCAATGCCGAAATCATCAAGCCGTTCCAAGCGGCAATAATCTTTTCATCGCGGTGGGGCCGGGGGCGCTTGAGGCGGGCTTCAAAGAGCAGCTTCTTTTCAACAGCGAAATCAGCGCTAGGCCGCGCTGCCAGCCACAGCGTATTTTGGCCCCTCAGCTCACCCGATGGATCATGGCCCACATTGCCACTGTCACGAACTTGAAATGCCTTGCAAAATTCTGTTGCTTTTTCGCCCAAGAGATTTTGAATCTCACCTTGGGTCCAAACATAAAAGGCGCCTTCGGTTTTTTCAGCGTCTAGCGTAGGGGCACTGTCTGCGTCTTCGGCCGCATAAAAGCCGCCTTCGGGCGCAGCTAAATCGCGCAGCACATAGTCGCAGATGCCTTGAGCCACATCAGCATAGAACTTGTCATTTGAAACCTGAAACGCTTCAGTAAAGTTCATCGCGAGCTGGGCATTGTCATAAAGCATTTTCTCAAAATGCGGGACCTGCCAGCGTTCATCGACTGAATAGCGGGAAAAACCACCGCCCAATTGATCGTAAATGCCCCCCAAGGCCATTTTTTCGAGCGTAAAGAGCGCCATGCCTTCAGAAGGCTTAGCCTTGTCGTCTTCGCCCAAGTTACGCGCCCGTCGGGCGTACCTAAAAAGAAAACGCTGCAAAGAAGGCATGGGGAATTTAGGCTGAGGTGAAAAGCCGCCTTCTTCATCATCAAAGCTATGTTTCAGAGCCTCAAAACCTTTTTCAAGCCAGGCGACTTCCATACTGTCTGCCCCAGCCTTAGGCTCGCCCATGCGCTTAAGCGCTTCGCTCAACTTGTCTGAGTCCTTAAAAATTTCTAAACGTTTAGTCGGGTCGCGCCAAGCCTGCCCAATGGCCCCCACCACTTGTGTCCACGAGGGACGGCCATAACGTGGCTGGGGCGGAAAATAGGTGCCGCCATAAAATGGCTTGAGATCGGGCGTAAGAAAAATATTAAGGGGCCAACCGCCCTGGCCACCCAAGGCTTGCACGGCAGCCATATAGACAGCATCGATGTCAGGTCGTTCTTCACGATCAAGTTTAATGCAGACCAAATTCTCTTCCATCACTTTGGCCGTTGCTTCGTCCTCAAACGATTCTTTTTCCATAACATGGCACCAATGGCAGGTGCTATAGCCTATGGAAAGCAAAATGGGCTTGTCATCGGCTTTGGCTTTAGCAAATGCAGCCTCGCCCCAAGGCAACCAAGGCACAGGGTTGTGCGCATGCTGCAAGAGGTAAGGGGATTTTTCGTGGATAAGGGCGTTGGGAGTCTTTGATGTCGTCATTTAGCAGTCTGCCCATAATGCCCCCCGATCGGCTGCGCCGATCTGCCCCCCGCTTCGCGGGGGGCGCCCACGGGTGTGTCCATTCTGCAAGGAGGTCTTGGAAGCTTACGCTTGAATGTCGCTGCCGTGAGCCTCCCCCGCGAAGCGGGGGAGTGGCCCGGCGAAGCCGGGCCGAGGGGGCAAGAACGGGCCATCAGCTCGTCGCTTTCCTATATCCATGACTAAAGGCCGCGTCATAAAGCTTACTGGCTTCGCCTTGCTGACTCAGAGCCTGACCCACAATGATCATGGCCGTCTTGGTAATTCCCTTTTCTTTCATCTTAGTGGCGAGGTCTTTGAGTTCGCAGCGAAGTATCTCTTGATCAGGCCAAGTGGCGCGCACGACCACCGCCGCAGGGCAGCTTTCGCCATAATGCGGAGTGAGTTCTTTAACGATCTTTGAAACTAAAGAGGCTGAAAGATAAAAACAAATCGTGGCTTTATGTTTGGCGAGATCAGCCAGCTGCTCACCCTCAGGCATGGGGCTCGATCGACCTTCGACGCGAGTTAAAATCACAGTCTGGCTCACACCCGGCAAGGTTAACTCAGCACCCAATTGCGCTGCAGCCGCTTGAAACGACGAAACTCCGGGGGTGATAGCCCAAGCTGCGCCAGCCTTGTCGAGCTCGCGGGTTTGCTCAGCGGTAGCGCCATAAATGCTCGAATCACCTGAATGCAGGCGCACGACCTTTTTACCTGCACGCCAGGCATCGAGCATGGTTTTCACAATCGCGCCCAAATCCATGACTGCGCTGTCGTGCAATTCGGCATGAGGCCGGCAATGACTCAAGACATCGGGATGCACCAGCGACCCGGCATGCACCACCACATCGGCCTCGCTCAATAAACGCGCACCTTTGAGGGTAATCAATTCAGGGTCGCCTGGGCCTGCACCCACAATCTGGATGATGTGATTTTGGGACATAAGTTGGGACTTGGGCTATTTGGCAGCAGCTGCCAGGCCTAGGGCCTGGTCAATCTGGGCCTGGGGCAGGCTGGCCTGGCGGTAGATTTCGCGCAGGGCCTTTACAAAATCGGGATCAGCGCTGCCCTCGCTTGACGGATACACGCAGACATAGGCTTCTTCAGGTTCCCATTCAAACAAAGCACTGACCTTAATGCGCTGACTACCGCCTTCAAATTTATCGAGTTCAAGCAATTTGCTCTCTTCGATCAAATAAAGATTACCCCAGACTTGTGCGGCGGCATCTTCTTTGAGATTGGGCTTACCCTGGTTTGAAAAGTCCATGCGCCATCCGCGCAAAAGACCTTGGCCTTCAAGACGAAGACCCTCAATTTGGCGCTCGATGCTACGGTCCATCAAAGGGGTGCCGTAGCAGAGGTAATAGGTCATATGGATATTGCCGCGGGGCATGGGGGCTCTCCTTCTATATATATTAGGGCCGCTACTTTAGCGCAGGATGGCCTTCAAAACCAGGGCTTGAACCAAGGCGCTAAGCCCTAAGGCCAGTGAAAAAGAGGCCAAGATGCCTAGGTTTTCTAGGCTGGCAGCGATCACAGCCAAAAACACGGCAAAACCTTGAAGAGAGAGCAGCAGGGTCTTGAGGACTTTTTCAGCTGCCCCCAGGCCGCCATGGGCATGGGCAAAACCCGCCAGCACTGAGCTGGCGATGGGAAAGGGGGTGAGCAGGCCGCTCCACTGCGGCCCCATGACTTGGGCCAAGCCCGTCAAGAGCAGGACCAGGCCGGCGGTCGTGACCAAACGAAAGGGAATGTCCCAGCCAGGCAACTGCGGCGTTCGATGGGGCTCTTTAACGTGCGGCATGACTCGCCGGGCCAACCAAAAAAATATAATCGCCAGCGGCAGCCCGAGCTGCCATTTCACTTGGATGGGTTGCTGCGCCACGGTAAAAACTGAAAAGGCCAGCCATCCTAATGGCATGGCAAAGTGCCAATCATGTCGCTTGCCGGCCCAAGTGTAGGCCACGGCAAAAGCCGCCAGCGAGATCAGGCCCTGCAAGGCCGAGCCCGCGGCCTGGGCTGCAAAGGCCAGGGACTGCTCGATAGCAAAGAAATAGAGAATGGGGCCAGCGACGATGGGAAAACCCGCCACCCAGCCTGACATCTTGGGACCAAAGCGACGGCCCATGAGTGAGGCGGCCGCGACCAGGGCGGGGGCGAGAATGAGCTTCAGCATGAGCGGATTCAATTCTTTGCCCCCCGATCGGCTTCGCCACCCGTAGACCGCTCAGGCTGCCCGGTTTTTGCCCCCCGATCGGCTTCGCCACCCGTAGACCGCTCAGGCT
>CAZFUM010000008.1:0-3665 GCA_964521965.1 uncultured bacterium | reverse complement strand
CGCCTATTGAAGACCGCTCGGGCTGCCCGGTTTTTGCCCCCCGATCGGCTTCGCCGATCTGCCCCCCGCTTCGCGGGGGGCGCCCGTTGCCAGCTTCATTCTGCAAGGAAGTGGGCGCGAGTAGGACCTCGGCCACTGTTTCCCTGACTTTATGAATTCTCAATTCAATGTCTTCATTGGAAAACCGCAGAACTCGAATCCCCTTGGATTCTAGATATCGCGTACGGTCCTGGTCATGAAATTCGGCATCGGAACCCAGGTGACTTACGCCATCGATTTCAATAGCTAAGCGGGCTTCGGGACAATAAAAATCAAGAATAAAACGGTCAACGACGTGTTGTTTGCGGAATTTGAACCCAGACAAACGCCCGTTCTTCACAAGGACCCAGAACTTCTCTTCATGCAGTGTAAGCCGGGCACGATGGCCGCGCGCAGCCAATAGGATGGGGCGTAGACTCAATTTGGAGTAATCCTCTTTGCTAACTTGCAGAATGTTACTCAATCGGGCCTCCCCCGCGAAGCGGGGGAGATGTCGCGCAAAGCGCGACAGAGGGGGCACGAGTTGGCCGCCTAAACTGTCTTTTCTTTCAGCCTCTCTAAATCGCCGCCCTTGTTCTGCAAGTCATACTTAGCTCGATACCCGCGGGGCGTGACCATCAGATCTTTAAAATAATAGGTCTGGGTATTGCCAATAATAATCGTCGTTAACATTCCAATGTCTTGATCAGCCATCTCAGCTAACGTGACTCGGTTGACAATCTCTCCCTCGCGAAAACCGCTCTTGACCATGCCCACCGGTGTCTTAGGGTCGCGATGCTTTAAAAAGATCTCTTGGGCCTTCACGATCTGCCAGTCGCGGCGCATCGACTTGGGGTTGTAGAGGGCCGTAACAAAGTCAGCTGTGGCCGCGGCTTCGAGGCGCTTTTCGATGAGCTCCCAGGGCGTCAGCAAAGTCGACAATGAAATGCTGCAGAAATCATGGTTAAGAGGCGCGCCGAGCAAAGCGCCGATGCTGCATGCGGCCGTAATGCCAGGAATAACTTCGACGTGAACATCAGGATTCTTAGGATCCCAGCCCGCTTGTTCGAGCACTTCATAGACAAGCCCGGCCATGCCGTAAACGCCCGAGTCGCCCGAGCTGACCACAGCCACTTTTTTGCCTTCTTTGGCCAATTGATAAGCTTTGCGGCCGCGATCAATTTCTTCGGTCATGCCCGTGGCAATAATCTTCTTGCCAGCCAACAGGGGCCGAACTAGCTCAATGTAGGTCTTATACCCAATGCAAATGTCACAAGACTCAATGGCCTTGCGAGCTGCTGGCGTGAGATGTTCATCTGAGCCAGGTCCAAAACCAATCACGTAAATCGCGCCTTGATTCATATTTATCCTAAAAAACTAGAAGTCAAAGAATTCCAAAGTGCTTCAAACCTTCCAACACCCCCGCCGCCTCAGCATGCTGGCTCTGATACGCATCGGGCGCCAGGCGGCGCAGCAGATCGCAGGCATTGCTAGGCAAAATGCAGCGAAAGCCAGGTTCGATGAAGAGATCTTGATCGTTTTCAGAATCACCGGCCACAATGACATCTTCGGGCTTGAGCCCCAATGCCTGGGCGGCCACAAGCGTGGCGCCGGCTTTGCCCACGTTATGGGGCATGATGTCAATGTACATGCCTTGCACCGCCATCGAACGCCAGACCTCGCGGCCGAGACCGCTCTCAAGACGCCGGTGAAAGGCCAGCAAGTGCTGATGGTCCCCGCTCCAGTAAAAGCTGGCTTTGTAGGCGTTGTTATGTTCGGGCTCTTGCAATCGCAAGCCTTCGCCTTGGCCCAATTCGTAAACCCTAGCAGCATTCCATGCCGGATGCACGTTGCCAAAGAGCGCGCTCATCAAGTCTAACGCCGGCCCCTCGGGCCATTCGATCACGGTGCCCAAATGCCCGATAAAGAGATCGGGCTGGGGCAATCGACCCGAAGCCACCTCTGAGCGCATGCTGGCAATGCCGCGGCCGCTGGCGTAAGCCAGGGCAATGGCTTTGGGCCTGGCCTCGGCCCAATCTTTGAAGCGTGCCTCATGCTCAGGCTGCCCTAGCAGGGTGCCGTCGATATCAAAAGAAAGTAGGACTTGGTGCTTTTTCACAGGGCCTTGCGCGCAATGGCTAGCGTGGCGCGCTTGCTCTTGCGCTTGGGCAAGACTAAGTCGTTACTACCTGCTGCCAGCATGGCACTAGGCTCGCTGACGCCCACGGCGCCCGTGTACTTCTCGACCAGAGGATTGGGCTCTGAGAGCACGCCTTTGGCATTGAGCTGCTCACGCGAGAAAAACTGCTGGGGCACGCCCATTTGCTCAGCCAGTTGGCGCAAGCTTTCTTCGCCAGCCTTGATATCAATACTAGCCAGCTTAGCGACGCTCTTCTCGCTCAAGCCTGCCTCGGCCAGGCAGCTTTGCAAGAGACCAAAGACTTCGTCTAAATCAGTGCCCGCGTCGCAGCCCATGCCGATGCAAAGTGTCTTGGGGCGGTAAATCACGACTTTTTCCCAGACGCTGGCCAATTCTGCCTTGAGCTTCTCAGTGGCCCGGTCGCTGACCACCAAGTAGGCCTCAAAATCTGTGGCGGTTTTGGCGTCGGCAATGTTTTTGAAAGTCTTAATGGTCGCGGGCAAGGGTGTGGGGCGTTTCCACCAATTAGCTTCACCGCACTCTTGAATAAAGGCCACGGGCTTTTCATTGACTACCGCCGCGCTCACGGGCGTGACATTCGCTTTGTCTTCGATGACCCAACCTAATTCCCTGCCCAAAATGTCGACCGCGATGGTGGCGCGGGCGTCAGAGGCGGTCGTGATCACAGCCTGGCATTGCAGCGCGTCAGCGACGCGCTCAGTCAGCTCATTGGCGCCGCCCACATGGCCTGAAAGCAGCGAGATGGCAAAGCGCTTGGCATCATCCACCACGACCACAGCCGGATCGACATCCTTGCCTTTGAGAAAAGGCGCGATGGTACGTACCACTGCGCCCAAACTCACAAAATAAATGAGGCCGTCAAATTGATCCCAAGATTGGGCTGTGAAATCTTTGATAGCAGCAAAATTGCCTTTGGCATCAGGCGCCAAAGCCTTTTGCTTTTCGCTCACATAAAACTCGGCCTCGGGCATGCTCGCTAGCAAGGTGACCGCATGTTCGATGCCGTGTTTCGTGATAGCGATCAATGCAATCTTCATTAAAATGCCAGTTTGAAGCCGATATAGGTGCGCTCGAAGCCCAGCGACTCATAGAAAATATGCGCCCGGGTCCTCTGGGTATTCGATGTGAGGTTAAGCTGCGAGCAACCCTTGCGTTTAGCTAACTTAATAGCCTCGCGAATGATTTTACTGCCCACGCCTTTGCCTTGTGCGCTCTCGCCCACGACGATGCTGTCGAGTATGCCCCAGGGCTTGCCCTGCCAATACACGCGCGGCATGACATAGAGGGTGCAGGTTCCCATCATGCGACCGCGCTCTTCGGACACTAAGATCTCAATGTCTTTATCTTTGAGCATTTGGCCCAAGGCTTTGCGGTGCGTGGCGTCGGCCAAAATAGGCTTGCGCTTGACATACGACAGCCCGCCGCGCAAATGATCATAAAGTTTGAGCAGCTCAGGCAGGTCAGATAAACGGGCTTTGCGGATCAT
>CAZFUM010000007.1:0-34147 GCA_964521965.1 uncultured bacterium | reverse complement strand
TGACCGGAAAGAACTGGGCCTAAGGCGGCAATTTTGCCCCCCAGTCCGGCGCAGCGCGACAGAGGGGGCAAAAGAAAGCTGACCCAAAAGGAGTTTGAATGCCTGAAAAAAGATTGCCCGCCACCCTAGCTTTAGAAGATGGCTTTGTGCTTTATGGCCAAGCCTTTGGCGCGCCCGTGAATGGCCATGGCGAGGTTTGCTTTAATACGTCGATGTCTGGCTATCAAGAGATTCTGACCGACCCTAGCTATGCCGGCCAGATTATTACCATGACTTGCCCTCATATTGGCAACGTGGGTGTGAACCCAGATGATATGGAAAGCCGCAAAGTTTGGGCGGGTGGCTTAGTGATTCGAGAATTGAGCGAGGCGCCCAGCAATTTTAGGGCTAAGGGCACGCTGGATGCTTTTCTCAAAGAACAAAAAGTGGCGGGCATACTGGGTGTCGATACGAGGGCTTTGACCAAGCACTTGCGTGACAAGGGCGCCAAGCGTGGGGTCCTGCTGATGGGCAAGGTGGGCGCACATGAGGCGGTTAAACGGGCCCAACAATCGCCGGCCTATGATGGCGTTGATTGGGTTTCGCGGGTGACTTGCAGCCAACCTTACGCCTGGACCGAGCCTCTCAAGAGCGGCATGCCCAATATTAAACCGCCTGAATTAGATCTCGTTGACAAGGGTCTCAAGTCACATGGGCACGAGCATAGAGTTAAGAACGGCAAGCGGTGGCGCGTGGTGGCCATAGATTGTGGCATCAAGTTTAACATTCTGCGCAATTTGGTTTCGCTGGGCTGTGATGTCACTGTGGTGCCAGCCAAGGCCAAGCTAGAGCAGATACTCAGCTACCGGCCCGATGGCGTTTTTCTCAGCAATGGCCCGGGTGACCCCAATGCCGTGCCCTATGTGGCCGCCACCGTGCGCCAGCTCATCGACAAAAAGATTCCTCTCTTTGGTATTTGCCTGGGTCATCAGATGTTGACTCTGGCCTTTGGGGCCAAGATGGGTAAATTGAAATTTGGCCATCGCGGGGGCAACCAGCCCGTGGGTGACCGCAGCAATGGCAAAGTTGAGATCACCTCTCAAAATCACGGGTTCGCGAGCGTCAAAGGTAGTTTTCCCAAAGATGTCAAAGTTAGCCATGAAGGTCTCAATGACGGGGTCATCGAGGGTCTCTGTCATCTCAAGTTGCCGGTCTTCTCGGTGCAATATCATCCCGAGGCCAGCCCCGGGCCGCATGACTCGAATTATCTCTTTCATCGTTTTATTCAACTCATGCGCACTCGCCGGCCTTTGGCCAGCGCGCGCGCCTAAGGGAGGTATCTATGCGTCTGATTATGAGCGTCCTGCTCGCTTTGTTTCTGGGTCTGGGGGCCCAGGCTGAAGCCGCCAAGTCTAAGAAGAGCAGCAAGGCCAAAGCCCCAGCCGGCCCTAGCCTTTACGAGAAGATCGGCGGGGACAAGGGTCTCAATAAGTTCATGGGTCTTTTCTTGAAGCGCCTCACCACCGACATTCGCACCAAGGAATACTTCGCCGAATCAGACCTAGAAGAAGTGGCTGCGCGTCTGACAGAATTTGTGTGCAGCGCACTGGGCGGACCCTGCGAATACAAAGGCCGCAGCATGAAAGAAGCTCATCACGGCATGTTGGTCACCAACGCCGCATTTGACACCCTGCTGGAGCAGGCTCATTTTAGCCTGCGCGAAGCTGGCGCCAAAGGCGCAGATATCATCACTATCATTAAGGCACTGAACGGGATGCGCAAAGACATCGTCACGGTGAAATAGCAACGATGCCCAAACGACACGATATTAAGAGCGTCATGATCATTGGGGCTGGGCCGATCGTCATCGGTCAAGCTTGCGAATTTGATTATTCCGGCACCCAAGCCTGCAAAGCCCTCAAAGAAGAGGGCTATAAGGTTATTTTAATTAACAGCAATCCCGCCACCATCATGACTGACCCAGGCTTAGCCGATCGAACTTATATTGAGCCCGTCACTTGGGAAGCCTGCGAACGCATCATCGCCATCGAGAGGCCTGACGCCATGCTGCCGACGGTGGGCGGGCAGACCGGTCTGAACACGGCCATGGAACTTTCGCGCCGAGGCATCCTTAAGAAATATGGGGTCAAGCTGATTGGCGCCAACGAAAAGGCCATAGCCAAGGCCGAAGATCGCGAACTCTTTAAGCAGGCCATGATTAAGTTAGGCCTCGACGTGCCACGTTCGCGCACGGTCAACACTCTCAAGCAGGGTTTAGATGCTGCGCGAGAAATCGGCTTTCCTATCATTTTGCGCCCGGCCTTTACTTTGGGCGGCAGCGGTGGGGGCTTTGCCAAGAATCTCGCTGAACTAAAAATGAAGCTCGCCTATGCGCTCGAGCTCTCGCCTACTTCGCAATGCTTGGTCGAAGAAAGCATTGTGGGTTGGAAAGAGTTTGAGCTTGAAGTCATGCGCGACCGCGCTGACAACGTGGTGATAGTCTGCAGCATTGAAAATTTCGATGCCATGGGCGTGCATACGGGCGATTCGATCACCGTCGCGCCAGCTCAGACCCTGACCGACAAAGAGTATCAGCGCATGCGCGATGCGGCGCTGGCCATTATTCGCGAAATTGGGGTGGACACCGGCGGCAGTAATATTCAGTTTGGCGTGAACCCGAAGAATGGGCGTTTGGTTATCATTGAGATGAACCCACGCGTGTCGCGCAGCTCGGCGTTAGCCAGCAAAGCTACGGGCTTTCCCATTGCCAAGATCGCGGCCAAGCTGGCCTGCGGCTATACGCTCGACGAGCTTAGAAACGACATTACAAAGTCAACCCCGGCCAGCTTTGAGCCTTCGCTCGACTATGTCGTGGTCAAGATTCCGCGCTTCACCTTTGAGAAATTCCCTGAGGCAGATGCGACGCTCACCACGCAGATGAAGTCTGTGGGCGAGGCCATGGCCATAGGCCGCAATTTTGCCGAGGCGTTTCAAAAGGCTCTGCGTTCGCTCGAGACTGGCCGCGCAGGCTGGGAAAGCGGTCGCCCCAAAGGCCCCCGCCCTACGCGAAACGAAATCATTGAAAAGTTGCGCGTGCCCAATGCTGAGCGCGTTTATTGGCTCAAGGACGCCATGCTCAGTGGCATGAGCGATGCCGAAATCTTTGGACACAGTTTTGTCGATCCTTGGTTTTTGGCGCGCTTGCGCGAAATCTTGGCCTGTGAAAAAGGGCTAGGTCAGGCCGGCCGTCGTGGCTTGACGCGCGAGAGGCTCTTGGCTGCCAAAAAGCTGGGCTTCTCTGACAAACAAATCGGCCAGGTCACGGGGCAGTCTGAGTCTGCGGTGCGCGTGCAGCGCCATCAAATGCGGCTGCGCCCGGCTTTTTTGCAGGTCGATACCTGCGCCGGCGAGTTTCGTGCCGAGACGCCCTATCTCTATTCTGCTTATGAATCGACGTCCGATGCTCCGCCTACGAATAAAAAGAAAGTCGTGATCTTGGGTGGAGGGCCCAACCGCATTGGCCAGGGCATTGAGTTTGACTATTGCTGTGTGCATGCGGCGTTCGCACTTCGCGAAGACGGCTTTGAAGTCATCATGGTCAATTGTAACCCTGAGACGGTGAGCACCGACTACGACACCTCGAATCGGCTCTATTTCGAGCCTTTGACCTTTGAAGATGTGAGCGAGATCTTAGACCGCGAGAAACCTTGGGGCGTCATTGTGCAATTCGGCGGCCAGACCCCTCTTAAGCTGGCCCTGCCCCTGCAGCGGGCTAAGGCCCCCATTATTGGCACCAGTCCCGACCATATTGATGTGGCTGAAGATCGCAAACGCTTCGGCGCTATGCTTGACCGCCTGAAGATCCCTTCACCTGCCCATGGCACGGCTCGCTCGCTCGATGAGGCGGTGAAGGTCGCTGCGGGTATTGGTTATCCGGTCATGGTGCGTCCTTCGTATGTCTTGGGCGGCCGGGCTATGGAAGTGGTTCACGATGTGGGCCGCATGAAGACCTTTTTCAACGAAGCAGCCCGGGTTTCGCCAGAGCATCCTGTACTCTTAGATAAATACCTCGAAGATGCCATTGAAGTAGATGTGGATTGTGTGTCCGATGGCAACGACGTGGTCATTGCCGGCGTGATGGAACATATCGAAGAAGCCGGCATTCATAGTGGTGATTCAGCCTGCGTGATTCCGCCGTTTACGCTGCGAGATGACCAAATTGCCACTTTGCGCGATTACACTGTACGTATGGCCAAGGCCCTGAAAGTGAAAGGCTTGATGAATGTGCAGTTCGCGGTCAAGGCTGAGAAAGTTTATGTTCTCGAGGTCAATCCTCGCGCCAGCCGTACCGTTCCCTATGTCAGTAAGGCCACGGGCGTGCCCTGGGCCAAGGTGGCGGCTCGCTGCATGGTTGGCCGCTCACTTAAGTCGCAAGGCATCTCGCTCACGCGCGACTATTGGCGAACCTCCCATTACGCGGTTAAAGAATCGGTCTTTCCCTTTAATAAATTTCCGGGTGCTGACACGGTGCTGGGTCCTGAAATGAAAAGCACGGGCGAAGTCATGGGTATTAGCTCAGATTTAGGTATGGCCTTTGCTAAGAGCCAGCTCGGCGCCAATGGCAAGTTTCCGCTCACGGGCAAGGCTTTCTTCTCGGTCAAGAATAAGGATAAGCGCCAGGGTACTTTAGTGGCCATGGAACTTTCGCGCCTGGGCTTTGAGGTCATTGCCACCCATGGCACAGCCCATGCTTTGCGGGGGCGAGGGGTGCCGGTCACCGAGGTGCGTAAAGTCCACGAGGCTCACCCTAATATTTTAGATGTCATTCATGCAGGCGAGGTCAATTTAATTATCAACACGCCGGCCGGTAAGGGCGCTTTGTCAGATGACTATCACATTCGCCGGGCAGCCTTGCAGCATGGCATTACCTGTGTCACCACCTTGTCAGCGGCAGCCGAGACCGTGAGCGCCATTGATTCGATGAAGAAACGCCCTCTCGATGTCAAAGCCTTGCAAGACTATCACCGAAAGAAATAGCAGCGCATGTCCTTGTATCGCTTTGCCCGCCCCCTGCTCTTCATGCTGCCTGCCGAGGCGGCTCACAGCTTGGGCATGGCCTTCTTGCCGCTCGTAGCCCGTTTGGCGCCTAAGCCCGTGCATGACGCAAGCTCAGAGCGCATCGTGGCTGGTTTGCGTTTTCCTAATGTGATTGGTTTGGCTGCTGGCTTTGATAAATACGCCACGCGCGTTTTAGAATGGGAAATGCTAGGCTTTGGTTTTTGTGAGTTAGGCACTTTCACGTTTCACCCTCAGCTCGGAAATTCCAAGCCCAGGGTCTGGCGTTATCCGCGTCAAGAATCCATCATCAATCGTTTTGGTTTCAATAATCCAGGCGCGGCAGAGGCCTCCAAGCGCCTTGAAAAAATTTTGAATACGCGGGGTTGGCCGCAAGGTCCTGTGGGCGTCAGCCTTGGCAAAAGCAAAATCACTGCGCCTGAAGAAGCGGCTCAAGATTATGCTCAGTCGGCCGCATGCTTGGCGCCTTTTGCCGATTACTTTGCAGTCAATGTTAGTTCGCCCAACACGCCTGGCCTTCGAAATCTTCAGGCTGCAGGCGAAGTCAGTCAATTGGTCGAGGCGGTCAAAAAAGCGGGGGCCGCAGAGACCGTTAGCCCGCGCGGCGAACCGCGCCGAGGCGTGCCTGTTTTTGTGAAGTTTTCCCCCGATATGGCTGAAGCTGACTTACGTCAGAGCTGCGATGCAGCCTTGGCTGCAGGCGCAGAGGGCCTGATTATAGGCAATACGACATTGAGTCGAGAGGGCCTGCCAGCGGGCCAGCACCCTGACGGTGGGCTTTCGGGCAAGCTGCTTAGGCCCTTGGCCGATCAAGCCTTGATTTGGGCCGCGAATCAGGTGGCAGGCCGGGTGCCTATTATTGCCAGCGGTGGTGTCATGAATTTCGAAGATCTGCGTCAAAAGTTAGAGAAAGGCGCTAGCTTGGTGCAAGTCTACTCGGGCTTTGTCTATGGGGGGCCCGATTTTCCACGGCTTTTGAACCAGGCTTGGCTGGCCCATAGCATGAAACCGGACCTAAAAAACGAAAGAGTTTGACCGCTATTTTTTGCTTTGATAAACTCACCGGGATCAAAAAAACTAGCTTGTTTGAACTTATCCAGCCACCGGCCTTTGGGGATACCATGCTGAGAAACATCGTGCTGATTGCCTTGGTGACGACGCTCACATTATTGGCGGCACCGCAATTGCGGGCCGCTGATCCTGCGGGGGCGCAAAAGTGGGTGGCCTATGGCCAGCAACTTTACGCTCAGCGCCAATATGATAAAGCGATTCAAGCATTCTCTAGCGCGGCCAAATTAGATGCGCGCAGTGCCGCTGCCTATAAAGGCTTGGGCAATTGCTTTGTCGCCAAGCGCGACTATGCCAACGCCCTCAAATATTATAAGTACTCCTTGCAGTTGAATCCGGGCGACACGGGCCTGCAAGCCTACATTCCGAAACTGGCCGCGGCCGGACAAGGTGGCGCGGCTCAGGCAAGTGGTCCCTTGGCTTATGCCGCGCGCTACTATCAGGCACGCCGCTATGACGAAGCGATTCAGTATTATAATCAGGCCTTGGGTCAGAATCCAAATAATGCAGCAGCTTGGCAGGGTTTGGGCAATTGCTACTACGCTAAAAAAGATTCGGCCAATGCGGTGAACGCCTACAACAAAGCTTTGGCGCTTAACCCCGGCAATGTTGCGCTGCAAAATTTTATTGCTAAAATCGCGCCGGGCGGCAGTGCAACGGCTGGGGCCGATGGCCCTAAAGATTGGGTCTCACCGCTTTGGCGATCAGCGCTGCTGCCAGGCTGGGGCCAGTCTTACAATGGCCAGGGTGGCAAGGGCCTGCTCTTGGGTGGTCTGACCGTGGGCCTCTTGGGCGGCACGGTGATGACGTATATGTCAGGTGCTGCGGCGCGCGACAAGTATTTGGGCCTAGATGCTACGGCCACGCAGGCTGATTTTGATTCGTCTTACACAGCCTGGGAAAGCTCAGCCAACATCAATCATATTTTATGGATCGGTTGGATGGCTTCTTGGACCTGGACCATGGCTGACGCCATTATGAATGCGCGGCCCATTAGCGCGGCTCGCGCTGAGTACTTTGAAAAGGAACCGAGCCTGCAAATGGCCCTGACTGAGCTGGGCACCCCGGCTTTGACCTGGCGCATGGCTGAATTCTAAGTAAAGACAAGGGTTTCGGGGCAGGCCCGGGGAAAATCTCTGGGAACTAGGCCCTCACGCACGGTTTCTAAAGAGTTTCAAGAGGTCCGGCCACGGACGCTAGTAATAAGGAGAAGACATGAAACGCAAAATTTGGGTCCTTGCGGCCCTGGTCCTTGGCTTGGCCACGGCTTCGCGAGCAGATTTCTTGCTCTGGCTTGATGCGCCTGCTAAACGTACGAATCCTAATGACCCGCAGGTCAAGACTTTGACCCCGGGCGGCGGAGCAGGCAACACTTCGACTTCCTCTGCCACCCCCAGCCAGACCACCATGGGCTCACCCAGCGTGACGCCCAGCGCTACGCAAACCGCAACCTTCCCCAACTCGCCGACCAACACACCTTTTGCAGGTAGCCCTACAAACACGGCCCTGCCTTCCGCAACCGCTACACCCAGTAATTCGTCCTCACCGTCGGCGACGCCCACGGCCACTAACTCGCCCACACCTAGCTACTTGCTTTATGACGGCGAAACAGCAGGCGCCTTGGCGGCAGATCTGTCGATTGCAGGCATACCGCCCGCAGGCGGTACTGCGACTTTTGTCGAGCAGGCAGGTACCGGTGGTTGCGGCGCCAATTTCTTGCATTTTGAGGGCACAGCTCCTGCTGCCGCCTACTTTGTGGGTGGCCAGGCGCTTTGGACCGCGCCCAAAGATGTCTCGACCCGCACCCTGCTGAAATTTAGATTCAGGCTGGGCGGTCAGTCTGGCGGCGCAGGCAAGCCAGCCGTGCGCATTCTCGTGCAGTTGATTGGCAGTGCCGCTGCCCCCAATGACTCAAGCAAATCGGTAACCGTGACCGCTTACCTCGACACCTTTACTGCTCTGGCTCCTAATGTTTGGTATGGCGCCACGGTGCCGCTTACTGAATTCATGGGTGGTGACAATGGCGGCGGCGGCAGCATGTCGGCAGGTGACTTAAGCACGCTTAAGGGTGTGCAGTTCAAGCCTGAGTCGCGTTCCTATGAAACCGATGGGTCTATCACCAGTGCCACATTTGACGTGGATTGCATTGATTTTGCCACGGGTAGTGCCACGGTTCGTTCTGTGGGCTATGTGTTCTCAGATGGCGAGGCGGTCAACGGTGCCAATGATTGGGGCTCAGGCTACTGGTATACCTTCAGCGACCAAGACTTGCCTGATTGGGCGGCGGGTACTTGCGCGCCTGATACCGCGACCAGTCGCACGTTCCCACCCTCGGCTGCCGTGGTGCCGGTTGAAGATCCCGTCAATTCGGCCCTCCCCAGCTCTTCTAGCATCGGCGGTTCGGGTGGCTTAGCTATGCACTTCAGAGGACATAAAGGCGGCATCTGTACTGGCCAATACTCTTATGCCGGCATGGGTGTGGCTGTAAACGCGACTTCGACCCTTAAGATTACACTCAATGATGCCGCCAGTCAGATGACCGGCCTCAAGATCAAGTACATGGTGGGCGCGGGCAACTCGGCGGCCCAGAATTACTTGGTTATGTTTGTTAGCGATATAGCGTCGCCTTGCGGTGGTTGCGAGTGGCAGCATCGCGTCTATACCACGGCTTCGGGCATCGCGGGTTCAGATAATATGGCGGCCACCAATACTTGGAAAGAATTCACTATTCCTTTCCCCACGGTGGGCGCCCTAGGCAGCGCAGGCAACAACTGCTGGACTTGGGAAGGTGCAGATATTGGCTGGGGCCAGCCCTGTTGGGCCGGCGGCTTTAGTGCCTGGAGCGATACGGTGGTCTCGATGTCGATTGCCCCAGAAGTCCGTAACGAAGATTTTGATATCTGGGTGGATGACATTACCTTCTACTAAACACCCAGAATTACTTGCTCAAAAACGCCCCGTGGCTTCGGTCATGGGGCGTTTTGTTTTTTGAAGCCTGCCTTGACCCAGGTGGCGCAGGCTTGATAGAATAGGTTCCGGAACAAAGCATAGCTCGTAACCCTTGGGTTGGTTTCAAGGGCAGCAAGGAACAGCCATCCCAGACGTGAGTCTGCGCCCAGGAGGTTCCAGCATGAGCGTCACGATCCGGTATCACGGCTCCATTGCGGACGAAAGCCAGCTCCGTGCCATGCAAGATGAGTTTGAGGATATCGCTCGGGTGAACAAATGGCCCAGCGAGATCGTGGACGGCAGCTTTAGCAGTTTAAAGTCAGCAGGGCCTAGTCCCAAAGGCGGAGGCGTTCAAACCCTCAGCCCGCCCCTGACGCTCAAAGGCGTGCGCCTGATCGTCCATCCTCAGACCGACCCGCTCTGGTTTACGTTTGATCCTACGGGCCAGCTGACGCGATTGGGCTACTTTGCCGTCGACCACTATGCGCCCGGGGCCAGGCGCACAGCACAACTTACTCGTCGCTTTGAGTTCGTGCACCAAAGCCAAGCCAGCATTCAAACCAGCGTGGGCGGGGCCGACTTGCACAAGACCGTCATTCACCTGCTCGACCGCCTCAAGGCTGCCTACGCGCCAAATCTCGAAGTGAAAGACGAGAGCGGTTACTTTGACGAACGCGACGAAGCCCGGCTTTATCGGGTGATGGAAGTTCGTTAAGAAAAAATAAAAAATATTTTTTTTGCCTCTAAGGCAGGCTCAAGACCCCAAAAGGGGCCCTCGAGCCTGCCTTCTCGTTTTTTAGGAGCTTTACAAAGCCCATGCCGCCCCGTCCTGTCCAGCCCTTGGACCTCAAGGGACTCAACGAGCCGCAACGCGAAGCCGTGCTGCATGGGCCGGGCCCCCTATTGATTTTAGCGGGTGCTGGCTCGGGCAAGACGCGGGTCATCACCTATCGCGTGGCCCATCTGATTCGCGAGAAGGGCGTAGACCCGGGCGCCATTTTGGCCGTGACCTTCACCAACAAGGCTGCGCGCGAGATGAAAGAGCGGCTGCAAAAGATCATGGGCAAAGAGATGGTCGAACCCATGTGGGTTTCAACATTTCACAGCTTTTGCGTGCGGGTGCTGCGTCAAGAAGCTCCGCAGTTGGGCTGGGGTAAAGATTTTAGTATCTACGATGAAGACGACCGCTTGCGCCTGGTGAAAGAGTGCTTTCACGACTTGCAAATACCCGAAAAGGCCTTCAAACCACAGCAGGTTATTTGGCGCATCAGTGACGCCAAGAACCAGTTGATTGACGCCAAATCGTTTGACGCCATGGCGGCTGACCCTAATAGCGCCTTAGTGGCCAAGGTTTATGCGGCCTATGAGCGCAAAATCAAGTCTGCCAATGCTTTTGATTTTGACGATCTAATCTTTAAGGTGGTTACACTCTTGAGTGATTCGCAGGCGACGCTCGAGAAGTATCAGCAAAGGTTTCAATGGTATTTGGTCGATGAGTATCAAGATATTAATCCGGCTCAATACCAGCTCATCAGCATGCTGGCGCGCAAGCTGCGCAATCTCTGCGTGGTGGGCGATGACGATCAGAGCATCTATAAGTTCAGGGGCGCGGACATTCGCATGATCCTGAACTTTGAGCATGATTATAAAGACTCAAAGGTGATCAAGCTCGAGCAGAACTACCGTTCGACTCAACGCATCTTAGAGGCAGCTTGGGCTGTGGTTTCTAAGAATAGCGGCCGCAAGGACAAGAAACTCTGGACCCAAAACCCCTTGGGCGAGCTGATCACGTTCTACCAGGCCGGGGACGAAGCCGACGAAGGGCGTTATGTGGCGGGCCAAATTGTCTGGTCGAATCGCAAAGAAAACCGGCCCCTCAGTGATTTTGTGGTGCTTTACCGCACCAATGCTCAGTCTCGTGCGCTCGAAGACGCCATGCGACGCGAGGCGCTGCCCTATCACATCGTCGGCGGTATGCGCTTTTACGACCGCATGGAAATCAAAGATTGCCTGGCCTATTTGCGCTTGATTATGAACCCCGATGATCTGGTCTCGCTCAAGCGCGTGATCAATGTGCCGCCTCGGGGCATCGGCGATTTGTCGCTAGAGAAACTCCAGCAATTGGCCTGGAAAAAGGGCCTGAGCCTCTATGCCGCCATGGCTGCGGCCGATGAGGCTGAGGGCTTGCAGAAAAAGGCTACTGAACAGTTTAAAAAGTTTCACGCCATCTTGGTCGCATTGCGCGAAAATCTAGAAGGCATGACCGTCAGCGAGCTGCTCAAAGCCGCGCTTGATCGCACGGGCTATTTGCCCCATTGGGAAGCTGAACGCACCCCCGAGGCTGAGAGCCGCGTGGAAAACGTCAAAGAGTTGGTGGCGAGCTGCTTAGAGTTCGAAGAGCGCAATACCGACAAGAGCCTGCGGGCCTATCTCGAGTTTGTGGCTCTCACCACGACATTGGATCGGCTTGAAGAAGGTGGGACCCGGGTTACCCTGATGACCCTGCACAACGCCAAGGGCTTAGAGTTTCCCGTGGTTTTCATGGCGGGCATGGAAGAGGGCCTCTTTCCCCATTCCCATGCCGTCGAAGAGCCGGGCGGAGTAGACGAAGAACGGCGTCTTTGCTATGTCGGTATCACGCGAGCCCGTGAAAAGCTGCACCTTTGCTGCGCGGTCACGCGGCGTAGCTTTGGCAATCGCAACTACAACCCTCATAGTCGTTTTTTAGAAGAGATTCCGATGGATCTGATGGAAGGCTTTCAGACCACGGTGCAAAGCATTGAAGACGAGCCTATTTTTAAGCAGGCGCCCAAAGAAGGCCAAGTCGCAGCGCCAGCCTGGCGGGGTGGTTCGACCACGCCATTTCTTGAAGATCTGCCGCCCGATGAAGTGGGTGCAGCTCTGCGTTTTAATCTGGGCGATCGAGTAAGGCATTCGGTGTTTGGCACCGGCTTGGTGATCAAGGCTAGACCCGATGGGCAAGATCAAAGACTGACCGTGAGTTTTATGAATAGCGGCCGTAAAGAATTGGTTGCTAGCCAAGCCAGGCTAGAGAAATTGTCAGGAGAGTGAGATGAGCCTTTCAGAAAAAGACGTCGATTATGTCGCTAAACTTGCTCGCTTAGAGCTCGCGGACGGTGAGCGCGAGCTTTATGCCAAGCAATTGGGCGCGATCTTAGAACATGCCCAAGACCTGGCCAAGCTCGACACCCAAGACGTGGCGCCGACGCTGCACGCCGTGCCGATGAAGAATGTGTTCCGCCCTGATGTCGTTCAGCCTAGCCTGCCCCGTGAGCAAGTGCTGGCCAATGCGCCCGACAAAGCCAAAGGCAGTTTTCGCGTGCCTAAGATCATCGAGTGAGGGATTTGACGTGAACGCCCACGAACTGAGCTTGGCCCAAGCCATGGAAGCTTTGGCCGCAAAAAAGATCAGCGCGAAGGAGCTGGCCCTGGGCCTGCTTGATCGCATTGACACGCTGGACCCTAAGGTTAAAGCCTTTGTTAGCGTCGATCGCGAAGGTGCGCTCAAAGCTGCTGAGGCATCGGATGCACGGCGCGCTCAAGGCAAAGCTGGCGCGCTTGAAGGCGTGGTGATTGCGGTCAAAGATAATATGTCAACGGCGGGTCTGCGCACGACGTGTTCGAGCAAGATGCTTGAGAATTATGTGCCGCCTTTCGATGCCACCGTGGTCACCAAATTGCGGGCCGCAGGCGCGGTGATTGTTGGCAAGACTAACCTTGATGAATTTGCCATGGGGTCTAGCACCGAGAACTCAGCCTTTGGCGCTACCCATAATCCTTGGGATCTTGAGCGCGTACCCGGTGGCTCGTCGGGTGGCTCGGCGGCGGCGGTGGCGGCTGGTTTTTGCCAAGCGGCTTTGGGCTCAGACACGGGCGGCTCGATACGACAGCCTGCAGCGCTATGCGGCATTGTGGGCCTTAAGCCTACTTATGGGCGCGTGTCGCGTTATGGTTTGGTGGCTTTTGCTAGTTCTTTAGACCAGATCGGTCCTATGACCCGAGATGTGCGCGATGCAGCCCTCTTGAGCGCAGTTTTAGACGGTCATGACCCAATGGATTCGACGTCGGTGAATTTGGCCGTGCCTGACTATAGCGCGTCGCTAGCTAAGGGCCTTAAGGGCCTGCGCGTGGGCTTGCCGGCAGAATATTTTGTGCAAGGTATGGATCCTGAGGTCGAGAAGTCGGTGCGTGCGGCCGTGGCTCAGCTTGAGAAGCTGGGGGCCGAGGTCAAACCCGTGAGTTTGCCCCACACCTCTTATTGTCTCTCGGCTTATTACCTCATCGCGCCTAGTGAAGCCTCAAGTAACTTGGCGCGCTACGATGGGGTGCGCTATGGCTTGCGCGTACCCGCCGATAGCTTGGTGCCCATGTATATGAAGACCCGCGCCGCCGGCTTTGGCCCTGAGGTCAAGCGCCGCATCATGCTGGGCACCTACGCGCTTTCATCGGGCTATTACGACGCCTATTACCTCAAGGCCCAGAAGACTCGTACCTTGATAAAAGGCGACTTTGACAAAGCTTTCGAAAGCGTCGACCTGGTGGCGACGCCGACGTCGCCTAGCCCTGCGTTCAAGTTTGGCGAAAAGACCAGTGATCCCTTGGCGATGTATCTGAGCGACGTGTGTACCTTATCGGCCAACCTGGCCGGCATACCCGCCATGAGTCTGCCCTGTGGCTTGGCCCAGGGCTTGCCCGTGGGCCTTCAGCTCTTGGCCCCGGCTTTTCGCGAAGATTTGCTCTTTCAGGTGGGCGCGGCCTTTGAGGCAGTGTCTGGCTGGCAAGGCAAGATTCCCAAGCTTTAACCCGGATCTCGAAACCCGGAACCGTTTCGAAACTCAAGGAGGTAAGACATGGAATGCCGTTCATGCGGAAACAAAGAGAAGTTTCAATCTGTGATTACAGATTATCGTCCCATGGAAGTCTGGGAGTTTGCAGGTTCTGACCTGACGCGCTATAACCAGCCCGATGCGGGCGACCTTGAAGTTAAAGTGGCTTGCATTAAATGCGGTTCGAGTGAGGTTGATGCTCAGGGCATGGATCTGCAGGGCTTTGACAAGGCCAAGCTCGTCACGTTGAGCGACGATGCCTGGGACCAGAAAGTCGGCTGAGGACTAACCCATGCCTGTGAGTGACTTTCAACTCGTTTGCGGTCTTGAGGTGCATGCCGAGCTGGCCACGCAGAGCAAGATTTTTTGCTCTTGCCGCAACCAGTTTGGTTTAGACCCCAATACATCGGTCTGCCCGGTCTGCTTAGGCCTGCCCGGCACCTTGCCTACCTTGAACGCTCAAGTCGTGGAATACGCGGTTATGGCGGGCTTGGCTTTGCATTGCCCCATCGCTGGCTTCTCAAAGTTTGACCGCAAGCAGTACTTCTATCCTGATTTAGATAAGGCCTATCAGATCTCGCAATTTGATCTGCCCATTTGCGGTAAAGGCTGGCTTGAAGCGAAAGTCGAAGGGGCCGGGGTCAAGCGCTTTGGTATTACCCGTATTCATATCGAAGAAGATGCGGGCAAGCTCTTGCATAGCGGTTCTGCCCAAATTGGCGGCAGTGAGAGCAGCTTGGTCGACTACAATCGCGCAGGCGTACCCTTGATCGAGATTGTGGGCGAGCCCGATATGCGCACGCCCGAAGAGGCGGTGGCCTACCTCGACGCTCTCAAAGAGATTCTCAAATATTTGGGCGTCTCAGACTGCAATATGGAAGAAGGCAGCCTGCGTTGCGATGCTAATATTTCGATCATGCCTAAGGGCTCGACCCAGTTCGGCACGCGCGTTGAAATTAAAAATATGAATTCGTTCAAGAACGTAGCCAAAGCCATTGAGTCTGAGGTGGAACGCCAGGTGGCTTTGATTGAGGCGGGTGGCAAGGTTCATATGGAAACCCGCGCTTGGGATGCCGATAAAGGCGAGACGCGCGCTATGCGTTCAAAAGAAGAAGCCCATGATTATCGTTATTTTCCTGAGCCTGACCTGGTGCCGATAGCTGTGGACGAGGCTTTTCTGAGTGCGGTCAGGGCAAAAATACCTGAACTGCCCGAGGCTAAGCGTGCCCGATTTGTGGCGGCTTACGGCATACCCGAATACGATGCCGGGGTGCTCTGCGCCCAGGCTGCTTTAGCTGACTATTTTGAAGCGGTGGCTAAAGTCTCAAAGAATCCAAAGGCAGCTAGCAATTGGGTGATGGGTGATCTTTCTGGCTTCTTGAATAAAGAAGGCAAGCATATTACCCAAAGCCCTGTGAACGCGGCTGATTTGGCCGAACTGATCGGCCTTATCGATCAATCGGTCATCTCGAGCAAGATCGCCAAAACCGTGTTTGAGAAGATGTTTCAGGGTGAAGGCTCGCCCAAGGCCATGGTTGAGAAAGAGGGCCTAGTCCAGGTGACCGATACAGGCGCGATTGAGGCGGTTATTCAAGAGGCCATGGACGCCAACCCTAAAGTCGTCGACGAATTTCGTTCGGGCAAAGAAGCGGTGCTGGGCTTCTTGGTCGGGCAAGTCATGAAGCTGTCCAAGGGCAAGGCTAATCCAGCCATCGTCAACGAGCTGCTGGTCAAGAAGTTGAAGGGTGCCTGACAAGAAGCCCATAGCCCCGCCCCCAGTCAAGGTGGGCGATGTCGTCGAGCTGACGGTCGAGTCGCTGGCCTTTGGCGGCGATGCCGTGGCCAAAGTCAGTGAATTTACACTCTTTGTTGAAGGCGGCGTACCAGGCGAAAGAGCTGTGGCAGAGATTATCGAGGTGCATCGCAGCTTTGGCCGGGCACGTTTGATATCGCCGCTTGAGCCGGGTTCGGCGCGTGTCCTAGCCCGCTGCCCTGTGGCGAGCGAATGCGGCGGCTGCTCATGGCAGCATTTACTTTATAGCGCCCAGGCAAAGGCCAAAGAAGGTTTTGTGCGTGAGGCCTTGCGCCGCATTGGCCGGGTTGAAAACCCGCCCTTGCGCGCCATGCGGGCAGCCCTCAACCCCTGGGCCTATCGTAATAAAGCCATTGTGCCGGTTGAGCGCGAAGGCGAAGCTTTTCGTTTCGGATTTTATGTAGCAGCGACCCATGAAATTTGTCCCCTGCCTGTGCAGGGTTGCGCCATTCAGTCCCCGGCTACCGACCAATTGCTGCGTGCGGTTTCGGCTTTGTTGGCCAGCCCAGGCAGTGTCACAGCCTTTAAAGGCTTGCGTCATGTGGCGGTCAGATCGAACACCCAGGGCGAGACTCTGCTGGCTTTTGTCAGTGCTGCGCCATTGAACGATAGCGTAAAGCCATTGCTTGAGCGCCTCTGCAAGAGCCTGCCCAGCCTCAAAGGTATCGTCAATAACTTGCAGCCTGAGCCAGGCAATACCATCTTCGGCACTGAGACCCGCACACTCTGGGGCGCAGATCATTTAGTCGAGCGCTTGGGCGATTTTCGTTTTCGCATGTCGGCCCTCTCATTCTTTCAAGTCAATCCTGAGCAGACGCTTTCTCTGTGGGATCTATTGCGGGAATGCCGCACGTGGACCGGCCAAGAACGCATTCTCGAGCTCTATTGCGGGGTGGGAACGCTTTCGATGCCATTGCGGCGCTGGGCTTCAAGTCTTACAGGCTATGAGTCGTTTGCTCCGGCAGTTGAAGACGCCAAAAGCAATGCGATTTTGAACGAGCTCAGTCAAATGGACTTTCATATCGCAGATGCCTTAGAAGGCGCCAGCCGTGACCGTCGGGCTGATCTCATTGTGGTCGATCCGCCCCGCAAAGGCATGGAAGACGCGGTGATTCAAGCCCTGGCCCAGCATCCGGCTCGCGAGCTACTTTATGTATCCTGTGACCCAGCTAGTTTGGCACGCGATACGGCCCGATTGGCTGGGGCAGCTTGGCGCCTTGAGGCTGCTTGGCCTCTCGACATGTTTCCCCAGACCTATCACGTTGAGACCTTAGCCCGTTATACCCGTTAAAGGCCCTTTGTTAGGCCTTTTTTGGGCCAAGGCGCCTTTCGCAGGACTTGTCGCAGGCAGGGTCCTCTTCTATAATCCTCGAGTTCTCTTCCTTAGGAGTATGCCGGCATGCAACGCCAAGCCTTTTTCACGTCGGAATCGGTGACCGAAGGCCATCCCGATAAAATGTGCGACAACATTTCTGATGCCATTCTCGATGCGATTTTGGGTCAAGACCCTCGCGCTCGAGTGGCTTGCGAAACCGCCACCACCACGGGTGTGGTCGTTGTGGCGGGTGAAATCACCTATGGTTCGCACGTAAAAATTAACGTGCCTGACATTGTTCGCCGTACGGTGAAAGAGATTGGCTATACCGATGCAGCCATGGGCTTTGATTATAAGACTTGCGCCGTGATGGTGGCCTTGGGTCAGCAGAGCGCAGACATTGCTATGGGCGTGGACCGCGATGGCGCCGGCGACCAGGGCATGATGTTTGGTTACGCCACCAACGAGACTCCTGAGCTGATGCCGATGCCCATTTCGCTGGCTCATGCGCTGACCAAGCGCATGGCCGAAGTGCGCAAGAAGGGTTTGCTCAAATATTTGCGCCCTGACGGCAAGAGTCAAGTCACCGTGGAATATGAATACGGCGTACCGAAGCGCATCGATGCCGTGGTCATGTCAAACCAGCACGATCCAGGTGTGAGTAACACCAAGATCAGGGCTGACCTGATACGCCTGGTGGCCAAGAAAGTTCTGCCGGCCAAAATGCTCGATAGTAAAACTAAATTCTTCGTCAACCCCACGGGCAACTTTGTCATTGGCGGCCCCCACGGCGATGCTGGCCTAACGGGTCGCAAAATCATCGTCGACACCTATGGCGGCATGGGCCGACATGGTGGCGGCGCATTTTCGGGCAAAGATCCTTCTAAGGTCGATCGCTCGGCCGCTTATGCTGCGCGCTACATCGCCAAGAACATCGTGGCAGCCGAATTGGCTGATCGTTGCGAAGTGCAGCTTAGCTATGCCATTGGTGTGGCCAAGCCCATTTCAGTGCTCATCGATACCTTTGGCACAGGCCGCATTGACGACGAGCAGATCTCAGCTTTGGTCTTCAAGCATTTTCCTTTGACCCCGCGCGAGATCATTCATCACTTGAAGCTACGTCGTCCAATTTACCGCGCGACTGCAGCCTATGGCCACTTTGGCCGTAGTGGTGACGGCTTCACGTGGGAAAAGACCGATAAAGCCGCGGCCCTTAAGAAGGCTGCGAAAATCTAAATTTGCCTGTCACGAGAGACCCTGTGATTTGTAATTTGTGACTTACGATAAGTTTCAAGTTGCGGGTTACAGGGTTTCCTATTTTTGAGTTTGCAATGACCCCGACCTTAGAAAAAGCCTTTCGCGTTGGCCATTCGCCTGACCCTGACGATGCCTTTATGTTCTATGCCATGGCCAAAGGCATTGTGAAGATCCCGGGCTGGCGCATCGAGCATGTGATGGAAGACATTCAAAGTTTGAATGTGAGGGCCTTTAAGGGCGAGCTTGAGATGACGGCCGTCAGTGCCCATGCCTATCCTAAGATTGCTGACCGCTATGGCATCTTGCATTGCGGGGCTAGCATGGGCCGCGGTTATGGGCCGATTGTGATTTCTAAGCAGTTTGTACACCCGAGTGAAGGCCTGGCCTCGCTTAAGGGCAAGCGCATCGCGGTACCGGGCGAATTGACCACAGCTTTCTTGCTGCTGAATCTAGCGTTGCATGATTACACGCCGGTGCAGGCTGACTTTGCTGCCATCATGGGCATGGTCGAGCGCGGTGAGGTCGATGCGGGGCTTATCATTCATGAAGGCCAGATCACCTATCGTGAAAAGAACTTCTTTAAGATTTTTGATTTGGGTAAATGGTGGGCCGACATCACGCCCCTGCCCTTGCCCCTGGGTCTTGATGTGGTGCGTCGCGACTTAGGGCCTGAGCTGCTCAAAGAAGTGAGCAAGGCCATGCGCATGAGCATTGACTATGCCATTGAGAATGAAGAACAGGCGGTACCCTATGCCTTGCAGTTTGGCCGCGGCATCGACATCGAGACGGGCCGCCGCTTTGTGCGCATGTATGTGAACCGCGACACCCAAGACCTCGCGGGTGAAGGCGTTGCGGCTCTCAAGTTGCTTTTTGAAATGGCTGTTAACCGCGGCCTGCTCGACAAAGTACCCGATCTGACTCTTTTCTAGGAGCGAGCATGGAATTCTTGCATTCTTTCCTTGGCCTTTTTCAAGAAGAAGGCATGCGGGCCATCATCACGCAGTATGGTCTGCCGCTCATTTGCTTGATTATCTTTGCTGAGACGGGCATCTTCCCCTTGCTGCCTGGCGACAGCCTTTTGTTTCTTTGCGGCATCTATGCAGCCACTCTAGGCGCAGACGGGCAGCCAGTATTGTCACTGGCACAGCTGCTCATGGTGGTGCCGCTTTGCGGCATTTTGGGCGATCAAGTGGGCTACAGTGTGGGCCGTTGGGCAGGGAAGAGCGCCTATCGTTGGAAAGAGAAGAAGCTTTGGATCATTCCCATCTACAAGCCTGCGTATTTGACTATGACCAAAGATTTCTATGAGCGCTGGGGCGTATTTGCTATTGTGGCCAGCCGCTGGGTGCCTATTGTGAGAACCTTTGCGCCGATATTGGCGGGTGTAACTCGCATGCCCTACAAGACCTTTGTGCCCTTCAATGTGCTGGGTGGCATTTCATGGGTGGCTTCTATGGTGCTCCTGGGTTACTTCTTGCCGCCCGTGACCCTCCACTTCTTCCCTCAATTTAACCTTACGGCCCATATTGAAAAGATCATCTTATTGATCATCTTTATTTCACTGCTTCCCATTGTTTACACGATTATGAAAGAACGTAGCCAAAGCAAGAAACTAGCCCCGCGAGCCAAGCGGGCGAGCAAGAAAAAATAGTCTCGCAGTGCGGTACAGCGTGCCTTAAATTTTGTGCTTATTTTTGCTTCCGCTTTTGTGTTTTCGATTACTGATTCTATTTCGGCCATGGGTTAGATTACTATCAGACATCAGGAGGAAGCCATGGCACTCAAAAAGAATCACGGCGTTATTGGTTTGATCACCCATTCGACGAACGCCTTTTTCATGCGCCGCGCATTGCAGGGTATACGCCCTGAGCTGGCGCGTCGTGGCTATGAGCTTAAGGCTTTTGAACTCAAAGCGGCCGAGACAGCCCATGATTATCATCGTTTCATCGAGCAAATTGCTGAAGAGCCCATGGATGGTTTGATCTATAGCCACCTGCGTCTCAGTCCCTCGCAGGTCATGCGCTTCATACAAAAAGGCATGAATGTCGTGGGTTTGACCGAGCGCATGGACGGCTTAGATTGGGTTAGCGTGGATGATTTTCAGGGCGGCTACTTAGGGGCTTCGCATCTCTTGCGTCAAGGCCATCGTCGCATCGCTTTTCTAAATGGCCCGCCCATGGCCTTAGAGGCCCGCTTGCGCGAAGACGGTTTTAACAAGGCTTTGGCTGATTTTGGTCTTAAGGCGGGCCGCGGCTGCGAGGTGCAAATGTTGCACTACACCGCCGAAGAAGGCAGGGCCGCTGCCCACATGCTGCTCGATTTGCCCGAGCGTCCCACCGCCATTTTTTGCGCTGCTGGCGACATCGCAGCGCTTGGTGTGATTGATGCGCTGCTCGACCGTGGCGTTAGCATTCCCAGTGAGATGTCGGTTCTGGGCTTTGACGACCTTGAATTTGCTAAAATGGTCAATCCGCCTCTCTCGACGGTTCGCCAACCGCTCGAGGCCATGGGTCGCATGGCAGCTCAACTCTTGATCGAAGCGCGCGAAGCGACGCAGGGCGAAATTTTTGCCCCTGAGCTCATCAATCGGGCTTCAACCATGGCCCCGCGCGTGATGCCTAGCAGCTTTGTTGCGCACGATGTTCAGAAGCAGGCCTAAGATAAGGGGTTTTGACCCCTTTCCAAATTCTGCATTTAGGTTAGAATAGGCACGTTCACTTAGCCGTTGCAACAAGCTGAAGCCTCAGCTGGCGTGCACCGAAACGCCGGCTCGAGGACTTGAAATTGCCCGAGCTTATGCTCGGGCTTTTTTGTGCCCGCCAGCCATTCGAATTAGGAGACAGCATGCCCCTCGCCACCGAGAAATATAAAGTCAAAGACATCGGCCTAGCTGATTTTGGCCGCAAAGAGATCGAAATCGCTGAGCACGAAATGCCGGGCCTGATGGCCACTCGCGTTAAATATGCCAAGCAGCAGGTGCTCAAGGGCGCCCGCATTTCGGGCAGTCTGCACATGACGATTCAGACCGCGGTGCTCATCGAAACCTTGAAAGCCCTGGGAGCCGATGTGCGCTGGGCCAGTTGTAATATTTTTAGCACCCAAGATCATGCGGCCGCTGCCATTGCCAAAGTAGGTATACCCGTTTTTGCCTGGAAAGGCGAAACTCTCGAAGAATATTGGGACCTGACGATGGATTGCCTGACCTGGGATGACGGCAAAGGCGGCATGATAGGCCCCAATTTGATACTCGATGACGGCGGCGACGCCACGCTCGCGATGCATTTGGGCGTGAAGGCGGAAAAAGATGCCTCGGTGCTGGATCAAAAGACCGATAACAAAGAATTTCAGATTATTTTGAATGTCCTCAAGAAGCGCCTTGCTGAAGACAACGGCTTCTGGACCCGTACCGCCGCGCAGCTCAAGGGCGTTAGCGAAGAAACCACCACGGGCGTGCATCGCCTTTATGAAATGCAGAAAAAGGGCGAGTTGCTGGTGCCGGCTATCAATGTCAACGATAGCGTGACGAAGTCGAAATTTGATAATGTCTTTGGCTGTCGCGAATCTCTAGTGGATGGCATTAAGCGTGCCACGGACGTGATGATCGCGGGCAAGACGGCCTTTGTGTGTGGCTATGGCGACGTGGGCAAGGGTAGTGCTGAAATTCTCAAGAATCATCGGGCCCAAGTCTGGGTCTCAGAGATTGACCCGATTAATGCCCTGCAAGCCTGCATGGCCGGTTTGAAAGTGGCTACGGTCGAAGACGCGCTGCCCCATGCCGATATTTACGTTACAACCACAGGCAATTGCGACATCATTACGATTGACCATATGGCTAAGATGAAGGATCAAGCGATTGTTTGTAATATTGGCCATTTCGACAACGAGATCCAGGTTGAGAAGTTGCAGAATTATCCGGGCATTAAACATACCAACATCAAACCTCAGGTGGATAAGTACACCTTTCCCGATGGGCACAGCATTTATCTATTGGCTGAAGGCCGCTTGGTGAACTTGGGCTGCGCCACGGGGCACCCTAGTTTTGTGATGAGCAATAGTTTTACCAATCAGACCTTGGCTCAGATCTCGCTTTGGACAGAGAAACATGAGATTGGGGTGAAAACATTGTCTAAAAAGCTCGACGAAGAAGTGGCTCGTCTGCACCTCGCAAAGTTAGGTGCCCGTTTGACAATTTTAAGTAAGAAGCAGGCAGACTATATCGGTGTCGAAGTCGACGGCCCCTATAAAGCCGAGCATTATCGCTACTAAAGTTTAAGAGTCTTGTCCTAACAAAAAAGCCGCCTTATTGGGCGGCTTTTTTGTTATTAGGCGCTGTTTCTAAAGCTTAGGCGCTTTGCAGTTCTTTGGCGGTTTCGTCCCAATACTTCAAAATATTGTATTTGGTGTCGCGCTGGGCAGGTCTGAATCCACTTTCGCGGATTAAGTTATTAATTTCATCGATGGTGGTTTTGCATTCGTGATTGGCACTCAAGAGCACGTTTTCTTCGAAGATGGTGCCGCCAAAGTCATCGGCGCCAAAATAGAGGCCCATCTGGCCGGTCTTTTTGCCTTCGCTGAACCAGCTGGCCTGAATGTGGTCGATGTTGTCGAGATAGAGTCGGCTGATGGCTAAGATGCGCAAGTAGATTGACGGCCCGGGCACGACTTGGCCTTTGTTCTTCATTTGCTTGCCCAGGGGCGTATTGTCAGGTTTAAAAGACCAAGGGATAAAGGCTGTGAAGCCAGGCTTGCCCTTAGCTAAGCTGCGTTCTTGCACACCGCGAATGCCATCTAAACTTTCGACAATGTCACGGGCTTCATCCAAATGACCAAACATCATCGTCGCTGTGCTGCGATAGCCTAGGTCATGGGCGGTTTCGTGAATTTCTAGCCAATGTGACGTGTCGACTTTTGTCTTGCTCAGTTTCAGGCGCACTTTGTCGGTGAGAATCTCAGCGCCGCCTCCGGGAATCGTATCTAAGCCGGCCTTTTGCAGTTCAGTTAAAACCCAGCGTATGTCTTTGCCGCTCACTTCGACCATTTTCCAAATTTCGGGTGCAGAAAAGAAATGGGGATGGACGTTTGGCAGTTCGCGGCGCGTGGCTGAGACAAAGTCGGTGTAGTACGAGAAGGGCAGATCAGGGTTCAGGCCGCCTTGGATCAGAAACGTGGTGACCCCGTATTTCTCGGCGGATGTCCGCATCTTTTCGATCATCTGCGGCACGGTATAGGTATAGGCATCCTTGGCTTTGGCATTGGGCGCGCGATAAAACGCGCAGAAGGTGCAGTAGGCGTCACAGATGTTGGTGTAATTCAGATTGGTGTCGGCCACCCAGGTTACACGGGCTTCGGGCACACGGCGCATGCGTGCAGCGTGGGCTAGGTCGCCTAGCTCAATGAGAGGGGCTTCGAGATAGAGCTTCAAGCCCTCATCACGCGTGAGTCGGCCGCCCTGGCGGCATTTGTCGTAGATGCTTTGTAAGTCACTCATAAGGTCTTCTATTTTGCGAAAAAGAGGGGTTTAGGCAAGAGGCTTTTTGAGTCCGCCGCTTTCGTCGAGATATTGCCGAAAGAGCTTCATGCCCTCGTGATCCTTCTCGTCCAGTTTATAGCGTATGCCCGATAGATATTTCATGACAGTTTCAGGTGAAAGGCCATGGTCTTCGCTGGCCTTTTGCGCCACATCTTCAAGATCGTCCAAAGCCAATTCTACCGCTGAGAGGATAGCCCCTCGCAAGTCGCGTTTGGCAGCCTCGGGCAGGTCGCGTCGCACGGCCCAACGGGCAAAGACAAAGGGTAGTCCGGTCCAAGCCTGCCAGGCCTCGCAAAGGTCAATGGGCTTAGGCTGATGGGGGGCCAAGAATTCGCGGCGCAGCAGGGCTTCGTCGCCAATGAGTAGGGTGGCTTGTGAGGGCTGATCCTGAGCTACGAACTTAACATTTTTTAGGCCTAGTTTCTTGCTCAACCAGATATCAAGTAAGCGTGATGTGGTGGCAGTTTGGGGCGTGACGGCTACGGTTTGACCTTCCAAGCTGGCTGCATTATCAGTGCCAAAGAGCAGAATGCTGCCAATAGGACCCAGGCCTGCAATACCAAGATCGCCCAAAAATTCGAATTCTCCGCTTTCGACTAGATTCCAAGCATCGACCAGGCTAAAGATACCCGCATCGGCCTTGCCCTGGCGGGCCAGCTCGCCTAAGTCGCGCGGGCTGGCTTCGACCCAGGTGTGTTGGTTCAACCAGCGTTGTGATAAAAAGTGAAAAAATGGCGCCGTGTTGAGAAAAGGGATGCGGGCAATGATCATGAGACGGGCTTCAAGTTAAGTCGGCCAGGCCGCAGGGCCAACCAAAGCATGGCAGCAAGTGCGGCTGCGCCGCAAAGCATATAGAGCGAGAAGAATGAATGGCTCTCGACCCAAAGACCTGCCAGCCAAGGCACTGCCAGAGTTAGGGGCGCAGCCACAAAATTGAACCAGGCTACGGTGTGAGCGCTGTCATTCTTCTTACCCATGCGAAACATCATATGCAAGTTCACCGCGGGATAGACCGCATTGAAAAATCCGCCCAAGGCAAAGCCAAGGGATGTCAGCATAAGTCCTTGGGGCCATGCAAGGGCCGCAATGCCACCCGCCATAGCTGCCATAGCTAAGACCCAGCCCCAGCGCGGGCCTTTTTGGTCTGTGATCCAACCGAGAATAAAAGCGCCCGCCATGCCGCCTAAAGGAAGCACAGCATTGTAAGTCTTAAAAAGTTGCAGGTCAGCTCCGCGAGCCTTTTCACTGAGTGTGAAGAAATTTGCTGCCGTGCCCGCCACTTGTTGCAGGGCCACGAGGCCTATAAAAAGCAAGAACACAGGATGCCCCAGCAGATTCTTGAACTGGCGCTTAAAATAGGGCAGTAAGGCGCCTGCGGCTTTGCCTCGGCCTTGTATGGGTTTGAGCAAAGCTAAAAGTGAGATGCTAATGATCTGTAAGATAAAGGCTGCCAAGTAGATCAGGGCATAGCCGCCCAGCAATCCTGTCGGCAAGAAATAAGCGCTAGCTAGCCCGGTGAGCGCGCCCATCAAGCCAGCTACCGCAAAGCTGGTCCCAAAATAGCGGCCGCGGGCTTTGGGTGAAATGCAGCGTCCTGTCATGGTGAGCCAAAAGGGTACGACCATGCCCATGAAGGCAAAATGGCAAATGGTGAAGAGTGCGAAAAGAGGAAGTTTCCAAGGCGAGGCTTGACCCGGCGCGAGCGCGAAGATCAGGGCCATGAGCCCTGTGCTGGCCAGGCAAGGTATGTGCAGCAGGGCGCAGCGTTTGGGGTCGCTCCATTTGGGGCTGAGCAAGAAAGCTGCCGGCAATTGGGCTAGATTGACCCCTGTCCAAAGGAAGCCAGCAATAAGACCAATATTGGCAATCCCGGCCCCCAAATCACTCAAGGCCAGGGGTAGCACGGTCAGAGGGTTCATGAGCCCAAAGGCCGCCCCCCAGAAGCCTTCGTGCATGACCCCGATGGTGAAATTGCGCTTTTCCTGCGTTTTCATAGGGCGCTAGACTACCAAAATAGGGCCTGAAAACAAGGCCCCAAAGGCCATTAAAAGCTCACGAAAACCCTTTTTGTAAATTGACAAAAATAACTATAAAAACTATAACTGATATTAGGCATAACCCCCTATCGTCTCAACCTAGATGAGTAGCCCATGAGCGCGACCCAAGATACCCCTAGCGGCATTCGTTTCAAGTATAACGCTCCTTTTGAGAGCTGGATGATACGCGCGATGCGTGAGCTGGTGCTTGAAACCGCGCGTTCACATGGCATGGATCAAAAAGTTGGCTGGGACCTGGCTTCTGTCGTGGACGAATTGGCCTGCAATATTGTCGAACATGCGGGCGCGACTTGGTTTGAAGGTGAACTCGACTTGAACCCCGAGAAATCTGCCAAATTAGTTATCCGAGACAATGGTTTGGCTTTTGATGTGCCGTTTGTTGCCACGCGCGGCGAATCGATTGCGCGAGATTATGAAGATAGAGGCATGGGGCTCTTGATGGTTAAGCGACTCATGGGCAAAATGGACTATCGTCGTCGGGATGACGGCATCAATGAACTGGTCTTAAGCGATCCGTCTGATGCTAAGGACAGTCAGAAAGTGGGGCACTGAAGCGTTTGCTACAGTGCGAGGGAGGAAAGTAATGGAAAAATTAGAGTGCCGTACCGAAGCGATGGAAGCCACAGGCGCGGCGGTGATTCATGTCAGCGGCGCGGTGGATGTATTTTCTTATAAAGACCTCAAAACTTATTTTGACGAGTGGATGTCTAAGGGCAATGTGAACCGCCTCATGGTTAATATGAGCGGGATCACTTATGTGGGCTCCTCGGGCTGGTCGGTGATGTTCCTGCAAGCCGCAGCCATGGAAAAACGCAGCGGCGCCCTGGCGCTCTACGCCATGAGCGAGCGCGTTCGCCGCTCACTTGACCTTATCATGCCGAAGAAGCGCGGTATCATTGTGACCGATACCTTTGATCAGGCACTGGAAGAATTAAAGGCGGTCAAAGCCTAAGTTAAAAAATCTTTGCCAACAAAAAAGCCCCGGAGCAATCCGGGGCTTTTTTGTTGGGGCTATCAACTCAGCTTAAGCGGGTACGGCCGCATCATTGTAAAAAATATCTCTTTCGCGCGGTTCTTTGCCGGCTTCGCGAATAAGTTGGCGCATGCTTTCTTGGGCTAGGCCCTCTGGCGATTGATTGCCTGCCATGTGCACGATCTTTTCTTTGCCTATTGTGCCATCAAGATCGCTTGCGCCGAAATTGAGTGCGATGCTGGCCATTTCAGGGCTCATCATGACCCAGTAAGCCTTGATGTGCGCAAAGTTGTCGAGAAGCAATCGAGAGGTGGCGATAACGCGGGCGTCTTCAAGCGCACCATGCCGGTTCATGGGAATGCCCGTGTTGCCAGGCTGGAAGGTGAGCGGGATGAAGCTCATAAAGCCGGGGGCTTCGTCCTCGAGCCCGCGCAATTTGAGCATGTGGTCCACACGTTCTTCGTAAGTCTCAATATGACCGTATAACATGGTCGAGTTGGTCTTGATGCCCAGTTTGTGGGCTTCGAAATGCACTTCGCGCCACTTGTCCCAGCCAATTTTGGGAAAGAAGATCTCTTTACGCACGCGTTCGCTAAAGACCTCGGCCCCGCCACCCGGCAGGGCATCCAGGCCCGCTTCTTTTAAGTCGATCAAGATTTCGCGAATGCTTCGGCGCTCGAGCTTGGCGAACCAGTCAATTTCTACCGCGGTCCAGGCCTTGATGCCTAAGCGGGGGTGGGCCTGGCGTAATTGGCGTACGATTTCGAGATATTCTTTGAATTTCCACTCGGGGTGCAGGCCGCCCACGATGTGTATTTCGTTGATGCCGCCTTCGGCATGTTCGAGCACCTCGGCCATGCTCATTTCCCATGAGCCGGCCTCGCCCTTACGGCGAGCAAATTCACAAAACTTGCACGATAGAACGCATAGGTTGGTGGGATTGCATTGGCGGTTGGTGACAAAAGTTACTTTTTTTCCGTGACGGGATTCGGCCACCCAATTCGCCATTTTACCCAGGCTCATCAAGTCGCGAGTTTGCAGGCAGGTCATGCCATCGTCAAAGTCGAGGCGTTGTTTGGCCTGCATTTTGTCCCAAATCTTGCTCAACTTGAGATCGCTAAAACCGAATTGCGGGGTTTGCATGCTTGCTCCTAAAATCCGTACTCTTTCCAACGTTTGTTCACGCGTTGGACAATGTTTTTGGGTGTTTCTACAGGCTTGGGATAACCCTTTTTCCAGGTCGCGTCGATACCCAGGACACCTGAATGATAGGGCCAGGCCCCGATTAAACGGCTAGCTTCAAAGCGTATGTCGCGGGCTGCGTCAAAGCGGGTGAAGAGCCCCCACAATAAGTTCACAGGGTCATTCAGGTCAACATCTTCGCTGACCAAGGCCAGCATTTTATGACGACCCAGGCCCCCAGCTTTGAGGATTTTCTCAAGTAAAGCATGGGCATCGCGGGTCTTGTTGGGTTTGAGTTTGGCTACCAGCAGAGTGTCTTCGAGCGACACATGGCTCAAATAAGTCGAGCCCAATATTTTCTTGAAGCGCTCGACATTGAAATTTTCTCGGCCCTTTTTGAGGCGCGAAGGCGACCCGATAGGCTCAGGTGTGATGCCGTGGGTCGAGGTGAAATCTAAGATCAACTTGCTGCCTAGATTCATGACATGGCTGGTGAAGTCGAGCGTGTCTTGGGGCGTGCCCGGCAAGAGCAGGGCGTCTTCGCGTGGGTCGAAATTTTGGCGCGCTTCGCGCAAGACAGCATTAAAGTCACGGGGATTGATGTTGGCGTCGACCAAGACCACGACTTTCGAGAGGCCCAGCTGGCCCTGGCCCAAGAGACCCAATGCTGTCTGCACGCCTTCTTTTCGATGCCTCTGATGCACAGCTACGACCAATAAATTGTGAAAGCCGGCTTCATAGTAGGCCCAGAGATCGCTGATCTCAGGCTTCATCAGTTTCAGCATGGGCACGCCAAACTCGCCGATGGCTTCGCCCCATATGCGGTCTTCAAGCGGGGGCTTACCCACAATGGTGGCGGGATAAATCGCATCTCTGCGGTGAGTCAACGCGGTTAGTTTAAACGTTGGGTAAGGCGCTGCATGGCTGTAATGCCCAAAATGATCACCAAAGGGCCCTTCGACGCGCTTGTCGTTTAAATCGATCACGCCTTCGAGAATAAATTCGGCGTTGGCAGGTGCCCAAAGGGGTTGGGTCAAGGCCTTGACCACGGGCTGTGCCTGGCCGCGCAGCAAACCTGCAAAGGGCAGCTCTTCAACGCCTTCGGGCAAGGGGAAGATGGCGGCGAGTATGAGAGCCGGATCACCACCGAGAGCCACCACACAGGGCAGGCGCCCGTTTTTGGCGTTGGCTGCGTGGGCTTCAGCGCCGCGGATGATCTGCCAGTGCATGCCGGTTTCTGAAGGCCCAAAGGCCTGCATGCGGTACATACCAAGATTGCCTTTGCCTGTGGCGGGATCAACGGTGTGGACGAGCGGCAGAGTGATAAAGCGGCCACCATCTTCGGGCCAGCACTTGAGTATGGGCAAAGGCGTCAAATCGCCAGGCTTTTCGACAACTGTTTGAACCGGCGAAGAGCTGACTTTCTTCACCCGCATCGATAGGCCGCGCATGATGGCTGAGCGATTGCGCCACAAGGCGCTTAATTTCGGGGGCTGCATTTCTTTGACGAGAGAAGCCAGCTTGTAGCCTAGCAAGGCTGGCTCGATGCCTAAGCCTAGATTGAGTCGCTTATGGGTCGCGTTAAGATTGATGACTAATGGAAATTTTGAGCCTTTGACGTTTTCAAATAAGAGGGCTTTGCCGCCCAGCTTGACCTGCCTGAGCGCGATTTCGCCAATTTCATATTCAGCGTCGACTTCAGCGGTGATGCGCTGCAGCTCGTCGTTCTTTTCGAGAATTTTCAAATAGCTGCGCAGATTCACGCTTCGCCTTCTAATTGCTCGCCCTTCCACAGGTCGCCCTGGGGTTGTCCTAAAACTTGAAGCAGTCGCTTAGAAAAGCCCTCTAACACAGCTTCGGTAGTGAGGGGGTTCATATAGTAGGGCGGCATGATGGGCATGATGATGGCGCCATCCGCGCTGAGCTGGGTGGCGTTTCTTAAGGTTTGCGTACTGAGCGGCGTTTCGCGCAAGCATAAGATCAATTTGCGCCGTTCTTTCAGGGCCACCATGGCCGTGCGGGTCAGCAGCGTGTCAGCGATGCCGCAAGCGATCTTATTGAGTGTGCCAGCTGAGCAGGGGACTATGACCATAGCATCAAAATGGGTCGACCCACTCGAGGTTGGGGCACTTAAGTCTGTATCAGGAAAAACTTTGGTGACCAGTTTTTCTACATCCGCCATCTTAAGATCAGTTTCATGGCTGAGCAGATGTTTGCCCCATTGGGTGAAAATAGCGTACTTCTCGCCCTCGAGACGTTTGATAAAATCCATCGTAAAGGCGATGCCGGTGGCACCCGTAACGCCGATAACAGTCCTCATAAGACGCCCATGAAAATGTAAAAAGCAGCAGCTACGCCCACCCAGGCATTGATCTTAAAGAAGCGGGCGTTGCCTTCGAGTGAATATCCGCTTTGCTGTTCGAGAGCCAAAAGTGTTCCTACGGGTATGAGGGCCAACCATATAAGAGGGCCTTTGGCGCTAAAAGTATTCCAACGCAATACCACCAGGCAAAATCCAGCCATGGCATGCATCATTAAAGCAGCATCTTGAGCTGTGGCTTTGCCAAAGCGGGCGGGTATTGAAAAGATACCGTGAGCCTTGTCAAAGGCCTCGTCGAGAGTTGCATACAAGGTGTCAAAACCAGCTACCCAGAAAAAGGTAAAGCCTGCCAGCCAGTAAATGGCCGGGGTCGTGGGGATCTCGTTGGTCACGCCGATCAAGGCACCCAGAGGCGCTAAAGCCAAACCCGCGCCTACGCCAAAGTGGCAAGTCCATGTAAAGCGCTTCATGAGGGGGTAGATCACAAAGACCGCCAGCGGCACCCAGGACCAGATTAAACAAGTCCGGCCCAGCACGGCTGCGCCCAGCAGATAAACCACCAAACCCGCCACGATCACGCCCCAAGCTTGGGCCAAGTTCATCGCGCCCGAGGGCAGCTCGCGGTTCTGGGTGCGTGGGTTCAGGGCATCGATCGATCGATCTAAGACCCGATTCAGACCCAAGGCCGCGGCTCTGGCGCCTATGCCGGCCAGCAGCACCAGGCCCAAGCGGCCCCAGGGCAGAGTCTGCCACTTGGCACCGGGGGCCAATAAGGCACCGGCGCCCAGCAAGGGCAGTGAAAAGAGGGTGTGTTCGATCTTGATGAACGAGGCGATCTTGCGTGGTAAAGACATAGGCGAAGATTTTAGGGGCTTGTCCCTAATTTGAAAAGCCTTTAAGATTCACATATTGGACCACGCCTAAGGGAGCTCTCGTATTTACGGGGGCTCCCTTTTTTTGTTTCTATGAGCCCGTGAGGAGGCTCTTGAAATATATACCACACTGTGGTATATAAGAAAGGGAAGCGAATGGATGTGAAAATCGAGCTTCGCGACCAGGTGACCTTCTTGGTCTGGCCCTTGTTTCAAAAAGACCTGAAATACCTGGGTGAGGGAGAAGAGCTGCAGGAGGGGGTTATTCAAGCCCTTTTGGTACGACCCGACAGCGGAGTTTTGCTGCCTGGGGGCATTCGCAAGATTAGGTATGCTGCACCCAAGAAAAACAAAGGCAAAAGCGGGGGTTATCGAGTGCTCTACTTTCTCGCGACAGCCAAAGTCTTTCACCTGATCTCAATCTTAGACAAAAGCGATGCAGACAATTTTGACAAGAAATTTTTGGCTGCATTGGTAAAGACCATTAAGCAATCGAGGGCGTTATGAAAAAAGTGATCAAGAAAAAAAGCCGACTGACCAAGGCCTTTTATGGTGAATTTGCGGGCACCTTACGCAAGATTGCCAAGTATGAGCGTGGAGAAAAAGTAAGTGGCTACACCGCTATTACCCGTCCTGTACCGGCCAGCTCGCAAGAGGTCAAAGATGCGCGCAAGTTGATGCAGCGCAGCCAGGCTGCATTTGCTGACTTTTTAGGCGTCAGCACCAAGCTGATTCAGGCCTGGGAGCAAGGCTGGCGCACGCCTGAAGCCCTGCCCACCAAAGTCATACGCGCCATTAAGCGTGATCCCAAGGTGCTAGAAATCCTGGCTCAGGTATAGAATATCTAGGGGGTTCGCGATGAGTGTCGATCTCAAACCTTTCGAACGGACTGGGCGCTATTGGCTGGGCTTGAACATCCAGCACCTTCGCCGCAGAAGGGGTTTAACTCAAGAAGAGTTGGCTGATGCATCTCAAATCAGAGCCCGCCGCTTGCGAGACATTGAAAATATAGTACCTGGCAATAATCCCGAGCTGGCGACCTTGGAAGCGATTGCCAAGACGCTCAAAGTTCCCATTGGCTCGTTGTTTGACGCGCATCCTGAAAGAGAAGTGGCGCAGGTCTGAAGAACCGCGCTTAGACCCATTATCTCTTGGGAGCACTTATGAAATCACTACTACGCCCTTTCTTTTTCAAACGGAACTTACACCCATGCTTGTAGCACAACCTAGTTATGCGCAGGGCTAGGAGTAATGTTCAGCTATAGTTGAGGTGCTTTGACATGATTTTGTTTTATGCCACTAATGCTTTCACGCCATGACTAGATTTCCTGAAACTGGTTATTTGTTTAGAAGTCTGCTCGCCTTTCTTGTTGCATTGACTCCAATAGCAATTGCAACGTCTTTTGGTGCGCCTCAAGGAACCATAGCATCCGCTGTCTGTATATTGGTTTGGCCTGTGCCTGGCATGGCTCGCCCGTGCTGCCCGCAAAGAAAAGAGAAATTGGAAATGGCAGTTATTTTTGATACCCGTTGTCATGTGGCCAGTTAGCGTGTTTCTCTATTTGATGCTAATTTGGAGACTTAAGGGATTCGCTCCGTAAACGAGCTAGCGAGCTTGCTAAAAGGTTCACACTTACGGTTGCGTAAATGGCTGCAGGTCATCTGGCTTATTGCGGCAAGCAATCGTCTTTGGGACGGCTCAGCTCCCTTCGGGTGGCTTTTAGGGGCCTACCAATACTCTTAACTCAAAGTTTGAATAGATTCTCTTTACACTTTGTAAAGCCAAGCCTTTACGGACCTAGCATTTCCCTCATATAATAATAGTTTTCCCGCTGTGGTAAGGATGGCATTGGCAAAGAGTAGCGGCATCTATGGCCGCATACTCGGCTTTGCGCGGCCGTATCGCGTGAGCTTGAGTATTGCGATCGTATTCTTAGCATTGGCAGCAGCAGCCGAGAGCCTGGCTATGTATTTAGTGAAACCCGTGATGGATGAGGGCTTTCTCAATACAGATCCTGCGGCTGCGCGCCACACCCTCAGTTGGGTGCCACTGGCTGTCGTGGCCATGATGGGTACCAAGGGCCTTTTTAATTATCTCGCCGACATTATTAATAACGGGGTCAGTAACCACGTTATCAAAGACCTGCGCCTGCGGCTTTTTGACAAGCTGGTGGCCCTTAGCATTGACTATCACTCGCAGCAACGCCTAGGCCAAACTGTTTCAAGTCTGACTTATGACACTCATCAAATGCAGCGCGGTGTTTCAGATGTCGTGGGCCGCGTGGTGGGCAGCCTGCTTAAAATCGCGGGCCTTGCAGGCCTGATCTTTTGGCTTAACTGGAAGCTGGCCCTGCAAATCATCATCATCTTTCCCCTGGCCATGGGCCCGCTTTATTATTTTGGTCGGAAAATTCGGCGCTACTCGTCGCAAGATCAAGAACGCATGGCTGACTTGACGGCCATTGGGCATGAGATTTTGTCGGGCCTTAGGGTCGTGCTGGCCTTTCACAGGGCTGATCATGAGCGCGAGCGCTTTGCCAAGGCCGTGCGCTCATACTTTGACGCGATGATGAGCAAGGCCAAAGTGGCGGCGGCCAGCTCGCCCGTGATGGATACGATTGGTGCCAGTGCTTTCGCATTGATGATCTACATGGCGGGTAATCATGTGATTGATGGCAAGATGACCTTTGGCGACTTTGCGGTCATCGCAGCTAGCATGGCGGCTTTGTACCCGCATATTAAGGCTCTCAATGGTGTCAATCTCGACGTACAAAATGCCATCGCCGCAGGCCAGCGTATTTTTGAGACGCTCGATCAGCACGAGGCTGTGACTGAGAAGATCGGGGCCAAGACCCTGGGCCGGCCTGCCCAGGGCGTGCGTTTTGAAAAGGTGGGCTTTTCGTATCACC
>CAZFUM010000006.1:0-34159 GCA_964521965.1 uncultured bacterium | reverse complement strand
ACCACCACCACGGTTGCTGAAGTCGCCACCGCCGCCATAGCCACCCCGGCCGGCGCCACCGCCACGGTTGCTAAAATCGCCGCCGCCGCGAGGGCCGCCACCGCGATTGCTAAAATCATCGCCGCCGCCACGGCTAGCGCCGCCACCACGCTGGCCGCGGTCAAAACCGCCGCCGCCGCGAGGCCCGCGGTCATTAGAATAAGCCGGCCGCTGGCCTGAACCCTGCATCGCGCCCGTGGGCTGAGGGCCGCTGTTCATGGCCGGGGGCACAATGTTGCCGCCCTTGGCCTTGTACTCAGTAATCGCAATGTCTTGCAACTTCTCGCGCATCTCGCGCTCGAAGAAATAGTAGTCTTCATGCCCACGCGGGCTACTCTCTTTTTTACGGCTAGGGAAACTTAAGAAAAGCCCATTGTTACCCCAGACCAAAGCCATGCTATTAAGAAAAATATATCCCGCGGGCGTCTTAATTTTGCACGACACATAGGCCGCAACTTTGCTGGTATCTGAAGGAACTATATAAACTCGCAAGCTCTCAAACATATCAGTCTGCGTACCCGCTGGGGTTACAGAGCTGTTTTCTTCAACCTGGCCTTCATCTTGGCCTTCGGATTGATTCTCAAGCTGGCCTTCTCCGCCCTCAATATCTTGATCTTGTTGTTCTGCTTGGGCCGAGCCTGTAATTCTTTCTTCACCCAAATCTTGAGATTCCATATCGTCTTGATCCATGTCGTGGTCCTTGAATGAGGGGTATTAACCGCAAATATCGGGAATCCAATGAAAATAGCGCGCGTGGACCTTCCCGTAAATCCACTGGCCCATAAAAATACCTGCAAGCGTTGCGATAGCAATGCCATGGCCTTCGCCCAACTGCATCATGGCAGGCCCAGGGCAGGTGCCGGTGAGAGCCCAACCAAAGCCAAAGAGAGCCGCGCCTGGCAAGGTGCCCGGGTTAAGGCGACGCTCTTTAAAACTAATGGCTTTAAATCGCTTCACCCCAGACTTTTTCAGACGACGCATCATCCAAAGCAAGGGCATGGCCATAGCAATCGCACTGCCGATTATTCCGAACATCTGAGTAGCATGGCCGCCGGGACCGAATTCCAAGAGAAACATCGAATAGATATAATCAAAGCGCGTAGCCCCGCTGCGTGAAATGATAAAAGCAAAGGCCGCGCCCCAAAACAAGTAGGTCAGGTGCTTTTTCATAACGCACCTGAAAAAAGAGCCCGCATGGCGAATGTCGTAGCCATCCCCACGGCAAAGAACACGCAGGTGGCGTAGAAACTGGGCAGCTGCAAGCTTGCGATACCCGAAATGGCGTGACCGCTGGTACAGCCGCCACTCATGCGCGTGCCAAAGCCAATGGCCAGCCCTCCGCTAAAGAGTATGCCCATGAGCGCTGCGTCGCTGATGCCCGCAAAAGCTAGCTTCAAGCCCGGCAGGTCAAAAGTGCCCGTGCCTTCGCCGCCAAGTCGCCAAGCTAAAAAGCCGCCCAAGAAGAGGCCGCCCAAGAACCACACGCGCCATAAAGGGGCTGACTCACGGGGATCTCGCGGCAAAAGCGGCGGGCGGCGATCTTGGCCGCCATGGGCCAGCACATCGCTAAAATCATTTTCACCCCTACGGCCACCGAGTAGTTCAAGGGTGGCTTGATAGGCCGAAGATGCCCCTAACGAGCGATTCTTAAAAAAAAGAAACGCCACGACATAAAGACCAATGAGCGGGCCAGCCACATACCAAGGCCAAGGCTTTACAAAGATGGCATCATAAAACTGGGGGTTCATTAAATTTTCTCCGTATCAGTCTTGGTCTAATGATTTGCGGCCACTCAAGCCGCTTTCGAGTGTGTGCCAATGATTTATTTCGTCCTCGTCATGCATCCAACAGAGGTAAACCACCTGGCGGTCGCGCATGGCATAAAAATCAATCAAACCTTTATCAATGTCTTTGATCTCGCAACCAATCTCAACGAAACCAGCCATTCCCTTATGAAAGTCTGCGGCCAGGGCTTCAATATCTGTCAGCAGGGACTGCACCTTCGCGGCGGTCTCAGCCGCTGAGGTCGAGGTCAATTCTTCGAGGTCGACTTGGGCCTGTTTGGTCGTAATCGCCTTGCGGCTCTGACGCAAATGGGCCAGCAACTCGCGACAGCGCGGCAGCGCAGCATTGGCCTCAGCCAAGGTAAAGATTTTAACACCAGATTTCATACAATGGGCCCGCACCGTCTTTGCGGAGCTTCAGTTCCGTTTGGCCAGCCTCGTAACGAGATCACGATCTGCTTTAGGAAATTGGTAATAGATCAGCTCATTGGGCGAAACCCAGCGAAAATCCTGAACTTCCACAGGCATGGGGTCGCCACTCAGCATCTGACATGAATAAAAGCGCAGCTCAAGCTTACGGTCAGGATAGGCATAACGTATCGTCTCGAGATGGCTGCCCACCTCAACTTGAATGCCTAATTCTTCTTTGAGTTCACGGGCCACGCAATCTTGGTCGCTCTCTTCGGGCGCTTTCTTGCCGCCCGGGAACTCCCAGATGCCGCCCAAATGATCATCGTGCCGACGCTGAGTGATGAGGTATTTTCCCTCTTTTTCCACCACGCCGACACCAACGACTTTGAACCCATCTTTAGTAAATTCAGCCACTACCGCTCCTAAAACGCTTATTCTTACCCTATTTTTAGGCCAATTCGGCCATGGAGCAAGCCCCAATTTAGAATCCAATCCTTACAGAATACCCTTCGTCCATATATCGCGAAAGATAAGGCCCTGGTTTCAGGGTTTAGGACTCTATCATTTCACTTTTTTGCCTTCTTTCAGCATCTTCTTTAGAATTTCTATACGTTTGCCGATTTCACCGGCCCGGCGCGAGACCGGAAAGAGGCGCTGGTACTTTTGCCAATAGGTGAGGGCCTCTTTCTTGCGATTAAGGCGCTCGAGTAAAACCGCGGCATTCACATAGGCTGCCGCATCCCAAGGCGCAACCTGCAATGCCAATTTATACATATTGAGAGCCCGCTCAAGCTTATTTTGCCTGTCATACACGATGCCCAAATTAAAATAGGCATTCTCAAGCGTATCTTCGTCTTTGGGTTTTTGCTTCACTACCCAACGATTGAGCTTTTCGGCCTCATTCAGCTGGCCCCTCAAAATATAAATGGCTGCCAAATTTTGAGCAGCCTCGACATCTTTGGGGTCTAGTTTAAGTGATTCGCGATATTCGCTCTCGGCCTCACTTACTTCGCGCCGCTTAAAATGCAAAGCCCCCTTATTAAAGCGCGTGATGGGGTCATTAGGATTAATAACTAAGGACTCTTGATATTGATCCAATGCCTGATCATCTTTATTCTGATCTGCGTAAATATTGCCCAAACTAGAATGCAGAGGCGCGTGCTTTGGATCTTCTTTGAGACCCTTAATGGCTGCGCTCTCGGCCGACTTTAACTCTTTGTCACTGCCTCGACTGTTGTGAACCAAACTTAAGTTGTACCAAGCCTTAATGTCATGAGGATTGCGCTTGAGAGCACGCTCATAGCAAGTCACAGCATTGGCGTAGTCTTCGGCGAGGGCATAGGCTGATCCTAAATTGCGCCAGAGCTTGGCATTGTCAGGATCTTTTTTAACCGCTTCGCGCAAATAAGATACGGCCCGGGCATAGTCGCCTTTTTTAAAAAAATCTTCTCCCCATTCTGCGGCGCCGCGTGAGGCCTTAGGCATTACTTGGGTTGTGGGCGTGAGAACCTGGGCTGTCTCAGAAATGCCTTCGAGCGACTCGTCCACCTCGCCCGTAGGCGGCTTAGACGCAGCAAAGCGTGGCTTGCGATCGGTTTCCATAGCCGGACGCCTTAAGCAGCCAAATGCGATGGCGGCCGCGGCCACGAGCAGAATGTTTAGTGAGGTGAGCCGTTTCACGCGCCCTCGGGCTTGCTCAAAGACTTAATCTCATCCATAAAACGGCCATGCATGCTGCGGCAAGTATCGAGGCAGAGCGAGACCAGCTCGGGATCATCGGGGGCGCCCACAAAACGACTGAAGCGATCGGCCAGACCTAGATGGGGGTCTTCGGGATGAGGCTGATGCAAAGCATCACCATACGCACGAATACGGTCGCGCAAGATGGTAATGCTGGCTGCAGCGCTACTCTTAAAGAAGGCGGCGAAACCGCCGCTGAGTTGAACGGTATAAAGTTCAAAAAATTGTAGAACCCCCGCCTCGTTCATGCCCAACTGCTGCAAAAGGCCCATGCCATATTCAGCGCCCAGACCCACTTTTAATAAAAAAAGCTCAGGCAGCAGCATCCGCACATCACGATTCTCTTCAAGTTTGAGAAAAGCGCTGATCTCGTCGCAGCGGCGCACTTCGGCCTCACTTGGCGGCAAAAAAGCCATCACGCCTTCGGCAAATTCAACTGTACTGATATTGTCTTTAAGAAAGGCCATTATTTCTCAAGGTTCATAGCGGGGTTAGTCAACAGCTCAAAGGGCACAGGGCTCTGATCTTTGAGCTGGCGATGAATAAGGGAATAAAGATACGGCTCATCGAGCTCAAAAACAACTTCGATGCTTTCGCTAGCTTGGGGGTCACTCGGGCTGTAGGCCGTATAGCTGCCATCCGACTTTTTCCAGACTTGCGTACGCCCATCAAGGGTACGACGCGGCAAACTCAAGCTCAGTTCGCTCAATCCATTATCTTTGACGCTAATACGCGCTTGCAAGAGACGAAAGAGGCCGCCATTGGCCTTGATCCAACCCTTGGACGCTTCTTGCTCTTCAAATTCCCAATTCAAAAAAGGCTCGCGCTCTAATGCCTTTGCCACCGCTTCAAAAAGAACCTGGGGCGTAGCGGGGTAGAGACCACGCTTGGGCCCTTCGATCTCAAGCTCACTCAAACCTTGCCAAGGATTAAACTTGATCTGATGCGTGGCAGAGCAGCCCAATAAACTCAAACCTAATAACAACGCGACAAACCCCTTTAATTTCATGCTCTTCCCTCTTTTTGAATGGCAGCAAGCCACGCTTTTTGAATAACTTGCGCGTTACGAGTCCAATCGTATTTTTGACGTGCCAAGGCCCTGCCCGCCGAAGCCAGACGCCGCCCTAGCGATGCATCTTGAGCTAAGCGCAAGCAGGCTTGCGCAAATTCTTCAGCGCTGTCTGCGGCCAGCAAATGCTTGCCAGGCAGCGCTTCGGCCAGTTCAGCGCAGACACGTGTAGCCACCACGGGCGTGCCTGCGGCCAATGCCTCGATAAGCTTGTTTTGACGGCCCACCGCCAAGCTCACGGGGCAGACGCTCGCGCAGGCGTTAGCGAGCCATGGCGCAGTATCGGGCTGAAAACCCACCCAATTCACACCGGGGTTCTTGGCCAGCTCACGCAAGACCCGTGGGGCATCGCCCCCCACAATGTTGAATTGAGCGCCGGGCAACTTGAGGCGAATCAAGGGTAAGACATAGCGCCCAAACCAAAGCACCGCTGCGGCATTAGGCGCATAAGCCAAATGTCCTACAAAGACAAAGTCGGGCTTGAGTTTCTGAGGGCGACTCAAGATTTTATGGCTCACGCCATTAGCAGCCACCTCAATTCGAGCCCGGGGCGCCATCGCGCGCAAGGTTTGGGCATCTTGCAGGCCATTCATAAAGCTGACATCAAATTGCAAAGCGCACCAAGTTTCGAAGCTTGCGATCTTGCGCGCTTCGCGAGATCGAAAACTAGCTATCCAAGATTTACCTGCCAGCTTTGCGTTGTTAAGGCGATGTTCGGCATAACGCGTGAGACTATCAGTGAAATCTATAGTACGCGGACCCTTAAAACGCAGAGCATAGGGCGCCATACGCAGGCGATAGGCGTGAACTAATTCAAAAGGTTTTCCTGAAGCTTGAGCCTGAGCCAGCAATTCATCCACACTATCTTCCATGTCACGCGAAAAATAGGCTTCAACATTCAAAGGCCACTCGCTCAGAAAACGATTGGCGGCATTGGTCCACTTTGCCAAGCTCGAGAGCTTCACCTTACGCACAGCTTTAAGTCGTTTGAGCTTAAGGGGCGCTTGGTCAGCAGCCCGCGCTGGATCTACAAAACTAAGCAAGGTGATTTCGTGGCGCTGACTGAGCTGATCTAAAAACCCATAAAGTCGCACACGATCACCATCGCTGGGCGAGTCAGGGTAAACTGCACTCAACACTAAGACTTTCATGCAGCTAAAACCACATAGGATGCGCTTAGGCGACGCGCCATATCGGCATAAGAAAATTCTGGGCCCACGCTGCTTCGGGCTGAGCGAGAGATTTTTGCGCGCAAGGTCGACGAGGCCAGCAAACGCGTAACGCGCTCAGCCATGCTTTCGACATCCATCGGCTGAGCTAAATAACCGTTTCTGCCTTCAACGATAAGTTCGGACGCGCCATCGACATGGGTAGCCACCACCGGCAGCCCCATACTCAGTGCCTGAGGAAAAACGCAAGGTAGGCCTTCCCATAACGATGTCAGCAAGAAAACATCGAAGCCTGCAGCTAAAAACCTAGGCTCTTGCACCCAACCTAAAAAGGCGACCTGCTTGGCAACGCCCCATTGTTTAGCCAAAGCCTTAACCTCAGACATGAGTGGTCCATCGCCCACATAAACAAAACGTGTGCGGGGTTGCGTTTTGAGCACGCGGCTTGCCACGCGCACAAAATCGAAGGGGTTCTTTTGCAACTTAAGATTAGCGATACAACCCACCACTTTTTCACCCGACTTCAATGACGCAAGGCCAAGATGCTTGAGAGCGGCATTCAAAGAACTGCGCTCGCGACGCTGGCTTTGCCAAGCTTTGAGATCTACCGCCGCGCGCAAAACTTCATAGCTACCAGCTCGGCCAATACCCAATAAGAGACCTTTATCGCGGCACGATTGGGCCACGACAAAAAACCGCTGGGTAAGTCTGCCGCAAAGCCTTTCTAAATTGATGTAGAGAAAACGCAATAGCCGACCCTGAAAGTCATGAAAAGACCAGCCATGCACCGTATGGACAACACAAGGCACGGCTGCGAAAAAAGCAGCGATGCGGCCTATGAGACCCGCTTTCGATGAATGCGTATGGACGATATCGGGCCTGACTCGGATAAAGTGCAGCCATAGCCAGACTAAAGCCCAAAGATCGCGCAAAGGTGAAATGGGGTGCAGCAGGGGAGCTATTTTAAAACGCGAGCCCAAGCGCTGCCGAGCTTCAGCTTCAAGCCCACCGCCCGGACCAGCCAGAAGTTCTACATCAAAACGCTCTGAATCTAGGCGCGCCACGCCTTCGAGCGCCACTTGCTGGGCCCCACCTAGATCCATGCGCGTGATCAACACGCAAACGCGCAACTTAGGCAAAATCAGTTCTCGCCTTGAGTGCCGCCGCCCGGGGTCAAATGCTTGAAAAAGCGGCGCGAACGATCTTCGTAGCCTTGCTTGAGCAAAAAGGTCAAAGCCTCGCCCTTTTCATGACGAGCCGTGATCTCAACTCGATCGCAACCCTGCTCAATAGCCCAGCGTTCAGCCCAGGCGACGAGAGCATGGCCAATGCCTTTTTTTCGAAAATGATTGCCTACCACCAAAGCGGTCACGCGACAGACCAGTCCTTCGGTGTGAAAATAACGGTAAACGTTGGCGGCAGCCAGGCCCGCTACCTTGCCATCGACTTCGGCCACCACCACTCGCTCTCGAGGTGTGCCTTCAATGGCGCTGATGCGCCACGAAAGGGACTTCACGTCATTTTCGTGCCCTAATTCGAGTAATAGCTCGCGCGCCACGAGCGCATCGGCTGGTTTGATACTGCGTACTTGGACTTGGCTCATGCTTTGACTTCCCTCCTGCTTGCTCAAGTTCTAGTATCTTATGCTAGAGTGCCCCTTAAGACCAAGTCTTAGACTTGAGGCCCTACCTTTGCCTTCTAAAACCCTAGTCAAAAAAGTGCTGAAAGTGGTAAGCAGCCAACACGCCCATGACAGCACGGGCCACGACCTAGCCCATATTTTGCGTGTCAGGGCATTAGCGCATCAAATTGCCCGCCAGACCCCTGGCAGTCACTTGCTCATCGTAGAACTCACGGCCCTGCTGCATGATATCGGCGACTGGAAATTAGGCATGGGCGAAACAGCCAGCTGGCGCCTACCCGGTGACTGGCTAAAGCGCTTAGGGGCCGAGCCTTGGCTAATCGCTAAGGTTTGCCGAGCCTGCGGCGAAATCAGCTTTAAGGGAGCCGGGGTGAAAGACGCACCCAGCAGCCTTGAAGCCGCGATCGTTCAAGACGCTGACCGTTTAGATGCCATGGGCGCCATAGGCGTAGGCCGAGCCTTTGCTTTTGGTGGGGCCAAAGGTAGACCCATGCACTTACCGGGGGTACAAGCCCAAATACACAAGAGCTTTATGGCTTATCAAAGCAAGCAAGGCAGCACCATTCATCATTTCTATGAAAAACTACTGCTGCTCAAAGACCGCTTACATACACCGACTGCGCGGCGCATAGCACTCAAACGGCACCAATTTCTTAAGAAATTTTTATTTCAATTCCTTCATGAATGGGACACGCATGTCTGACATCATCCGCCCGGCCATGAACCAAGATCTTGACGAATTGCTGCGCATGGCCGCTGACAAGCGCCAGCGCTACGCCGTCTGGCAACCGGTATTTCACAAACCGCATGCCGATGCAATGCAACGCCATCGCGATTATCTGATCACCATGGTTCACTCTGAGCACAGCATCATGCTGGTCTATGAACGCTCAGGTTCTGCACTTGGTTTCGCCCTGGCTGAATTGCGCGGCGCACCACCCGTTTATGAACCCGGTGGAAAAATCTTAATCGTTGATGACTTCTGCGTACGCGAAGACGGCCTCTGGCCTTTAGTTGGCCCGGCCTTAGTCAAAGCCATGTGGAAAAAAGGCCAAGAGCAAGGAGCGGTACTGATCAATGTGGTCTGCGGGCCTAAGGACGAGGCTAAACGCGCGGCCCTAGAATCAACAGGCTTGGGCGTGGGTAGTGAATGGTGGATGGGATCGCTTTAGAGTTCGCTTATCTCAATCACGATGTCATCTTCAAAAGTCACATCAAGAACTTTCTGCGCCCCATTCTCAACGATCAAGGTCTCATAGCGCCAAGTCTCGCGGTCGATCACTAATAATTTAATATCGGGTTCGCCCCAAAGATTGAGTATGTCTTTCTTAGATGAACCGACCATGACCATGCGTGTAGCCTCGTCAAAAGTAAAGGTGGCTACCCGATTTTGCACTTCGGGTTCAACCCCCTTATTCTTGCGAACTTCACTCATCAATGCTTTCATCTCAGCCTTGCTATAAAGATTAACCCCCACCACCTGATTGTCAGCCAAGATCAATTCAGGATATCCCTTCTGACGACGGCCCTGAACAGCCCGGTTATAAAGCCACGAGGTACTCGCCTGACGCAGATATTTTTGATCAGGCGTGCCCATGATGGCCAAGACCCCTGACTCGCTCATACCCCGCACCGCATCAAGATCGCTTAGGCCAGGCTCTAGCTTGGCGTTGGGCTTCGGCAAAGCAGAGCTTTTTTGCTCAGGGTGAGAATAGATCACCTTACGTCCTGGTGGCGGGGCGCCAGGAAATGTCGGTGGGTTGCTGGCGGGCTGGTCACAACCGATCAAAAACAAGAGTAAAAAAAGATAACGCAGCATCACATCCCTTGAGTTTCAGCCACTCGGCCCGAGTCATCAAAGACCACCGCCAATTTTCGAGCCGCGCCATTTTCAACAATCAACGTATCATACTGCCAAATTTCTCGACCCTGACTTATGCGTTTGTCGTCGGGCTCGCCCAACACACGCAGTAGGCTGTCTTGGCCCGCACCCACCTTAACCGCAGCAAAAGCCTGCTCAAAAGTCATATGCTGACTACGATTCTCGATGGGCTTAGGTTCGACGCCATTGTTTAATTTGGCTGTGGCAATTCGATCGGGCATGGTGTCGCAAGGATAATTAATGATAAATCTAATCTCGCCGTTCATAATTTGAACATCAGGGCAGCCCTCATCTGGTCGATTGGGCGCAGGCCGACTATAAATCAGCGAGAGGCGATCGTCGCGTTGATAGCGAATATCGGGTTCGCCCAAAGCCGCTATTGCGTCTTCTTCCTTTTTAAATAACAAAGATGTGTCGGGACTAGGATTAGCTTGAGGCTGAGCCGCCTGGCTGCCCGTCTCTTTCTTGGCTTGGCTGCGCTTGCCCACCCAATTCAGGCTAAAAGCCAAACCCCCGCCAGCAACTAAACCCAGCACTATAAATATGTATTTTCGACCGCCGTCATCGAGAGGCATGGCTTAGACCAACTCCATCTTGATTCCCTTGAGTCTCACGAAATCTTTATCACGCGTGACCAAGACCAGTTTTCGCCGTTTGGCCATGGCGGCGATAAGGCAATCTGTTAAAGAAACCGTTTGACCGCTTTTGCGGGTCTCTGCAGCAAAAAAACCCGCCATGAGCCAATCCTCTTGAATCGCATCAAAATAGGGCAAGCCACGAAAATGCTCTGTCATACGATCACGGTCTTCCTGGCGCAAATAGCCCTGGATCAGCTCCCCAAGGACAGGACCGCATAGAGCCGCCTCGCCCGCCTCGATCTTGTCTCGCCACGCTCGCTGAAAGTCTTCGTGCTTGGCCCTCAACAAGTCAATCCAGACCGACGTGTCGAGTAGCCATTCAACGGCCACGTTTTTTGCCCAAAGCCTTGTGTGCCCGGTTCATACGGCTCAATTCACGACGCTTGCCAGCCATGGGAAGTGGCTGAATGTTCCAAGTGCCAAAGCTCGCGACCAATTTTCTTCGGCTCTGCAGGGCAATATACTCCTGAGCGGCCTTTTCAATGGCCTCGGTCTTGCTTTTGGCGCCGCTAACCTTGACCAGTTGGCGAATCAGAGCTTCGTCCAGATCCATGGTAGTACGCATCTTTTCACCTTATGCATGGGTTATGCATAGATTCTAGTCAACCCTCTGGGGTCTGACAAGCTTCAAAAAATCAAGTCTAGCGCTCATAAGAAGTCAAGAGAGCCACACCATAGCCCAGCTTGGCCGAATAACTAATCATGCTCAAATCTTCGCGCCAGTGACCCAAGAAATAAAGTATGGGATGAGGGCCCTTCAACAATTCGGCCCGCAAGTCCTTGGGCCTAAGCTTAGATTTCTTAAACTTGAGGACTGCTGCCAAGCAAGACAAGAGGGTCGCCCTAAACACTTTCGGCGCCCTGCCAGATGGCGTCTTCCATGGCCGCGTATTCCCAGTTGCCCCAACGACCCGTGCTGATGATGTCGAGCGAGCGTAGGTATTTTTGTATCAAAGCCACGCTTTCGCCGCGCCAGGCGTCGTAGACCACATAGGCGCTCGGAATATCGGCCACCCATTGAGCCGCGATTTTATCTGAACGCTTGAGTATGCCCATCTGAATAAGACCTTCGCGCACTTTGTGCGGCGCGCGTTTTTTATCGATAGGTCGCTCACGTGAGTAACTCATCTCAGCATAGCAAGATGAGCCACCCTTGGGCGCCAAGGCAGAACTAAAATTATGATAGAAACCCACCCGATAAAAGGGCAAATGCTTTTCAGGCACGTAAACCCACTGCTTGTCAGTTACATCGCGATTGCTAATGCCAAAGTTGACGTTTAACACCGAGGCCGCTTTGAGGCGGGCGGCGGCGGCGCGAACTCTGAGGGGCGCGTCGGCCAGTAAGCTCACCAACGTTTTAAGCGGCAGGCTGCTGATCAAGCGCTCGAAATTCACAACCCGGCCATTGTCAAAGACGACTGAGCGGCGGCGGCTGTCGATGCGCACGACCTTATGATTGCATTGCACGGCCACGCGGCTGGCAAAGGCCCGCGTTAAGACTTCAATGCCGCCTTTTTTGGGATAAATAAAGTCGGCGTTATAGCCCACAGCTTTATCGACATTTTTAAGCGCGCCTTCGATGATGCGCTCGAGCGAGGGCGAAGGCACAAAGCGGCCCATAAAATCAACACTCATGCGTGAAGGATGAACGCCCCAAAGCTTCTGATTATAACTTTCCATAAAGTGCTTATAAATGCCTGGGCCCAGGGTTCGAAGATTCCAGCTCTCGAATGACTCTAAGAAGCGTTGGCCTTTTTTTTGACCTTTAACTGCCTTCATCTTAACGGGCTGAAACTTAGCCTGAAGGGCGCCTGCTAAACATTCTTGAATCACGGGGGCTGGCAAGCCGTAGAGATTGGCTTGAAAAGGTGCGCGTGTGAAGGCTGAGTGAGAATAGACAAAGCTGCGACGTTCAACGGGCTGAAAGTCGTTCCTGAGACCTAATTCATCAAGAATAAGGGCGCGAGTGCGGGCTTGTTTGGTGTGTAAAAGATGGCCCGTATAATCAAACGTGAAATCGCCCACTCGCTCGCTGCGCACAAGACCGCCTGGGCGGGCTTCGCGTTCAAAAAGAGCGTAGGGCACACCCTTCTTGCGAGCTTGATAGGCTGCAGAAAGACCGGCCAGGCCTGCGCCCAAGATGAGCAGGGGCTGCTTCGACATATTATTTTTTAGGAGCTTGCGATGCGCTTTCGTTTTCTTCAGGCGCGCTCAGGTCTTTGCCAATGAGGCGCAGGCGCACGCCCACGGTAGTGCCAGCATGGTAGGGCACCTGGGTGGTGCGTAACTCGCCGTTCTTGAGAGCAATCGCGGCATCGCCTGACATGACCACCAATTCACCGCCCGCGAGGCGGGCTGTAGCTAGCAAGGTGTTGAGAAAACCTGGGCGCGTACTGCCTTCAGCCGTGGCGACTTTCAGGGTCAAAGCCGTGAGCAGTGCGTGGGCGTCGCCCTTGAGGCTCTCAACCATACTCGGAAAGCGGCGCAGGCTAGCAAAAATGCCCTGCCCAGTGTCCGAACAAGCAAATTCCACCACGCCCGTCTTGGGGAAAGCTTGGCCGCACAGCATGGCGCCGGTATGACTCTTGCCGTGGCGGAAAGTGTTATCGCCCATGTTGAAGAGCATCGTACGCACGCGCTCAAAGTCATTGCTGGTGGCGGGCAGCACCGTACGCAGTATGCTAATGAGCCGTTGAGTTGAATTTTCTAAATCACTGGGCCGATCCACCAACCAGAGTTCTTGTGGGCGCTGGTCGACTTCTTTTTGAAAAAGCGAAACCGAGGCCTCTTGCAACAATGAATAGAGCCCCATGCGCATGAGGTCGTTGCTAACGCGACCGTTCTCGGGACGCCGCACCACTGAGCCTGAAGGCATACGTTTGGCACGAACCAGCCATGATAGGCGGGCACCCAAAGCTGCCACGCCAAAGGCCGAGACACGAGATAAATCGGTAAGGTCCACACTGATGCGCTCGCCGTAGGGGATCTCCATGCAGAGAGCCAGCGCTTCGGCCACCAGGGCAGGATAGTCCATAGCGAGCATCGATGGAAAGCGAACATCTTTCATGCCGTGGCCCTCGTTTTTTTGACGTGTTTGTCGTGGGGCATTTCAATACTCATCAGCCAAGCTGCGGCATAGACCGCAGCCAGACCCAGGCCAGCCCAGGCTAGCAAGGCTTGACGATCGCTCAAGAACGAAATGATATAGGTCAGTGCCCCTAAACCTGCGGTCACAGACCAAAGGGTCCAAACCACTCGGCGCTTGTCCCAGCCAAGAGCTTTGAGCCTCAGAGGCACATGGTCCGGCGAGCCTTTCCAGGGCGCTATACCTTTGCGTGTACGAATCACAGTCATCAGCATCAAATCAAAAAGAGGTAAGGCTAGTATCACGAGGGGTGAAAAAACTGCCAAGTGATTCTGATGCGAGTACTGCAAGTTTAAAGCGATGCCTGCCAAAGCAAAACCAATAAAGTGCGAGCCTGCGTCGCCCATATAAACTTTGGCCGGCGCATGGTTATAGATCAAAAAACCCAGGCAGCTGCCAGCTAAAGCGCAGGCCAGCAGCGCGTCGTTCATACGGCCCGCGTGCAGCGCAAACATGAAGAAGACCAGTGAGGCGATGGCGCCACAGCCTGCGGCCAGACCATCCATAATATCGATGAAGTTGACGGCATTCGTCACGGTCACCACCCAGAGCACCGTCAGCACGGTCGACAAGAGACTGTCGTCGACAAAACGAACACGCAAGCCGGCCCAAACCAAGATCAGTGAGGCCATGATCTGGCCGCTAAATTTTATCGCCGGCGAGAGCGCCTTTTTATCATCCACCAAACCCAAGAGCATCGCCGCGCCTGAACCCGCCAAAATGGCATAGACACCGCGCATTAAATGCAGGTTCAAGGGCCAGGGCGCCTGCTCATTGGCCGGAAAGTAGCGCGCCTTCACCACGAGGGCGGCGACCGTAGCTGCCCCGCAGAGCGCCAGACCACCCAAATAGGGAATGGGTTTGCTGTGGGTCTTAAGCAGAGTGTTGGGGCGATCGAGAAAGCCGGTCTTCGCGGCCAAGACCATGGCCAAAGGCGTCAAAGCAGCGCAAAGAATCAACGCAGTGATCAAGGCAACGAGATAGGGCGTCACGGAATCCTTGGCTCAGCAGCGGCCTTACGGCCAGCTTTAACAAAAAAGAACAAGACCCCGGGCGCCTTAAAAGCTGCGCCTTCCGCATGGGAATCGACCCATGTTTCAAAAAGAGCCTTTTGACTGGGACTTGAAAAGTAATCGTAATGAGGCAAGGGCCCACTTTCAACCCTACGCCACTCGGCTACATCCACAAGTACCCCATCATAACCCTTGTGGGCCACCACTTCATCCAATTCCTGAGGCGTAGAAGCCTGATTCAGCCATGCCTTGAAGGGATGTGGCTCAAAAACCGAGGTCAAGAGCGGGGGGCGACGCTGAACCGGCAAATAAGCTGAGCGCGAGCTACCCAAAATTAACAAATTCGTCCGAGGCGCATTTTCGTGTAACCAAAAGGCTGCTGACGCATAAGCGAGACCGCGCCGTGCCAAGTAATCTGCTTCTTTCTCGAGCCCCAAGACCACACGAAAAGGATCAAAGTCATTAGCTGCTATAAAAGTGGTTTGGGCCGCGCCGGCCATCAGGCTGAAAGCCACACTCAGACGCAAGAAACGGGCCCAGCCTCGACTGCGAGCCCACGTCTCGACCTCTATTAAAGCCAAAGCTGCCAGCAGGCTAAAGACGGCTGCCAATGGCAAGGCGTAACGAAGACTATGCGGCCCCAGACACCATAAGGTACCCAAAACCAAGGCATAGGCCATCAAGCTGCGCGTAGCCCGACTATGCTTCACAAAAAACAAGGCAGGTAAAATAGCTAAGACCAAAAAACTAAAATTTCCACCCCCACCCAATTTCGAGCTTCCAAAGAAAAAGTTCCAAGGCAAGCTCCACCACGGCAGGCCGCTGCCAAAACTTTGCATATGCTCCATATAAGCCGGCGACAAAGTTTTAAACGCCTCGTAACCAAAGAAACTCATACCAAAGGGATAGACCGGATTGCCCAAAACCAAGCCGTTGCGCAACAACCAAGGCGCCAAAGGCGCAAGAAAGAGCAAGAAGCAGGCCAATAAGAGGCTGGGCCTGCGCTCGCCAGCATCACGTGTGGCGCGCGCTGCCAGCAAAATGATAAGCGTGGCTGCATGCAAACCTGCCGTGGGTTTACATGCCACCGCACAGCCCGCCAAAAGCGCAGCGAGCAAGGTCCAGCGTCCACGCACGGCTGCAGCGCTCTCTTCGCCGCCATTGAGAAAAGCGTAGAACGAGAGAAAAGCAAAGAAGGCTGCATAGCCATCGGGCAAAAAAGCCGCGAAGCTAAATCCTAAGATGGGCTGGGTTAACAGTAGGGCTGGTGCCAGCCAAAGGCGGGTCTGGGGTAAAAAGCGAGCCCCTGCATCCATCACGGCCAGTGCGAGAGCGACCATGAAGCTGATATTGAGCAACGCAGCAAGGCGTGGCCCATCGAGCATAAAGGCTGCGGTCCACAATCCTTCGACCCCGCCAGGAAACCAAGAGAAGAGCAGGCCGGCCCGACCGCCGCTATAACCCAAACTAGCAGCTTGCTCAGGCAAGGCGTAATGATAGACCACGCTGTCATAAAAACTGACCGGCGCGAGTGCAACTGCAACGAGCACCAGACAGGCCCAAAATGCTGCCAGCAGTTGCAACAACTCACTACCCTGACCCACGAACGGCTTCTTTGATTTCAAACTTCGCATAAACTCAAAAGCAAAGTATTCCAAGTGCTCAAGCCAAGCAATAAGTGCAAAGGCAAGCAAGAGCCATGGCAACCAAGGTGTTAGCGAAGCAAACTGGCCCAAGATCCAGAAAATAGCGCTCACGCTAGCGCTACCTAGGGCTAATGAAAAGAGTGCCTCTTGAGTCAAAGAGTGAAAGTAGAGATTGAAGCGCAGTAGCAGCGAACGCCCGGCAGCTAGAGCGCCAGCCAACGCTAGTGTGAGGCAAAGCAAACTGATGCTAAGGCCGGTGACATTGCGAGTCGGGGTGCTGTAGGTCTTAAGTGAAAAAATTCCTAGAGCCACGGTTACAAGAATAAAAAAATAAAAGCGTAGGCGCTTCATGCTCGATAATCCAATCTGCCTTTGGGCTGCGAGCAAATACGCAACAAGGCCAGAGTTTCAGCGCAGGCATAGAGCCAAAAACCAAAGTGCAGCAGTGCCAAGCTAGCCAAGCCCCAAAGCGGCAAGGAACGTCCCTCGAAGAGCACAGCCCAAACTAAGGCTAGGGTGCTGGCTAAGCCTAAACGAAGGCCCCAGCGCCCAGGCAACAAGAGGCTAAAGGCTAAAGCTGGCAACAATTGCCTAAGCTCAAGATGGGGCGAGAAAACCCAGAGCATGAGGCTAGCGAGGCTTAGGCCCGCCAAAAGCGGCGGCCGCCAGGACGAGAAAAGTGTCCAAAACCATAAGAGCCCTAATATCACGAGTGAAGCGTGGCTAGCCATATTCATAGCGCCCGCCAGGGCTTCGGGCCCGGCACCCGTAGCTTTCAAAGTGGCTTCAAACGCTCCGCCAAGTCCCAATGCAAAGCCCCGACTTGAGGGTGTTTGACCATATGAATAGATCTGAATCACAAGCATGGGCGAAGCCAAGAGCAAACTACGCGCCATAAAGATGAGGCGTTCACGCCTGCTCAGCAGAGCCCGTGTAAAAAAAGGCAAAGTTAAGAGAGCCCAAGGCGAAGCAGCGCAAGCCAAGCCACAACTTAGCGAGGCCCAGAGCTCGGCACGGGGCCGATCTGAGAACTCCAACATCCATGCTGCATACAGCAGCAGAGCCAAAATCAACGCATCACTATGACCTTGAAAGGCACTCACCCAGGCCACGCAAGGCCAGGCCAACCAAGCCAGGCTCGCCCAAGCTGCACGACTATTCATCGCTGATTGTCCATAACGCTTAGGAATAGGGCTCAGCCTAAGCCAGATACGAGTCAAAAGCCAAAGTGTAGCCACTTCGCCAATAAAACCTAAAACCCTATTCGTATATTTCAAAGCTCCCGACAAACCGCCCCATGCATCTAAAGGCGCAGCCTCTGACTTGGCTAGCCAAAGCCCCAAACTGAGGCGCAAGAGCAAACCCACAGCCACGGCCGGCGCCAAGCGCCGCGCTTCGCTAGCCAAACTCATCGAGCTTTTCTCAAGGCCAGCATCAGGGGTGGCGCCAAGTCAACGCGTAGCTCATATTGTTTTTGCAAAATTTCAATCATGGTCTTTTGAAAAGGTGAACGTGAATCAAGAGGCTCGGCCAGCACCCAGACCGTCGGGCGAGGATCGCGGGCTGCAGCCAATAGTTCTTCTGTCGCCCTCTCGCTTTCGTTCTCTAAACCGGCGCCACTTTGTAGCTGACGAGTGGCAGGTTGACGTCGCGCCAGAAAATAAATCGATGCTTCATGACCCCAGACCAAGAGGCGGACGTCTTCCGCTGTCTTTTCACGAATCACGTTAGCTAAACTAGCTGCTTCTACGCTATGCGAAGCAGGCCAGAGCTTGCGCGCGCGTTCAGACGAGCTGCCGACCCGCCAAAGGGAAACGCTCTGCGAAAAACCCAGCCAAAGAATCAAGACTAGGCTAGCCCAGCGCAAGCTGGCGCGCCAAGCGCCTGAACCCTGCGCCAAGCCCCAAGCTGCCACCAACGCGAGTGGCGCATCGAGTGCTACAAAGGCCTGCACAGTAAAACGCTTGCTAGCGACAGCGCCCAAGACTGCCAGCAGCAGCCAAGCCAAGGCTAAACGGGCAGGCCGTGAATTTAAATGGAGCAAGCCATAGATGCCCAAGCCTAAACCCGCCAGCAAGGGCCAGGCATCACGTAAAAGATGAATCAAAACTTGCCCACTACGAATATAGGACTCACCCGCTAAAGACAAAACTAAAAATTCTTGGCGCGTCACCACGCTGCTCAGCAGATCGCTGGCTGCGCCTGCTAGTGAAAAAACAATCGTCACGAATAGCCAAAGCGCCATGGCGCCCAAGTGCTGCCAAAAAATTCCGTGCAAGCGATCGCGCCAGCTCAAACCCACCAGCAGCGGAAAGATCCAAAGCCCCGGAAATGTAACCGGCTTAGCCAAAGCGGCGAGTCCTATGGCGGCCCCGCAAAGAAAGTGAGCGCGACGGCGCGGGCTGGCCCAGCCTTCTAAACTCAGCGTGGCCCAAGCCAAGCAAAGCGGCAAGCTCAGCAAGGCTTCGGCGCGCGCACCCAGCCCCAAGCAGAACTGGCTTGATGTCAAAACGGCATAAAACAAGCCCGCGAACAAGGCCATACGCCGAGCTGTCCTGTGGGCCTCGCCACCCAAACTCATGCGTGGCCCTAGCGCCAAGGCGCTTTGATACAACAAGGCTGCCGTAGCCATGCGCCAGAATAAATCTAAGACTCGCAAACTTAAGGCGGTGTCGAGCCCCAAAGCCAAAGGCAAACCAAAGAGCCAGGCCCGCAATGGCGCTTGATCAAAAACAAAATCGCGATAAGGCCAGCCCCAGCCTTTGAGCCAAGCTTGCGCCAAGCTGGCAGCCAAGCCCTCGTCGTGATCTAAGGGTAGGGCTAAGCCGGGCAACTTCAATAGAAAGACAGTCAGCAATACCAAGCCTAGACCTGCCTCTTCGCGGCGCTTAGGGCTTAGCATCGATATGCCCTGCCGAAGAATCACGCCAAGCTTCGGCAGCCGGCGCTGGGGTATCTGCGCTATTCAGACCAAGGCTGGGTTCAAAGTCAGCGGGGTTGACCTGGCCTTGCGCGCTCTGGCTTTGGCGTTGATCTTGCTGACGTTTAAGTACGCGATAAATTTTTTCTTCATGCTTGGCGCCCACACGGTCACCCAGGCCCTTTAAAGCACGCGAACGACCCCAGTGCGCCTCAGGCGAGCTCGGGCTAGCCTTGAGCACATCGTCATAAACTTGCAAGGCTTCTTGGCGCATGCTGCGGCTCAAATATGAATCTGCTAAGGCCAGACGTGCTTCTGGGTCACCGGGCTTGAGCGCTATCACTTTAAGCCAAGCTGCTTCAGCTTCTTCGTGCCGGTGCAAGTCATCAAGCGTGGCGGCTAAATTGAACCATGCATTGACATATTGAGGGCTCAACGCTACTGCGACTTGATATTCCACGGCAGCGGCTTCACGCCGCCCCAGGTCAACTAAGGCATTGCCACTCAGCACGCGTGCACCCGCATATTGAGGCAGGGTTTCAGCGCAAGCGCGGGCCGCTTCTAAACTTTCGCCAGGTTTGCGCAGCTCGCGCAAGGCCAAGGCCAGTGCACATTGACAGCTGCCGTGTCCCAGCGCCCTTTGTAAGGCGCTGCGATAGGCGTCAGCCGCCAAAGCATAGTCGCCGCGAGCAGCATAGGCTAGACCCATTTGAAACCATGCGTCCACGGTTTGAGGCGCAAAACGGAGTATGGCTTGAAAACGCTGCACCGCCTCGTCCCAATGCCCTGCTCGCCGATCCACACTCGCTAAAGCAAAAAGGGCATCAAAATAATCAGGAGATAGCCGCAAGGCTTCAGCGTAATGACTGCGCGCGGCTTCTAATTTTCCTGCCTCAAGCGCGCGATGGCCTGCTTCAAGCTCAAGTTCAGACTGAGCCGTCGTGGGAGCAGCGCCTTCCAGCTGTTCTGCCCCGACTGCACGGGCCCAGGCCATGCCAAGGGCCAGCATCAATACTTTAACGTGCATCCGGGCGGCGAGGAGCCTGACCATAGGCGCGAGCAGCGATCTGAGCCAAAACACCCATAGCCGGCGATTCTTGATCGAGCCCCGCGGCCTTCACGTAATCAGCTCGCAACTGAGATAGCAACTCGTTCAAGACCAATTCTTCTTGAGGGGTGCGTCGCCCCTGCGTACGTTTTTCAAGCGTTCCCAACATATTGACCAAGGCACGGGCCTTGGGCAGATTCTGTTGCAGTTCGCCATTGGGCAGGGGCTTCATGCCCAGCTCGACGCTGGCACTGTGGCCTAGCATGAGCACCATGTTCAAAAAATCTAACTCATCACTGGTAGCGACCTGGGGTTTTTCGTCAGACATACTCACCTCAAATGCGCGCGGCCCAAAGCCCGCCTCAAGGCGCGCTTCCAAGCGTCGCCCTCCGTCCCCATTCTTTCGGTATTACGATGATCATTCTTGCGCACAATTTCATCTAACTCAGCGCAAAGCGCCTCAGTCTTAGCAGCGTTAGCTGCCACAAAACTATTCGCGCTGCGCGGCGACAATTGCGTGGCCACAGCTTGCTGGTGCGGTAGGCAGAGTCCGCTGCCAGCTTCGTAGGCGGCACGAAACTCATCGTGCACCCAAGCGCTAGCAAATAACTTGGCTAGGCCGGTTTCTAGCTCGGCTTCATGGGTGCAGGCTGGGCAAAGATCAGGTTTGGGGGCTTTCTTAAACCAAGAAGCGGCATTGGGCGTTAGGGCTTTATCACGCCGCAGCAAAAAACGATAAAAGAGCGCGACAGCCAGCCCATCTGAAAAAGTCTCTAGTTCAGCGCCATGGCGACCACACCAGCCACTCGCTGCAGCCAAACGGTTCCAATGAGAGTCATCGTTGACGCCTTCATAAAGATAAGAGTCGAGATATGACTTAAGACTAGACTTCAAGCTGGCGCAGAGAGCGCAGTCTGCTGGCGCAGCTTTGAGTTGATCGAGCATATTAAAATAGGGGGTGTGTTTTTCCATCAGAGTGCGAACTTCTTCCAGCCCATCCAAACTAACCCGAAACAACCAAGATTAGAGGCCAACACATAAAGGGCGGCTATGCCCATACCCTGGTCATGATAGAGACGCAAAGTTTCCCAACTGTAGGTCGAAAACGTAGTCAAGGCGCCCAGAAAACCCGTGACCAAAAAAAAGCGTGCTTCTTCGCTCATCCAAGCCCGCGTCAATTGGGCCCCAAGGGCCAGGCCAATAATAAGAGCGCCCATGAGATTAACCCCCAGGGTGGCCCAGGGCTGCGACCAGCCTTTCGACTGAACCCAAAGGCTAGCGCCGTGCCGAGCCCATGCGCCCAAGATGGCGCCCAGGGCGATCCATATCCAATTCGTCAGCATAAGCATAACGATACCAAAACGACGGCTTAAAGACTCGACGACTGAGCTAAAAAAATCTCTAAACTGCAAATGCCCTAGCCGCCCAAAAACACATAGAAATCTTACTAAAAAAGACACACGGGCCTCCTTTGAGCCCTTTTTTTGCCTTTTGGGACAGAATTTGCTACCCAAGCTTAGGTCCAAATGAGACCATTCATGGCGTTCTAGCGTCTCGAAATGTATTCGGGCGGGGTAGAACGGTATTCGGCGACGGCACGGCACAGACAAGCTAAGTGCACGGCGTTTGGAGGTAACATGGGTTCAGTGACAGGTAAGGTGAAATGGTTCAACGAAAAGAAGGGCTTTGGCTTTCTCGAACAGCCAGGCGGTCCTGACGTCTTTGTGCATTTCTCAGGCATCAAGGCAGACGGCTTCAAGACTCTGGCCGAAGGCCAAGCAGTGACCTTTGACGTTGAACAAGGCCAGAAGGGCCCTCAGGCCTCAAACGTGATGCCCGTCTAACGGACAAAACGAATTGGCAAGTAAATAGCCCGGTCGTGAGACCGGGCTATTTTTTTGTCCAAAATTGGATAAATCAACCGATATAAGCGTCGGCCTCGATCTCGACAAACAAAGCGGGATCGATCAATTTGCTCACTTCGACCATGGCCATGGCTGGCTTGATCTCGTCAAAAAACTCACCGTGAATTTTCCCAATGGCTTCCCATTGTGAAATATCGGTGACATAGAGACGCGTGCGCACGACATGCGCCAAGGTGGCGCCACCTTTTTCTAAAGACTCTTTAATAATATTAAGAGCTGCACGGGTCTGCTCGGCGGCCGTGGCACCCGGGCCCGTGGTCCCCGAAACGTGAATGTAGTTCCCCACTTTAACTGCGCGACAATAACCTAAAATGGGCTCCCACTTTGAACCCGACGAAATATTTTGACGTTCGCTCACGTAAACATCCTCCTAGGATACTAAAAATTATTTCTTATCACGAATAGATGGTAATAAGACATCTAAAATCTGAACCACGCAGCCCTGAATATCCTGCTTGTCAGTCAAAAGGTGTAGCTCAGGATGTTCGGGCGCCTCATAAGGCGAACTCAGGCCCGTGAACTGCGCAATCTCGCCGCGCCGCGCCTTGGCATAGAGACCCTTGGGATCGCGCCGCTCGCAAACTGCCAAGGGTGCATCAACAAAGACTTCAAAGAAGGGTATATCAGCCTCGCGAGCAATCTCGCGGGCCCGAGCCCTGTCTTCACGAAAAGGCGAGATCAGCGACACTAAAGTCACATTGCAACTCTCAGCAAACAGTTTAGCTACTTCACTCGAACGACGAATGTTTTCGCGGCGCTCGCCATCTGTAAAACCAAGATCGCGATTCAATCCAAATCTTAAATTATCACCGTCAAGTTCATACGTGTGAATGCCGCGGGCGTGCAGCTCTCTCTCGAGCGCATTAGCGATGCTGCTCTTACCCGAGCCTGAAAGGCCCGTGAGCCAGACTATAGCCCCGCGGTGCCCCTTGAGATGGGCGCGTTCATGAAGGGTCACGGGGCTAGTGTTATAAAAAATGTCCGTACTAACATGCTGGGCATAGGCGTGGCCAAAAATAATGCCGCCACCCGCCATGTCGAAGCCATCGACGATCACAAAGCGACCCGTACCCGTGAACAAATCATTGTTGTCAAAGGCCACCGGAGTTCGTGACTTTAATACCAGCTCGGCCACTTCATTGCGCTTTACCACTTCGGCGCTGCCTTGCGTTGCTATCAAGCTAGAACTGTCAAGCACTGAGCGTATCTCTTTAACTTGCACTTCGGCCTCTTGCGTAGCCAATTTCAATTTGTAACGCTTAATCTTGTCGAGAGGCTCTTTGCCTAGCCAAAAGACGCGTGCATGAATATCGTGAGCTTGCACTAAAGGCGACTCGCTATGCGTAGCCACATGACCGCGCTCAACAAAAATTTGCTCGGCCAAGGTGATGCCAATGCTTTCGCCGGTCACGGCTCTATCCGATGCGGGCGCTGACCACCGTTCGATGCTAGCCACTGTAGAAGATTTTCCACCTGGCCAAAAAGTCAGCTTATCTCCTACTTTAAGTTTTCCACTGTCGATGCGGCCCGCGAGAATTCGACGCGCGTCAAAGCGATAAACGTCTTGAATAGAAAGACGAAGCGCGGCTTCGGTAGGCTGATCTGGGGCCTCGAAACGGTCCAACTGCTCAAGCACCGTGGGGCCCTGGTACCAAGACAGCTTAGGGTTCTTATGAGCTACATTGGCGCCTTCACGGGCCGCCATGGGCACAAAGGCCATAGGCTCGACGCCTAAGCCTGCCAAAAATTCACGGTACTCGCTTTCTATGGCATCAAAGATCTTTTGGTCATAGTTCACGAGGTCCATCTTGTTGACCAAGACCACCACTTGCTTGATACCCAGCAAGCTAAGCAATGTGCCATGCCTACGGCTTTGTTCTTGTACGCCTTCATTAGCCGCAATAAGCAAAAAAGCTGCGTCTGCCTGGGCTGCGCCCGTGACCATGTTTTTGATGAATTCTTTGTGGCCCGGCGCATCGATAATCACATAGGGCCGTTTGGGCGTTTTAAACCAGATTTGCGCAGTATCAATGGTGATATTTTGGTCCCGCTCGCTCTGCAGGGCGTCCATCAAGAATGCGAACTCAAACTCAACACCACGTTTCTTGCACGACGCCTGCATGGCCTCGTACTTGCCCGTAGGCAGGCTGTCGGTGTCATAGAGCAGGCGGCCCACAAAAGTCGACTTGCCATGGTCCACGTGGCCCACGATCACGATGCGTAGCTGTTGGGCTGGAGCTTTTTCGGGGCTGCTTGCCATCACATATACCCCTGAGCTCTTAACTGCTCAAACGCGTGCTCGCTCTCGGCATCTTGCGCCCGCGTACTGCGCTCGGCGATCTTGGTGGCGCGTAGCTCAGTGATGATCTCCTCGACTGAACTGGCGTTGCTGTCGACTGGGCTCGTGCAGGGCGCGCAACCCAAAGATCGATAGCGTTTGCCGTTCTTGCTAAAGTAAAGCGAGACCACAGGAATATTCTCTTGGTGTATATATTCCCAAATATTAACTTCAGACCAATGCAAGAGCGGATGAATACGAATATGCGTATCAGGCGCAAAGTCTGTCTTAAATTGATCCCATAGTTCAGGCGGCTGATCTTTAAAATCCCAGGCAAAATCTTTACCACGAGGGCTAAAATAACGTTCCTTGGCGCGCGTACCTTCTTCATCACGCCGAATACCGGCAAACACCGCGGTGTAGCCTTTGCTGTGTAATATCGCCTGCAGGGCGTCTTTCTTCAGGGTCCCGCAACATTCAACCCGCGTAGCTTTGCCGTTAGGAAATGTTATGCCTGATTTAAGAACTTCAGTATTTTCACCCACGACGAGATCTAAACCCAAATCTTTAGCCTGCTGATCACGAAAATCAATCATCTCGGGAATCTTATAAGACGTATCCACGTGCACCACGGGAAAGGGCACGTTGCCAAAAAATGCTTTGCGAGCCAACCACATCATCACATTCGAATCTTTGCCAATGCTCCAAAGCATGGCTAAATTTTCAAATTTAGCAAAAGCTTCTCGCATGATATAGATCGACTGAGATTCTAATTTATCGAGATGCGGATATTTCATACAAGCTCCTCTTTCGCGTTCAAAACCTTGGTTTCGAACAGATCACTATAAAGCACGGTGCTTACGTAGCGGTCACCGGCATCTGGCAAAATGACCACGATATTCTTTCCCGCAAAAGCGTCTTCGGCTGCCAGCTTGGCGGCCGCAACAACGGCTGCGCCGCTACTGATGCCCGTAAGCAAACCTTCTTCACGAGCTAGTCGGCGAGCCATGCGCAGTGCTTCTTGATCTGATACAGCTTCAACCCGATCAATCAGAGCTATATCAAGAATTTTAGGAATAAAACCCGCGCCAATGCCCTGAATCAAATGGCCTGCGGGTTCAAGGGTTTCGCGAGCTATGAATTTGCCAATGGCCGGCAAAGCTCGCGGTTCAACAGCGATCATCTGCGTGGCTATTTTTCTAATTTCTTTAAAATAGCGACCCAATCCTGTCAGGGTACCGCCAGTGCCAACCGTACAAACCACCGCATCGACTTTGCCTTCTAAATCATCCCAAATTTCGGGACCCGTGGTCTTTTCGTGAATACGAGGATTAGCAGGATTCTCAAATTGACGAGTGTAATAGTATTTCTCGGGCGCTTGACGCTCTAAGGCAGCTGCTTTGTCGACAGCGCCTTGCATGCCAAGGGCTGGGTCCGTCAGCAGCACCTCAGCGCCCAGCATCTTTAAAATCTTAACGCGCTCTTCACTCATGCCTTCTTGCATGACCAGCGTAAGTTTGTAACCACGCGCAGCGGCCACAAACGCCAGGCCTATGCCGGTGTTGCCTGAACTGGCTTCAAGCAAATGCATACCCGCTTTCAGCCGCCCATTTTTTTCTGCTTCCCAAACCATCGATGCTGCTACACGGCATTTAATTGAATAAGCTGGATTGCGACCTTCAATTTTGGCATAAACATGAGCTTGCCCAGGGGCAACTTTATTCAAACGCACCAGAGGCGTGCAGCCAATGGCCAAAGAATTATCTTCAAACACTTTCACAACGACCTCTTCAAAACTTAATATGCGAACTGCTGTTGAACGCTGTAAAAAACTAAATCATGTGCCTGCTCAAAATGATCTTCGGGCGCGTAATAAGTGACGTTGACCGCAGTATGACTAGTTTTGGCATAGCCCAATTTAAATTGAGCTGTGGCTGCACTGACGGCTTGGGGGAAGCCTAGGCTAGGTGGTGAGACCTTTTCATAGCGGCCCGAGATTTCGACACTGGCCCCGCCAAAATCTTTCACTTTAGGCGCTTTAAAGCCGCCTTCGATATAGAAGCCATTGGCATAGCCACGGCCTGATGCTGGATTAAATTGGGTATTGATCCATTCAGCCTGGAACCAGACCCATTCTTTAATGGGTTCAAAATAGGCATCGAGGCCATACGTAGCTGAATAGTCTTCGGTGCTCAGCGAAGCATTATGCGTGCCAAAGTCATTGCGCAGGGCCGAGGCGCCTAATTTGAAAGGACCTGCCCATTTATAAATTTGCTTAGCGCTCAGGCCCACGTGGCCCACCCAAACCGGGCGGCCATTGCTGGGTTCCAGGGGAAAGGCCCCCGAAAGGCTGTTTGTACCTTTGGCCTGGTCAGCGACATCACCCACCAGCGAAAAGCCTGCATCATAGCCCCACTTTTCAAAATCTTTCTTATGCAATCCATGCAAGCCCAAAGCCCGCTCACCCACTTGCTTTAAACTCAATGGCGCCAAAGGATGAGCGCCACCAAACATGAGAGCGCGTTCAATAAAGGGGAGTTTTGGCGAGCCGGTTTGAGGCTCGATGCCGAATTTCTGGCGGAACTGACCGATCTGGGCATCCCAGTGATAGCCGCGTTTGCGCAAGCCCGGAAAAAAGGGCAAGCCCTTCCAAATTAAACCAAGGTCTTTCAATTTACCTTCTTCAAAACCATAACCGCCCACCCAGTCGACATTTTCAGTAAGTGGCCCACTCAGCTTCAATTCAAAGCGCTTAACATAAACGCCAGGTTGGCTATTGAAAGTACTGATGACCGGGTCAGTCCCGCTCTCAAGCGGTACAAAGCTGCCGACTTTATAACGTTGGTTGTCATAGCGGATCTGGGCATAGCCCTCAATTTTCACAGCCTTGGCCAACTTCTCGAGAGTCTCGAGCCGCACCACCAGTTCAGCAAGCGTAGGCGTGGGTGTTTCGGTAGGTATTTCTTCAGGCGCGATCATGGCTTCAGATTCGGCCGTAGGGCTGACTGCCAGAGCTTCGGCTTCTTTCACCACAGGAGCTGCCGGACGCTTAGGCTTAGCTGCCGATGCCAAGCTAGCAAGAACAAGACAGAAAATTAAAAGTAGGCTTTTCATAGTTTTAACCTCTTTCTTAGTGCCCTGCTTCGAGCCCATAATTTTTACGGGCACGAGATTCAGCGGGCGCAAACACAACAAAGTCGATCACGTAACCAATCACCATGATGACCAAGATAAGGGCCAAGAGCGAGGCCATGTCACTTTTTTGTTGGCCAGCTTTTAAAAGATTACCAAAACCTAGACCCGCGGTCAAAAGTTCGCCAGCCATCAAGGCTCTCCAGGCAAAGGCCCAGCCTTGTTTAAGTCCAGTTAAAATACTTGGCCAGGCAGCGGGAATGAGCACGGTTCTCGAAAGGTGCCATTGGCTAGATCCCATGGTACGCGCAGCACGTACAAGGACAGGCGAAACGTTACGCATGCCACTTTCGGTTGCGTGGGTTATTGAAAATACTGCACCGAAAAGAATCATCCATTGTATGGCGGCTTCGGGTGAGCCATCAAACCATATCAAGGCTAAAGGCAGCCAGCAGGCTGCAGGCAAGCTAAGCAGGCCAGGAACCATCGACCCAAAGGTTTGGCTGAGAACGCGATATTGAAAGATGAGCACGCCCGAAGCGATGCCAATGACGCATGCAGCTAAATAGCCCAGCGAGACCCGGCCCAGGCTAATGCCGAGCGCTTTAATTAAGGTGCCGTCTGCGAGCATATCTGTTAGACGTTGCGCAACCGTCTCAGGCGCTGGGAATTTATTCTCAGGCCAGATTCCGCTGTTTGCTAAAAAATGCCAAAAAATAATGAGAGCCCCGTAAAAAATGAGCTCCCAACGAAAATCTTTTTTCAAACTCTCTCCTCTTCACGCGAGATGGGATCAACCCAGTTGCCAATCTGCATTTTAAGTTTGCGAGCTAGCTCAAGCACCGGCCGATCATCGACTGAACGAGGGCGCGGCAAATTAACTTGCTCGATGGTTTGAATGCGCCCGGGCCGTGTGGTCAGTAGGACCACCTTATTGCCCAGAGCCACAGCTTCTTTAAGACCGTGCGTGACAAAAACTATCGTCGCGCCTGTTTCAGCCCAAATGTCTTGTAGCTCTTGTTGCAGGCGTTCACGAGTATGAGGGTCAAGCGCCGAGAAGGGCTCGTCCATGAGTAAAATCTCAGGCTCCATCGCTAAGGCTCGCGCCAACGACACGCGCTGCTTCATGCCGCCAGACAATTGATGAATGCGCGCATGATAGAAGTCGTGCAAATGCACTAAATCAAGATAGCGTCGGATGCGAACTTCGCGTTCGCTTTTTGACAAATTGAGATTTTTTAAACCATATTCAACATTGCCCCAAACATCCAGCCACGGAAATAGAGCCAATTCTTGAAAAATGACCACGCGATCAGGTCCTGGCCCCTTAACAATATTGGGGTTGGCCCAAACCGTACCTTCGTCAGGCATCTCTAGCCCTGCGATAATATTGAGCAGCGTACTCTTGCCGCAGCCTGAAGGTCCCACGATGCAGCAGAATTCGCCGGCTTCGATCTCAAGATCAATGGATTGCAGAGCAGTCAGGCGTTGGCCTTGTTGCTCAAAGTGCTTACTAACTCCCGCTAATTTCAAGCGTGGACCAGTCCCTAATATATGAAGCGCGCTCTGAGTCATGACTCCCCTAAAATGAGTAATAAGCTTATTGTTTTACTCGTATTAATTCAATGAAAATATATCAATATAACATAGCGATATAATATGATATTAAGGCAAAAGAAAGGGCCCTTCTAAGGGTCCTTTCTTGGTTTCCACTGATTTAGGCCGGTTTTTGGAATAGATAGTGGCTCACGATCCATTCCCTGCCTTGGCGGTAACCCCACAGTTCAGCACAAGCCATAAAAAAGACACGCCAACGCACCCACCAACGCGTTTCTTCGCCGGCCCCGTAGCTTTTCCTGAAGAGATCCAAAATTTCGGCGCGATTCGCGTCCATGTTGGCCAACCAGGCTTCAGCCGTGGCCTGATAATGGCTGCCTTCCACGGCCCAGCGCTCCTTGATCTTGAGCTGATCCTGAAAATGCAGGGGCAGATCATGGCTTGGCATCATGCCGCCCGTGAAGAAATAGCGGGCCATCCAATCGCTGCCGTCCTTCGCCTCAAAAGCATAGGCGTGGGTCCGGTGGGTGAAGATGTGCTTGAAGAAGAGCCCGCTGGGCTTGAGCCAGCCCGCCACCCTGACGTAAAGCTCGCGCCAGTTGCGCATGTGCTCAAACATCTCGACGCTCACCACGCGGTCAAAAGGCCCCTCAACTTGAAATTGATTCATGTCCGCGGTGATGATCGTGAGGTTCTTGATGCCTCTCTCTTTAGCGCGCGCGTCGATGAAGGCTTTTTGCGAAGCTGAATTCGAGACACCCACAAACTCTGAGCCGGGATATTTTGCGGCGTGGAAAAGGGAAAGCGATCCCCAGCCGCATCCAAGCTCTAAAACCCGCTGGCCCGGGCCCACTTGTGCGCGTCGGCTGGTCAACTCAAGCATGGCTGCCTCGGCCTGGCCCAGATCCCGGCTTGAGCCCTCGACCAGGGCTGATGAGTACTTCAGGTGCGGGCCCAGACAGAGCTCAAAGAAGCGCGCCGGCACCTCATAGTGCTGCTCATTGGCCGCCTGAGTCTCAAGAGCCACGGGCGCCAGGTCCATAGCGCTAATGAAGCGACTCAGGACGGCTTGATCGCCCTCGGCCGAACCTTGGTTTAGCTCGCGCAGTCGCCGGGCCAGCAGGCGGCGTATGCCGAAACGGATCGCGAAGTCGGGCAAGAGGTTGGACTCAAGCAGGCTGTCCAGGCTGATGGGAAAGCGGGCGGTCATGGTGGCGCTCATGGCTGAACCTGAAGGGGAGATTTTTTGGGGAACCAGGGGATGAACATCGAGGTCTCGCGCTGATAATCGGCATAGGCCTGGCCCTTGCTGCGCAGGCACTGCTCTTCGGTGGCCTTGACGCCCGTGACCTTTGTCAAGAAGTGCAGCATCAGCGCCGGAGCGTAAAGGCCCAGCCAGCCCCAGGGCGAGGCCAGGGCGTACAGAGACTGAGAAACCCAGATCAGCCACTCAAAAAAATAGTTAGGGTGGCGGCTGTAGGCCCAAAGACCCTCGCGACAGACCCGGCCGCGATGGGCGGGGTCTCGCTTGAAACGGGCGAGCTGGGCGTCGGCCAGGCTCTCGCCCAAGAACGCCAGAACGCCAAGCGACAACGCCAACCCTTCAACAAGATGAAAACTCGGATGGCTATTTTGAGCCGCCAACGCCACGGGCGCGCTCAGCGCGGCGGCCAAGAGCGCCTGAAAGACAAAGAACCCGAACATGCGCCGCCGCGCTCTCTCGACCCCAAAGCGTTGGCTCCACTCCTGCCGCAAAGCCACATAACGGCCCTCCTCGGGATGCGCTAAAACCCGCCGATAAAGGTAAAGGGCCAACCTAAAGCCGGCCGCCGCGACCAAGGCCGCCAAGACCCAACGCCGCGGGCCCCAGCCCTGGCCCAAGGCCGCGTGAATCAGCGCCATGGCGCCCAAATTGAGACCCCACACGATATCGATGACGCCCGCGTTATTGACGCGTCGCGACCAAAACCAGGCCGCCACCACGCTCAAAAGGCCGAAGGCGAGAGCGGCCGAAAAACTGAGGGTCATGACTTTTCCTTGTCGTTAAGTCCCGTCCGGGAAGGGGCCAGGCGTTCAAGCGCCGGCCTCAGCAGACGGGCCAAGAGCAGGTAGAGCGGAACCGCCAGCAGGGCCCAGACCAAGAAGGCCTGCCAGGTCAAGGTCCACAGCGAGCGAATCGCGTTCCAGGGCTCGCGCGCCACAAAAGCCGCGATTTCGCCCGGGTTCGAGGGAATGCTGACCTGGCCCTGAAAGAGCAGGGCGCCCGCCTTATAGAACGGGATCAAGGCCAAGAACTGCAGCGGATAGGCGGCGTAGTTGGCGAACTGGGTGGCCACCATGTTGAGGCGCAAGCGCCAGGCGAAGAAGGCCGCCACCAGGGTGGTCAGGCCCAGGATCGGCATTAGGCCCACTACTAAGCCCAGGCTCAAAGCCCTGGCCAAATCGCGTGACGTCAGGCCTTGCTTCAGGAATTCCCTGAGCTTCTTGGCGACCCCCGAGCCGAGCATCAGCGGCGCGCGGTCAGCAGGGCCTCAACGCCCTTGCGCTCATTCCAGCGCCCAAGCTGGGCCAGCATGTAGCCCGCGATGGCGAAATTGCCCAGGGCCAAAATGGCCAGCAGCCAAAGTATCGCGCGCAGGCCGCCGCGCTCTTTCCAGGCCACCCAGAGCCAGAAAGCGATGAAACCAAAATAGGTGTCGAAGAAGGTGGCCAGGCCCCATTTCAGGGCGCCCACTTGTTTGAAGCCCTCGATCACGTTGCTTTCAAGGCTGGCCCAAATAGTCAGCCCGAGCATGACCGCGAAGACTACGACGAACCACGCCATAAGAATCTTTTTCATGACTTCCTCTCCAAAATGAACTTCAAGGCTTCCTCTAAATGAGGATGCTCAAATTGAAACCCCAGGCCGGCAAGAGCCTTGGGGTAGACCTGCGCGCTGCTCAACAACATTTCGTCAGCCATCTTGCCCAGAAGCAGCCGCAGGGCAAAGGCGGGCGCGTGAAAGAAAGCCGGCCTGCCAAGCGCCTTGCCCAAGGCGCGGGTAAAGCCGCGGTTCGAAATGGGGTTTGGCGAGCAGAGATTGACGGCTCCGGCAAAGCTGGTGTGCTCGGCCAAAAGGCGGATGGCCCTGACCGTGTCACGCAGGCTGATCCAACTCATGACTTGCGCGCCTGAACCCAGCCTGCCGCCCAAGCCCAGGCGAAAGAGCGGCAACATGGGCCCCAGGGCTCCGCCGCCCTGCCCTAAAACCAAACCGATGCGCGGGTGGACAACCCGAAGCCCCGCGGCGCGGGCCGGATCCGCGGCGCTTTCCCAGCGACCGGCGATATCGGCCAAGACGCCCTGTCCCGGCCCTGAGTTTTCGTCCAAGGCTTCGTAGGGCCGATGGCCGTAGTAGCCTATGGCTGACGCGACCACCATAAACTTGAGACTGCCTTTGGCCTTGGCAGCCGACTCGGCCAAGAAGCGTGTGTTTTCTTCCCTGCTTTCGCGGCACTCGCGAAGATGTTTTTGGGTCCAAAGGCCGGCCAAGGGCTTGCCGCCCAGATGGATGATGCCATCTGCGCGGCTCAAAGCCTCAAGATCGATGCTGCTATGGGCGGGATCCCAGGCGATATAACCCTCGCCCGGCGCGATCCCCCGCCTCAGCGGCGTCACTTCGTGGCCGGCTTGCTTCAGCTCGCGAGTCAGGGCCGCGCCGATGAAGCCGCCGGCCCCGCTAAGCGCTATCTTCACGCTTTCACCACCGGTTTTTCTTTTAAGCCAAGCTTTGTCAGCTCACCCGGCTTCAGGCCTTTTTTGACCCGATCCAACATCTCAGCCTCAATTAGAACTTCTTCCGCGGGAGGCCGCAGATCCCAAACCAAACCAAACCAAGACAAAAAGACCAGGCCCCAATGGGTTGGATCATATTCGTACCACATGAAGCCATTTCGCTCGCTGGCGGGATAGCGATGATGATTGTTATGCCAACCCTCGCCCAGCGTAATGATGGCCAAAAACCAGCTGTTACGGCTGCTGTCTTTGGTATCAAAACGACGATTACCTATAAGATGAGCAAAGGAGTTGATCGTGAAAGTGCCGTGATAGAGCGCCACCGTTGAGATAAAGAAACCCCACGTCAGCATCTGCCACCCATTGGTCCCCAGGCCCGGCGCCGCGCTCTCTAGCCACGCGCCTAATCCATACATCGCCACGGCGCCTGACAAGGTCGGCACCCAGTGATATTTGTTGAGCCAACGCAATTCGCTATATTTCTCGAGATCGCGCACAAGGGACGTCATGGTCGCCATATATTTGCGACAAAGAATCCAGCCCACATGGGCCCAGTAAATCGTGCGGGTAATGGGCGAATGCACGTCGTTTTCGGTGTCAGACCACATATGGTGATAGCGGTGATGCGAAGCCCACCAATTGGGGCCCATCTGTCCGGAAGACGCCGCGAGCCAGCCCAAAGCAAACTGCCCCAGCCTGGAAGTCTTAAATGACAGATGCGAAAAATACCGATGATAGCCGGCGGTAACCCCAAACATGCGAATCACGTACATCGCCAAGGCCACCCAAAACGCGGTCCACGAGAAACCGGTCCAAATAACCAGCAAAACGCCCGCGTGCACCGTGAGGAAGGGTATGGATCCCGCCACATCCAGCTTTTCATCAGGGCTGGGAGTCCATTCTTTTTTACCCGATTGAGCGGGGTCCATAATCACGTCAGATATCATTGTTCGCCTCGAGAGGGCTCAAGAGCCGTCAAATTATTCGAGCGGCTCAGGGTAATTTGATAATTGCGTATAAGTCTTTGGCGAAATCCGCCCTCGCAGTAGGCAAAGTAGTAATCCCAGGTGCGGATAAATTTTTCGCTGAACCCAAGTTGCTTGATCTTCTCGCGCCCGGCCAGAAAACGCCCGCGCCAAATTCTAAGTGTGGCGGCGTAGTCGACCCCGATATTCGAGACTTCTTCGATGCCCAAGCGGGTAAGGGATAGAGCTCCCTGGATGGCGCCCAGGCTGGGACAGACCGCGCCGGGGAAGATGTGCTTCTGAATCCAATCAACGCTCTTGCGATAAGCCTCATAGCGGTCATCCGGCACCGAGATCACCTGCAGCACCGCCAGGCCGTCAC
>CAZFUM010000005.1:0-35487 GCA_964521965.1 uncultured bacterium | reverse complement strand
AGCTCTTTGTAGTCATGCGCCTGATTGCCGTCCCAGGTGCCGTCGGCATCTGTTTTGGGGTGCAAAGCCGTGGCGAGCAAGAGGTCGGCCTTGTCGCAGGCCTTCTTCAATTCTTTCATGAAGCTAGAATAAGCCTTGGCGTCAACGGCCTTAAGGTTCTCATAGTCAATGTCAAGCCCGTGGGCCCCGTCGCGCTTGGCCCACTCGACCAGGCGGGCAATGTGCTTCTTGCGCAGCTCTTTGTCATAAAGGGCCATCTGCACCAGGGCCGCATTGTGGCTTGAGATGTCATTGTCCCAATTGACGATCATGGCAAAGATTTGCATGCCGTGCTTATTGGCGATCTCGACTGTCTTCTTTTTGGCCGCCATGGCCTTATCACGCTCGGGCCCCTCGGCATAATTGACCATATTGTCTTTGGGCATGCCGTCTTTACCCAAGGTGTAGAACTCGGGAAAGACGCGATCGATCAAATCGGCGTTCTTCTCAAAGCTTTCAAGTGATTTGGGGTTCCAATAAACCAGCCAGCCACCCATCGAAAAATTGCCTTTATGGGTGAGCTTGACCTTGGCCGACAGCGAAACGGTCATGCTCATCATCAAGACTAACGCCAACAAAGCTATGGTTTGAACCTTACGCATGTTTCCTCCTAATGAAGAATCTTACTTATTCAAAATGCTTAGAGCCTCTTGCCTTGCACGGCGCACGCGCATGGCCCAAGGGCCCGGGCGCGTGGGTTCAGTAGCGTCTTCAAACGAGCCGCAAGCTAGCACCTGGCTTTGGCCATTGATCAAGCACCAGCGCGTGGCAGCCCAAGCACGCGGGGCGCCGCCGCTGCCCGTGCCAATGCTGAGCGGGCCGATGGCAAAGCCAATGCCTACGTTGACGGGCGCACTGCTTGAGTTTGAGTAAGCGCCCTCGGTCTCGATCATCAAAGTCAGTCCTTGGCTCACCGCGCCAAAATACTGCGCTGCATTGGCGCTCTCAATATTTTCATCGGCTACCTTGCGCAAACCTTGGGTGGCGTTGTAGCCCACCGGCTTAAGGCTGGGATGCTCAGGCCAGGCCTTGATCTCAGATTCCATCGCTTGATATGCCGAGACACTGGCCTGGCGATCATAGCCTGCTGCACCTGGCGCATCCGAGTGCACATTGACCGAAACCAGAACCGCCACCAAATTGCCTGAAGCCGTAGCCAATGCGGCCTTATTGACTCGGGGGCCACTCGCGCAAGCAGCCAAGGCCAAAAGACCTAAGCCTGCAATGAATATTTTTTTCATGGTTGATGCTCCGGCCTAAGCAGGTCTGAAAGTGTCTTGACTGGATTAAACGTCATCAAGGGCACCTCGACCAAAAGTGTATTCCACGCTGCCATCGCTCCGTTCCACAAGCCTGGGCGTTCAAGCGCCCATAGATTCTGACCTTGCTGGGTCTTTTTTGATATGAAAGAAGTGCCTTCATCGACAAATGCCTGCAGGTCATAAGGCTGGCCTTTTTCATCATGCAGGCCACAAGCCAAGTCGACCGGATTAAAATGCGTCGAAGCAGCAAGAATCGCCTTTTGCGCGGGGTCTTCGTGATGAATCTGAGCGCTCTCGATTATTTGTAGGCTTAGCAAGCCCTCGCGTTCCACCCAAAAAGGCCCGCCCCCGGGCTCACCCGTGTTAGGGACCACCCCGCAAACACGCAAAGGCCGTCGCAGCAAACTAGCAGCGCTTTGTCCCTGAGCCATGATGCCCAGCTTTTTTTCAGCCCAAGCCAGAGCTTCGCCTTCTCGCGATGGCTCGCGCTCGATGCGTTGCAGCCATTCAAAGACTGCGTTCTGAGTCTCATCAAGCAAGCCTGCCAGCACGCGTTTCCAGCGAAGTATTTCAGGCCAAAGACGAGGGTGGGCGATGTTATCGATATTCTTGATCAATACCATGGAATGGCGCTCAGCCATTTTTTGTAAATTGCGAAGCAAAGCGCCATGGCCACCAGGCCTAAAGACCAAACGTCCTTCAGCATCGCGAAAAGGCTGGCCCGCATCTGCGCCAGCCAACGTGTCGCTGGCTGGATCTTGCTGTGAAAATTCCACAGCCAAGCGGACGTCTAATTCTTTCTCGAGTTTCGGCTTAAGCCCTGCCAAGAGACTCTCGAAATCAGCTTGGTGTTCAGGCGAAACCGTGAAGTGCAGACGGACAAGACCTTGCGCGTTAGCGAGCAAGGCTGCGCCCTCACGAAGCTGATCTTCAAAGGCTGTATGCGTTTGATCATGCACAAGGTGAAATGGAATAAGGCCTTTAGCTTGCTGAAGCGCCAAATCTTTAAACATGCGCGTGGCTGCGCCCGACGCAGGCACAAATTTGGCCCAGCCCCCGCGCTGCAGGCTAGCTTGGCCAATGCGCTCAAGTCGGCGCTGATCAGCGTCAGGCAAGCTCATCACGCCATCACCTAGCTTGCAGGGCCTGAGCAAATGAACTGGCTCTGCGCCATGAGCCAATAAGGCCATTTGACGCTCAGCCTCAGCCTGCGAAATGCCGTGACGCTTGAGCTGCTCGAGATCAACGGGGCTAAACATGTTCAAAGGCCCAGCTGCTGGCGTAGCTGCTGAAACGTAGGGGCCGTGCGATCTTTATCAGACAAAATAGGTTCTTGAATAGGCCAATCGATGCCCAGTTCTGGGTCGTTCCAGAGAACAGTCAATTGATCGTCAGGGGCATAAAAGTCAGAGCACTTATATTCAATTTGAGCTCGCTCGCTCATGACGCAAAAGCCGTGCACAAAACCCTCGGGCACAAAGATCTGCTTGGCATTGTCAGCGCTGAGCAGATCGCCAAAACTCTGCCCCAAGGTGGGTGAGCCCTTGCGAATGTCGACCACCACATCGTAAATCTCGCCTTCAATGCAACGCACCAGCTTGGCTTGGGGCTGCTTCACCTGAGCATGCAGTCCGCGCAGGGTATTTTTAGCAGACGAGCTGAGGTTGTCCTGCACAAAGTGAATATCAACCCCGGCCTCGCGGTAACGGGCTTCATGATATGTTTCAAAAAAGAAGCCGCGCGAATCGCGAAAGACTTTAGGGGTAATCACCAGCACGCCTTGCAACGGCGTTTTATCAACGATCACGCTGGTCCCCCGGCCTCGGCCAAACGCAAAAGATATTGGCCATAACTATTCTTGATCATGGGCTCCGCAAGGCGTTTTAGCGCTTGGGCATTGATCCAGCCATGATGAAACGCGATCTCTTCAGGGCAAGCAACTTTCAAGCCTTGGCGCTGTTCAATGGCTTGAATAAAGACCGATGCCTGGGCCATGTCATCGGGCGTGCCGGTATCAAGCCAGGCCACGCCACGGCCCAGCTGTTCAACATGCAGCTGGCCTTTTTCAAGGTAGAGTCGATTCAGGTCGGTGATCTCAAGCTCGCCACGGGCCGAAGGTTTGAGCTGGGACGCCAAGCCAGGGGCTTGGCCGTCATAAAAGTAAAGCCCGGTCACCGCCACATTGCTCTTGGGTTGTTTTGGCTTTTCTTCAAGACTGACGGCCTTGCCGTTGGCGTCAAACGAAACCACCCCATAGCGTTCAGGGTCTCGCACTTGATAACCAAATACCGTGGCGCCCTGCTCGCGCGCCGAAGCGCTCTTGATCAGCTCGGTAAAGCCCTGGCCATAGAAAATGTTGTCGCCCAGCACCAGAGCCGATGGGCCACTGCCCACAAACTTGGCACCAATAAGATAGGCCTGAGCCAGACCCTCTGGCTTGGCTTGGGCCGCATAGCTAAGACTCATGCCCCAGTCGCTGCCATCGCCTAGCAGGCGCTGAAAGGCTGGCTGGTCTTCGGGCGTGGTGATGATCAGGTTCTCGCGAATACCCGCCAGCATGAGCACGCTGAGCGGGTAATAGATCATGGGCTTGTCATAAACCGGCACCAATTGTTTGGAGACCGCCTTAGTGGCGGGATAGAGCCGGGTGCCCGAGCCGCCCGCGAGAATGATGCCTTTGCGAGTCATGCCCTGCCCTCTTTGAGTGTGCCCAAGCGCTCACGCTGATACTTACCCTCTTGCACTTTGCGGCACCATTCTTGATTTTCAAAATACCATTTGGCGGTCAACGCCAGCCCGCTCTCAAAGCTTTGTTGCGGCTTCCAACCGAGTTCAGCCGCGATCTTGCTTGAATCAATGGCATAGCGCCGGTCATGGCCTGGCCGGTCAGGCACATAGGTGATGAGATCGTCATACGACTTGAGGCCACGCGCCTTAAGGCGCTGATTATTTGCAGCGGGAGCCAGCTCTTCTAACTCAGCGCAAAGCAACTTGACGACTTCGATGTTGCTGCGCTCACCATGACCGCCAATATTATATTTCTCGCCCGAGCGGCCATTTTGCAGTGCCAACCAAATGCCCTCGCAGTGGTCCGTGACGTAAAGCCAGTCGCGAATATTCGCGCCATCGCCATAGACCGGCAAATCTTTTGCCTCTAAGCCATTCAAGATCATCAGGGGAATAAGCTTTTCAGGAAATTGATTGGGGCCGTAGTTGTTCGAGCAATTGGTGATGACCGTATTCATGCCATAGGTGTGGGTATAGGCCCGCACCAAATGATCGGCCGCGGCCTTACTGGCGCTGTAGGGCGAATTGGGGGCATAAGGCGTGTCTTCGCGAAAGGCTCCTGAGCTGCCCAGCGAGCCATAGACTTCGTCGGTACTCACTTGCAGAAAACGAAAGGCCGCGCGCTGCTCTGGGCTCAGCTGCTTGATATGGGCGCGACTGCATTCGAGCAAGTTAAAGACGCCCCAGGTATTGGTCTTAAGAAAAATACCCGGACCTTCAATGCTACGGTCAACATGGCTTTCGGCCGCAAAATTAACTACGGCGTCAGGTGCATGCTCGGCAAAGACCTTGGCCATGGCCTCTTCGTCAGCAATATCAGCCTGCACAAAAACGCAACGTTTGGCATCTTTCAGGCAGTCTTCAATATTGAGACGCGTGCCCGCATAGGTGAGGGCATCGACGATGATCACTTTGGCGTCTGACTTGGCTAAGACGAGACGGGCAAAGTGGCTGCCAATAAAGCCTGCTGCGCCGGTGACAAGTATGTTCTGCATGCAACCTTGTGAAAAAGGCGAAAACTAAATTCTAATACAGCTTGCGGGCGAGTTCCACGGCTTAGAAGTGTTGATTTCTTGTATGCCAATGCGGCAGGTTTTGGGCGTTTATTAAGACAATAAAATACGCACGCGCCTTGCGAAGCTTGATGTCGCTTTGTCTTAGGCCCTCATTGTGGCTCGTGTTATAAAACCGCCATGAAACGCGCGCAAGATGCATCGCGCGGCCAGGCCCTCGTCGAATATGCCCTCATCTTATGTGTCCTGGCCGTGATCTTCATGGCTGGGCTAAGGGCCTGGCACGACGCACTTGAGAACCGACTTCAACTTCTCACCCTTTTCAGCGCGCTTCCCTTTCCCTAATTTCGAGGTCTTACTATGCGCAAACTCAATCAACGCGGCCAAGGCATGACCGAGTACATCATTTTGGTGGTGCTCATCGCGGTGGTCGCCATCGCGGCCGTCAAAATGTTCGGCGGAAAAACCAAAGAAGGTTTCGAAGCTGCCAGTGAAAAAGTTGGGGGCGTGACCGACGTGGCCAGAAACGCCCCAGGCGCGGGCGACTAAACCGCTAAAGCTTCGTCCGCCTGTGCCGGCCGGCCTGGGCCGGGCGAAACGGCTCGGCCAGGGAGGACAATCCCTGGCCGAGTTTGTTTTGGTCCTGCCCCTTTTTGTATTTTTGTCGTTTGCGCTGCTGCAAAGCGGAATCTGCGCCTACAACTATATCGTCTTGCGCGTCGCAGCTCACAGTGCTGGCCGTGCCTGGGTGGCTTGGCAACCCATCGATGAAGAGCAAGCGCAACTCAAAGCCGAAAGCGCTGCGCGAGCCATTGCGCGTTGGTGCCTGCCCCGTCCCGATCTTGAACTCGAAATAACGCCGGGAAATTCGGGCGGACTGCTTTATCCCATCATGACCTACCACGGCGCGGGTCCGGGCATGTGGCGGGCCAAACTCACGGCCGCCTGTCCCTTGGTCTTTCCTTTGCCCATTGGAAGGCGCGGACGTCGCGGCCGAGAAATAACCCTGAGAACCCAAAGCGCCCTGATATCAGAAAACACTCTAGCCCGTGCCGCACGTTAATCGGCAGCGCGGGCAGATACTACCCCTGAGCCTCGTTCTTTGCGTGGCGCTTTTACTCACGACCATTTTTCTAGTCCGTTCATCTCGGCAACTCATCGCGCGAGAAAGAGCTCAGATGAGGGCCGACATCACAGCGCTAAGCGGGGGCGTGGCCTATGCCCGAACACTCAATGTCTATGCCTCACTCGCAGACTTTAACGCCGCGCTGCGCATTGGATCTTGGGTGCCTTTCGCGGGTGTGATCAGCAAAGAAGCCGGTGAGATCGTTAAGAAGCTAAAGAAAAGCATCGAAGTCTTCGGACCCTATTATGTAGAAGGCACCCTACTGATGGTGGGCGCTCTCAATGAGCAAGGGGTCATACCCTTTTGGAACAGCGACAAGCCCTTTGACCCCTCGGCCTTCAAGCCAGATCTAAATTTAGCCGAGAAAAAGCAATCAGGCGAGCCAGCCTATTATCAAAAAACGCGTCACGGCATCAGGCGCATACCCCCTGAGCACGTAAAAGAAGTGACCATCATCGTTCGCGGCCGCAAGCAGACTCGCTACCGCGATCAGCGCAGCAAGAAGTTTGTCGCCAAACGCGAAGGGGAATATGAAGTCGCTGTCGAAGAACAGAGCCATAGTTTGACAGCCTGGACGCTCAATCCTGGCCCACAGGGTTGGGGCCATGGAATCCCTTTAGCACAGGTGGCCAAGGTATCGGTGGGTGGCGGAAAAATAAGTGAATTCAGCAGCGAGTCATTGGCCAGCGCCTGGGGCTTTGGCGCAGATCCCCAGTACAACACTTGGTTATCACCCGTGGACGCTTCAGGCCTATGGCTAGGCTGGGAAAAGAAACTGCCCGAGCTGCGCCTACCCCGATCTGGCATCAAGAGCATCGACGCTTGGCTCTTGGGGGCCGAAGAACGCTATGGGCGCTACCGTGATTTGGCGCTGAGTGCATCGGGAGAGCTAACTCATTGAAGCCACGCCAAGGTGAAAAAGGCCAAGCTCTGCTCGAACTATTACTCATCGTGCCCATCTTAGCCCTCTTGGCCTATGGCATGGCGCTCTTAGCAGATGTGGCTGTGACGCGCCTGGCCCTCATTCGAGTGACCCGCGAAGTTGCCGCGTTTGCGGCACGGCAAGAAAGCGGGGGCCGACGGGCGGCTGAGATCAGCATGATGGCGAGGGCGGCTGCCGACCGGATGGGGCTCATACCTTGGAATGTCAGCGCCCAAGAAGGCAGCCTGGACCAAGTCAGCCTGGGCGGCCCAGCTGCAAGCAAGATTCTTGAAATGGGGGGCCTGGCATCACGCATCACCCTTGAATATCGCTACCAGCCGCGCGGCCCGCTCAGGCTCTGGTTCAAGCAGGGTATGACGCTGCGAGAAAGCGTGGTGCTGCAGGCAAATCCTTGGCGCGAGCCTGGCGAACAATTGTTGAGAAAAATTCTAGTAGGAGCCTTATGAATCTGAATCATCCCAAAATTCGCCTCTACGCTTCGCTGACAAGCGGCCTGCTGGGCATGCTGCTGGCCTACGCCTGGATCAGCCACCAAGAATCAGAGCTGCTAGATCAAGGCCGCATGCTGCAAGTGCTAGTGGCCCGCCGTTACTTAGCCGCTACAAGCCGCATTGAAGAGGGCGACTTTAAGATCAAAGCCTGGCCCGCCGCCTATGCGCCGCGTGGCACGGTGAGCGACCCCAAAGACGTCGTGGGCCTGCTGACACTCGCCCCCATGAATCCGGGCGAACCCCTGCTTTTCAACAAGCTATCTCGCAGCTTGGCGCCCCTGTCGATGGCCGTGCCCGAAGGCCTAAGAGCTTTCAGCGTGCCGGTTGATTCGGTCACAGGTTTGGCTGGCCTGCTCAGGCCTGGCGATCAAGTGGACCTGCTTTTTTTACCAGATGCGGGCAAAGGCGATGCCAGCGTCAGCACGCTCTTTCAGTCAGTCAAAGTCCTGGCCGTGGGTTCTCTCACGGGTGAAACCCTAGCGAGCAAAGGCGAACAGCACGACACCGTGACCGTGGCGCTATCGCCCCAAGATGCGCAGACAGCCATGCTGGCGCTCTCACAGGGAGTCTTGCATCTCAGCTTAAGGCCCATTGGCGACACGCGTTTGGTGGGCCTGGCGTCTTCTAGCCGAGCTGATCTCAGACCACGCCAAACGCGCAACGCCGACTGGCAGGCTCCGGATCAAGTTCTCGACTCACAAATTCCCCAAAAACGATGAGGTTCGCTTTGCTCAAATGGATCTTGCTCATACTGAGTGTGGCCCTGCCATTGACGGCCGCCGAACGATTAACTCTTTATGTGGGCGAATCGAGGGTGCTCAGCGTGAAACAGCCCAAACGCGTCGTCTTGGGCAATCCCGCCATAGCCGAATCACGCCTGCTGTCGGATAACGAACTTTTGGTCAACGCCAAAGAGGTTGGCCAAACTTCGTTGGTCATCTGGGGTGCGGGTGACGAGCGCCAAAGCTACGAAATCGATGTGGCAGCTTCGGGCCTCAAAAAAGAAATGATCGAGGTGGATGTGCAGATTCTCGAGCTATCTGACGCCAAAGGCTGGGACGCGGGACTCGACTGGCCATCACTGATGGACGGCCAAATGGGCGCACCCGGACAGGCCCTTGGCGCCCAAGTGCTTGAACAAGCAGTCCCGCCCCTTTTGGCATTTGGCACCTTTAGCCGCGGAGCACTCGATTTGCGCATCAAGGCTATGGTGCAAGAGAATAAAGCTAAAATGCTGGCCAAACCCAAGCTGCTCACCGTCTCGGGCGGGTCAGCCAAATTTTTGTCAGGCGGCCAAATCCCTGTCGTGCACCAAGACAGCCAGGGTCGAACCAATACCGAATACAAAGACTACGGTGTGGCCTTGAGCATACAGCCCAAAGCTGACGAAGAAGACAACATCCATGCCACTCTGCGCTGCGAGGTGAGCAGCCTCGATCATTCACAATCCATCACGCTAGGCGGCGGTGTGGCTCCCGCGCTCAGGTCGCGCTGGGTTGAGACGACGATCTATGTCAAAAAGAACGGCACCATTGTGATTGCGGGCCTCATTCAAGAAGAAGATGCCCATGTCACCAAAGGCATACCCTTGCTGTCTTCCATTCCCGTTCTAGGCGCGCTTTTCAAACTGCATCAAATCATCAAGAAGCGAAGCGAGCTAGTCATCTTTGTGACTCCCCGGGTCTTGTGATGAAAGCTCGCCACTATCTTTTTGCAGCCTTGCGGGGCGGCTCGGCTCGAAGCTTTCTGGCCGCAAATTTGGCCTGGCTTTGGCGCCAGCAGGGCGAAAAAGTTCTTCTCATCGAAACCCTCAAGCCAGCTGAAAGCGAACTTGCCCTGCATCTCGGCTTAGAGGCCGGGTCTGACCCTGCCATTTTTGGTGATGCCTTACTCACGATCGCCTGTCTCGATAAAAATCTAGACCGATCGCGCCTAGAATCTTTATCAAAATCATTTAGTCGCGTGATCGTTGATGGCGCTTGCCTCGAAGAACCTCGGGCCGCAGCCTGGCTAAATTGGGCAGACCAAATCGTTTTGGTTGAGCGGGGCGATCTTCAAGGCTTTCGGCGTGCCCAGTTGGCTTGGCAACGTTTAGCCTTGCAAGCGCTCAGCAAGGATCAAGTGAGTGTCTGGCTAAGCCCGGCTATGGCCGATTCAACGGAGCAAGAACTCGGTCTGCAAACCTTCAAACTGCCCTTCTTTCACCTTGCAGCCCAACGATTGGCCGAAGCAGCGCCACCCATCGGCGCAGATCCTATGAGCCCTTTTTCAAAGGCATTCTCACAGGCAGCCGCATGGTTAGCACAGCAGAACCCTCGGCGAGATGCAATCGGCCCCACATCAACAGCTCTTGGCATGCAAGACTTGACAGATCAATTGGTTGATCATGTTCGGCAGAATCTACCCTTTAACAGCCAAGAAGCTTCGGCGCAATTACCTGGCAAGTTTCGCGAAATTTGGGGACCCCAAGTGCGCCAGATGGCAGCCTTGCGCTTGGCAGAATGGCCGACCCAAGAACTGGGAACGACAGCGCGGGAAGAAATCTTAAAATCTGTCGGCGACTGGATCTTAGGCCTGGGCCCACTCGAAGAACCCCTCGCCGACGAACGCGTCACCGAAATCATGGTCAACCGCCGCGATCAAATCTATGTTGAAAAGGAAGGCCGACTTTCACTGACCGATTTAAAATTCCCCTCGGACCAGAGCCTTTTGACCGTAATCGAAAGGATCGTAGCGCCCTTGGGGCGCCGGGTCGACGAAAGCAGCCCTCGCGTCGACGCCCGCCTGCCTGACGGCAGCCGTGTCAACGCCATCATCCCGCCCCTGGCCCTCAAAGGCCCCTGCCTGACGATTCGAAAATTTCCCAAGAATCGCATGAATGCTCAAAACTTAGTCGATCGTGGTTCCCTCAGCCCCGAAGCATGCGTCGTGCTGCGCCAAGCTGTTGAACAGCGTCAGAATATCGTGGTCTCAGGTGGCACAGGCTCAGGCAAGACCACGCTGCTCAATGCCCTTTCATCCTTCATTCCCGAAGACGAGCGTATCGTCACCATCGAAGATTCGGCCGAGCTCAAGCTCGATCAATCTCACGTCGTGTCGTTAGAAAGCCGCCCCCGCAATCTCGAAGGCCGCGGCGAGGTGAGCATTCGAGATTTGGTCATCAATAGCCTACGTATGCGGCCTGACCGCATTGTGGTGGGCGAATGTCGCAGTGGCGAGGCCCTGGATATGCTGCAAGCCATGAATACGGGCCACGACGGCTCGTTAACCACGGTGCATGCCAATAGCCCGCGCGATGCCATCGCTCGACTTGAAACGCTCTGCTTGATGTCAGATGTCGACTTGCCCCTCAGCGCTCTACGCCGCCAAATCTGCGCAGCCGTGAACCTTATTGTGCAGGTGTCACGCCTTAAAGACGGCTCACGCCGGATCATGGCCATCACTGAGCTCGTGGGCTTAGAGGGCGAGATGCCTTTAACCCAGGACCTTTTTGTCTTTAATCAATCGGGTGAAAAAGACGGCAAGATTATTGGACAACTCGAGCCTTGCGGAATACCCGCCCGTTTTTACCGTGACGCGCGCGAAGCCGGCTATGAAATGGATTTTTCAGTGTTTCAAGTCGCAACGCCGGCGCGTTAACTTTTTAGAATCTCGGCTTACGGCCCCTACGTTCAAAGGGCGAAACGCCACTGGAAAAATCTTTCGTCCAAAACTTGAGGCGTATGCAGGCTCGTGCTAAACTCTGTGCATCTTAAGGAGCACAGCATGAACTGCGAGCAATGCGACGGTAAAGGGATCGTTCAGGCGCACGACAACGAGTGGCGCCCTAAATCTTGGAATGGCGTTGAGCGACGCAAGTACAGCCGCGGGCCTGCCGAAGTGCCCAAATGGGCTGAAGCCAAGGCTTTCTTTTATACTTCCTGCCCGGCATGTGGCGGTTTGGGGGAAATTTTGCCGGGCCTGAGCCAAACTATCTAATCTCAAAAAAAATAAACAATAAAAAAGGCGCTCCGTGAGGGGCGCCTTTGCTTTTTAACGACGAATAATTTTTTAACTTATGCTGACTGCCAAGACTTGCTCACATTAACGGTATTGATATTCTGTAGCCGTTGATAATCAACCTTGTCGACTAAGCGGCCAATCAGATTCAAACCTAGGTGCCGATCATTCTCACCATCGACAGCCTTACCCTTCAATGCATCGACTTCGGTCTTGGCATCAAAAGTCACGCCATCATCTTTGAAAGTCGCTGAGAATCCATTCGGACTCAAGTCGAGCGCCATCTCCATCCACGTGGCTTTGGAATGCTCCATGACATTGCAAACGATTTCATCCGTGACAAATAGCACGATGAAGCTGTCTTTGGGCCCTAGCCCTTTCGACAAACATTCACCTTGCACCGCATCACGAATCTGCCGCAGGTCGGGGGCCCCGAGGCCCTTATCAAATCGCATTTCAAGCATATGGTTTCGCTATATTTTAGCCAGATTGCCCAAAGTTTCCAGCAGGCAATTGACGGAAATTTAACATATTCCGCATTGTGAAATTCGTATTTCTATTTTCCCCTGGCCAAATCAGCCAAGCACCAAAGCCACTCGATCAAGAACGCCAACGTCATGAGGCTGCCCGATAAAAACACGCCCAGGCTGAAACTAGGGCCCTGATAGTGAGTTAGCCACATAAAGCCATGGTCCACGACGACCACGATAAAGGTGCCACCTGGCAGCCATTTTTTGAGCCATGCTGGCGCGGATGACAGCAGAAAAAGAAAACCAAGCAGAGCTTGAAAAAACAGCAGTGTAAAGAGGTGCGTATGCGTGGTCTGCAGCAAGCTAAAGAAGGTATGTGGCGAAATGCTTTCGGTTTCGGGGCCTGAAAACTTGCTAGCAATGCCTTGCGGCAGCAAGGTTGAATTCAAATGCACATAAAGCAAGGCCACAGCCAAGGCCAGGCCTGCGAGACACAGCAGGCCCAAGCCCCAAAAACGCATCGGCTTGCCCCACTGGCGTAGGGCATTAATTCGCAGCTCTTTCATGCCGTTATTCTAACAAAATCAATAAGCGGCTGCGACTGAGAATGCAAAGCGCTGGTCGTTGACACGGCTCAGCCCCCCGCCCGCATCGATATAGCCCAACACGTAGTCAGTGCACACATAGTTCAGTTTCACTGCCACATTGGGAATGGGCCGCAAGGTTAGGCCCAGGACCTGCCGGCTCTGGTCATTGCCCGTAGCCCGCGATACATCAGGATCGACCTGGCCCAGCTGGTAAATCAGGGCTGCCCGAGAGGCGTGGGCCCAAGGCAAGAAACCCAGATCTAACATGGCCTGGCCATACCAACCGTGGCGGGTACCCGCAAAGACCTTGGTATAGGTTTCGGGCTTTTGAAAATAGGCCTCAGCCCATTCACCCAAAAATTCAAGATGCCAGACCTTCAGACGCAGGTCGAGCGCACCCATGCGAGCCTCAAGACTGTCAGCATCGTCGTAGTTACCGCGATAGCCCGAGAAGCCGAACTCAAGCCAGGTGCTCGGGCTAATCACCAAGCGCCCCACTTGAGCCTTGTTCACATTGTTGTCGTTGTTAGGATCTTTGCTCATGCGCATATCACGCAACTTGCCCTCGTTGGCCGCACTATCAACCGAGCCTCGCAAACCATTGATAAGATATGCTTCATAAGACAAGCGCCACTCGCCAAATTCTTTAGCGCCCGTAAGACCTAAGCCAGGCTCATACCAGGTACTTGGAATGATAACTTGATCGACCAAGGGACGGTCAACGGTCTCAACGATGTCAGAGTCATGGTAGAGATTCAGTCGACCCAACGGCACGAGAATGACGCCAACGCGTGGCGTAAAGGCTTCCCAATAGGCAAATTCAACCCAGGCCTGCTCAAGCTCGATTTCGAGGCCTGCGCCGGCGCTACTCAAGACCGAAGTCTTGTCGCTGCTGGTAGTGGAATTGCCGTCGGCATCGACTGTTACCGAAGAGGTTTTGACCCCGGCGCGCGTGGCATGCTCAATCTCAAGCTCACTGTTAAAGCGAATCTTGTCATTGAGCTGGCTGCTCACAGCCAGGATAAAGCGATAGACTTCGAGGTTGTTAACCAACTTATTCTTTTCACTGGCGTCATTAATCAAAACGCCCGATTGGAAGTCGATATTAAAATAGCCATGAATAGAAGTGCCATCTTCGGCCGCTACCTGCGTTTCACTCTCATCTGAATGAAGCTGAGCTGCCAGCACGAAGCTGACCAAAATCAAGTGCAGCAGGGTTTTCATCATTTTTTTACCTTAATTTGAGCTTGAGGTTGAGTCCAACGCGTTGCCAATAGCAAGGCCTTGCGGGTGCCGTAGGCCAAGGTCTTTGACGAAAGGGTCGCGCCAGAAATGGCGTCGATATCCCGCCCCACGACCATGGGATCTTTTAAGGCTTTACCGACAAACTGGCGCCTAAAACGAGCTGAGCGGATTTCGCCACCACGCGCCTCGCGATAGATGAGCAGCTCAACACCTAAGACTTTGAGTTCCGGGCTAAGTAGAACCAAATAAGTGATAAGCTCAAACTTGCCAATTTCGTCGTCGCGAAAAGCCCAGCCTAGCAGATCGCCCTGGGAGTTTTCAGCGCGTATCCAGACCGGCTTTTTTTGGCGCGGTTTGCGGCCAAGCTCGTGATTTACCCAGGCCACTTCTTCTGCAGTCAAGCTGCGCTCTTGGCGGACGATCTTGGCATCTGGAAAATATTGGCTGAGCGCCTTTTCTTCGGTCTGAATGACTTCAAGCGCGGCCCAGGCCATGCTGCTGACCAAAGCCAGGCTTGCGCATAAAAGCGTTATTTTCACTGGGTCCTTTTTGAATGTCATATTCAAGATCAGAACTGGAAGAATAGCAGAAGCATTACAAATCTGTCAAGTATGTGGCCAAAAAAGAGCGCCCCGAAAGGCGCTCTTGAAAAAGCTTATTTTAAGCCGGTGACTTCATAAATCGCAAAGGGCTGTTCACGGCCTTTTAATTTAAGCGGCTCTCTGATTTCAACCACCACCTGATCCTTAACCAACTGGTAGGTCGATTCACTGATCCAGACAAGGCCACCCGGACATTCGGCGCAAACCTTGTCGGCCAAAATTACGTTCTCACCCGCAGTCGTATATTCGAGCTTGGTGGACGAGCCCAAGTTACCCGCCACGGCCTCGCCACTGTTAATGCCAATGCCCACGAGCTTGGCTGTCTCACCTTTGGCTTCGCGCTCTTGATTCATCTTCGCAATGGCCTGCTGCACTTCAAAGGCAGCGCGCACGGCCGCGATGGCATCATCGGGCTTTTCTTCTTCTTTGCCCCAAACACCCACGGTGGCGTCACCAATAAACTTATCCACCACCCCACCATGCTTGAGGATGATCTCGGTTTGCAGAGACAAGTAAGTATTGATAATTTGCACGACCATTTCTGGCTGCAGGCTTTCAGACATCGAGGTGAAGCCGCGCACATCTGAGGTATAAACCGTGACCCGCGCCAAACGGCTATGAATGCCACCCTTGGATGGGTCAGAAAGAATCTGCTTAAGTGCAGCATCTGAGACATAGCGCGTGAAAGCACCTTGCAGGGTCTTGTTGTCTTCGAGGCTCTTGGCCATGGTGTTAAAGGCCGTGGTTAATTCACCCAGCTCATCGCGCGACTTGTGCTTGACGCGAAACTCAAAATTGCCGCCGGCGATGGCGAGGACACCGGTGACCAGCTTGCCCACGGGGCGCACCATGACGCTCACCAAGAAATAAGTGAACACGAGGCCAAGCACCAATGAGGCCAGCGTGATGGCAATCAAGCGCATGGCAGAGTCAAAGACTACTCGCTGAATCAGACCCTGCGAAAGACCCAAATGAATGACACCCAGCTTCTTTTCGCTCGAAGGCTCAACAATGTCTTTTTGTACATCAAAGAGCAGGCGCACACGGCGCGTGTTGGTTTCGTCAAACCAATCTTGCTCATAGACCGGGTAAGGCGTCTCGGGGCTAGCCTGCTCGACATAGCGGGGCGCTTCATAAGTCTGGCCTGAAGCTTCGGTGCCTTTGCTGTGACCGCGAATCACACCATTGGGATCCACCACGATCATTTCAAAAACGCCTTCATTTTGTATGGCCTTGTGGGTGCTAGGGGGTAAGGGTGAGCCGCCCCAACCCTTCTCGTGCAGCCAAGCGCTAAGTTGCGCAGGCACTTCATCTGCCAAAGCGGTAAAAGCTTTCTTAAGGCCACCTGACATATCGGCAAAACTATTGAATTCGTAATGCTCACTCATGATGGGAGCATCGGCAGGTTGAACGCTTTTGCGTACCAAGACGTAAATCGAAAGCTCATCTGGCGAAGCCTGCAACAAAGCCTCGCGTGCGCCCGTTTCAGCGCCCTGGATAATGGTCCTGCCGCGCTCAAGCACTTCGCGCGTCAGGGCCGCCCTTTGCTGTACATAAAGCGAGTAACCCACCGCGCTCATGACCCCGGTAATAAGACCGACCGTGGCAAAGGCGAGCTTGAAACGCAACGAAATCTTGAACCGCTTCTTCATGCCACCCGTGGGTGCGGCATCGGCCTGAATAGCAGCAGTAGCAGTCGTCATAGGTCAGCTCCGTTCAATTGAGGACCTTGCGGGGCCAAAAGAGGGGCACCGGCTCTTTAATGCCCTTCAGAGGCATGGGCGCCAACTTATCGATTTTGAATCGCTGGGCCACCATGGCATAGATCGTTTCAGAAATGATGGTCTGCCCGCCCTGGGCAGCCACCAGGCCTAAGCGCGCAGCCAAGTTGACCTGCGCCCCCAGCACGGTATTGTCCATTTTGACGGACGAACCCATATTGCCAGAAACCACATCGCCGCAATTGACGCCAATCGAGCACTCAAAGGCGGGCAAGCCTTTGACCTTGCGTTGCAAGTTATGCTTCTCAATGGCATCTTGCACTTCAACACCCGTCTTCACGCAACGGTAAGCCTGATCGACCTTGTCTTCACCATTCAAACCCCAAACGGCCATCACTTCGTCACCGATAAACTTATCTATGAACCCGCCATTCTTGTAAATGATAGTGCTCTCAATCTCAAGATACTCGTTGACCAGGGCCACAAAATCTTCGGCTTTGAGCTGACCTGCCATGGCCGCCATACCCCGCAGCACCGAAAAATAAATGGTGGCGTGAATGCGCTGGCCACCCAAACCCAATTTGCTTTTATCGGTCAACATCTGCTGGACCAAATCTTTTGATGTGTACTTCGCCAAAGCCTCTTGCACAGCTTCTTTTTCACGCAGACTGCGCGCCATGCCGTTATAAGCCTCAATTAAATCACCCAGCTCGTCACGCTGCTTGGTCTGGATAATCTTGCTGAAGTCGCCTCGAGAGATGGCGGTCACGCCCTCGACCAAACTGCCCAAGGGACGCATAAGATAACGCACCACCAGCGACAAGATAATGACACCGATGAGCAGCGAACCCAGCATCAAAGCCACCAGGCGCGTGGTGGCCACGCGCACGGTCTCACTAATCAAGTCGCGGCGCAAATAAAGGTGCACATTGGCCAAGATAGAGCCCTCGAGTACGACATCTTGACGAATGTCGTAATAGAGCCTGCCTTCAGCATCTGAAAAAACCGGAAAAGGCTCTTTGCCAGCGTATTCGTCGAGAATCAAGGGCGGGTCATAGGGATGCTCTTCGGTCGTCTCGCTATCGCCAACCACCATGCCGAGCTTATCTTTTTGGTCCACCACCAAGATGCGGCTAACGCCTTCGTTGGGCTGGCCCGAACCGCCCAAAGAACGCCTGAGATCGGCTATGATTTGGCCCCAGAACGAATGGTGTTCCATGGCGGGCTTATGCTCTTCAACCGCGCCCTTAACCAGCACTGCCACCGTCAGATAATCTTCAGCATTAATGAGTTCGAGCAAGGGCGTGGCCAAATTACGGGCAATGGTGGCGCCGCGTTCCGACACTTCTCGGCTAAAGTCAGTGCGCAGCTGATTGCGAATAAAGAGAGTGGCGCTGCCAAAGAGGCCCAAGAGCAAGACCGCAATAAAAAATGAAAATTTAAAATTGATGCTAAAAAGACGGCGAGCAGTTTTGGCAACAGCGTGGGCTGCGACCGGATCGATACTGCTTGCTTGTTCTGACTTGGCCATAAACCAATCCTCTCAACCCGACTTAAGCCGGGCTGCTACTAAGTTGATGTATAAAGGCGTCGACCACGCGTGGATCAAACTGCATGCCGGCGCAGCGCTTGAGCTCGCGCGCCGCGTCATCTTGATTGCGCGCCTTGCGATGCCGCTTCTCGGTGAGCATGGCGTCAAATGAGTCGCAAACGGCCAAGATGCGTGCACCCAGCGGAATGGCCTCGCCTTTCAAGCCTAAAGGATAGCCTCTGCCGTCCCAACGCTCGTGATGATGCATCAATAGCGGAATGACAGGCTTGAGCACGCTGATGGGCTCAATGATGCGAGCACCCACTTGAGGATGCGTGCGCAGACGGCGCAGTTCTTCGTCACTGAGAGGGTCGCTTTTATGCAAGAGCCCACTGGGCACACCCATGTGACCAATGTCGATGAGCTGCGAAGCGAGCCGAATTTCTTCAATCAGCTCGATGCTGCACTTCAAGCCTCGAGCCGTACGCGTGGCATGACGGGCAACGCGTTCAGCATGACCGGGGGAAACTTGATCATGCTCACTCAGGGCCGTGGCTAAAGATTGAATCACACCATGAACCAAGCTCTCGACCTTGGCGGCCATGGCATTAAAGCGTTCTTCGAGACGCTGTAACTCGGCAGGGCCGCCCACACGCACGCGCGTGTCGAGTGCGCCCATGCCCAAATTCTTGACCGCCGTGCTGAGGCGCTCTAAAGGCCGCGCGATGGCCAAGGCTAAAATCAAAGCTAAAAAGCTGGCCACCATCAAGACGCCCAAAGCCACTAAAGCTGCCTTGTCACGAGCCTCAGCCATTTCAGCCAAGATATCTGTCTCGTCCATGCCCACATGAACATAACCCGCGACCCGCTGGTCTACCATAATGGCTACGGCCACGTCCTGGATCCATTGGCGTCCATTATAGTATCGCTGAACCAGGGGCTTGGAACCTTTCATATTATCGAGCCCGGCAGGTGGGTAATAAAGGCCTTCAATGCCAGCCTGGGGTGCGGCCGCACGGACAATACCTCGGTCATCTACCAATTGGGCATAAATAACATCGTTGTTCTTGATCGAAGCGCTAATAATATTGGCCAAAGCCAATTTATCACTGGCAAGCAAGAAATCCCCGCTAATACCCGCTAAATGGCCAGCAATGGTGACACCGCGCTGGCGCAGTTGATCGCGCAGAGTATCGCGAATTTGGCCGGTCAAAATGGCCCCAACCGCAGCCACTGCTAGTAAAACCAGCAGGGCGCTTGAAAGGACTAATTGGACGCGTAGGGTCAGGCGCATGAAACCGCAAGAAAATGCTTAATTTAAAAGGTTTTTCCGAATCAAATCTAACAATCCCATGGATGAAAGTCAAGAAAGCCCTTGTGAATGACCTGGGTATAGAATGTGAATTATTTCTTGACCAGCTTGTTCATGTCTTGTTACTATTCTTGAAAATCTTTATAATATAAGCGTTTTTACGGAAAACTCTCGCTCTTGTGGGTCATGGCCGAAAACGAGCAAGAAAATAGCGCCGAAGGGCCCCAAAAGAAAATGGTCAAATTCAAGCGCTTGGTGATTCCAGCCATAATCATTATAGTCCTGGCGGGTGGCTATGCCATTCCTACAGTACGAGATACTTTGTCGCATTTTGTCACTGATAAAATCATTTCATTATTTCAAAAAACTCCTGCTAGCGAAAACACTCCGGCCAAGCCTAGCTCTGGCACACCCTCAAAAGCGAATTCTGCCGCCCAAGGCCAGTCCCAGGCACCTGCAAACGCCAAAGCTAACCCAGCTGCTGCTGCCCTGCCTGCAGTAACTAATAAACCCCAAGAAGTAATCTTGCTTACGGTCAAAATCGGTGCCCACCTGCTGGCCATGCGCCAGAAGATTGACGGCAGCTGCAAGACCTATCTTTCAACCCAAGGCTTTCAAGTTTCTTATCCCGCTGGCCAAGGCTGGGACGATTTCGCGCCGGTGGCCTCGGGCAATGGCAAGCATCTAGCTTTCTATAGCTCACGCAGTGGCGCCATCAACTTGTGGGTCAGTGATGCGGACGGCCGCAATGCTCGCGCCCTCACGCAAGAAGGTGTAGACATTCATGCGTTTGATACCTTACGTGATGCGCCCGTGCAGTTCTCGCCTGACAGTCTGCGCGTGGCATTCTTAAATCGCGGCGACCTTTGGATGGCAGACCTGAAATCTGATAATATCACCACCCTCACCAAAGATCGTGGCGTCGAGGCCATGGCCTGGTCGCCTGACGGCAAATGGCTGGCCTATTATCAACGTAGCTCAGTGCGGCGCGTGGGCTCCAGTGGCGCCCCCGATGAATCGCTGACCCCTTCTGGCGCAAATTGGGCTACCTTGGCCTTTCATCCCGACGCCGAACGTGAGGAACTCTACTACTTCAACCGCGGCGTGTGGAGCTTGAACCTAGCTACGCGCACACGTCAGCAGATTTTCCCCACCAACCTAACACCCAATCGCATTCGCCTCTCGCCCAAGGGCGACCAAGTAACCTTCAGTAGCATGTCTGCCGAGCAAAGACCTGAAGTCTTTCTTTTGTTGGCTGCAAAGAAAGTGGGGGCCATGCCCGAAGCCTCGCAACTGACCCGTGGCGGCGGCACGCAGCCATTCTTTTCACAAGACGGCAAGATTATTTTCTTCATGCGAGGCAATTCGCTCTGGAAGATCGGCACTGGCGCAGATAAGGTCGATCGCATCGAAGGCATAGCTTCAGCCCAGGGCTCGGCCTCGATGATGACGTTTATGCAGCCCATGGAGTGCCCATGAAGGCTTTGCGCAAAATTTTGCTTGCGACCTTGGCTTTAGGCGCTTTGAGCGGCTGCAACGATCACGTTGAAGTCGCCATTGCCACGGTTCAGCCGACTGCCACGCCTGTGCCTAAGCAAGACGTGCTGGCCTTCACCCGAAATGGTCAACTATGGGTCATGCGCTACGACGGCAGCGACACGCGCTTGCTGGCCCGCGATGCACGCAGCTCGTTCTGGTTCCCTTCGCCTTCACCTAAGGCTTCACGCCGACCACCCCATTTCTTAGCTTGGCGTTCGACCCAAGACGGCTCGCAAAATGTGGTGCGTATCTATTTAGACGGCCGAATTGAAGCCCTCACCGATATTGGCGAACGCGCTGACCCTGAAATGAAAAACGCCCGCCTCGGCAGCGCCCCGGTCTATGACAGCAAGGGCGAACGCATCATCTATTCTTTCAACGGCAATGTCTGGATCATGAACGCCGATGGCGAGAATTCACGCACTCTCATTCACGATGGCGCCAGTTACTCGCCTGTGTTCAGCCCCGATGACAGCCGCATTGCTTATGTCAATGGACATCGCGGCGACTATGACCTCTGGATTATGGACCTGAGCAGCCGCGATACCTTTCAGGTAACCGATTTTGCCTCGCAGAGCGTAGGCCAGCCCCGCTGGTGGGCCGAAGGCAAACGTATCTTGCTGACCCGCTCACAGAAAGACGAGAGCAACGTGGTGAGTGTGCTGGCCGATGTTGAACAGCCTGTCGCCGATGCTGAAGTGGTCACGCGCGACAACATGAGCGCCTCAGCGATACTGGCCCCCGATGCTGTTCACTTGCTCTTTAGCTCGGCCCGTGAAAACTACCCCTCTTGGGATATTTGGATCTCAGACATTAAAGGCAACGAAGCCAAAATACTGACCACCGGCGGCGGCCTCTCGCCGGCCTGGATGGCCATGCCGATCGAATCAGAAAAACTTTCAAAGCTGCCACCGGCGCCGACCCCCATCGCTCGAGCAACGCAAATCGCGGTGGCCAGCCAGCCCAGTTTGCTGCCTACGCAAGCTAGCCTGCAAGCCACACCCGTCATTGCTTCAACCCAGGCCAGCCCTCAGCCCGTGGCCACGCAAGCTGGCAGCGTGAGCCAGCCTACGCCCGCGGCTCAAGCCACACTCGCTACAGGCCAAGCAGCCTTGAGCCCGGTCGCCACCAGCCAAGCCGGCACCGCCCAAGCAAACACAAAGACTACGGTTGCTGGGCTTACACCCCAAGTGAGCCCGGGACCCGCAGCCCGGCCCACACCACCCAGCCAAGCCCTCGGCGTGAGAGCAGCGCCCACCCAACCGCCTAGCAAAGCCCCACCCCTGCGCCTGCGCCTGCGCGCGAGCTTTGACCCTGACAATGATGAACTGGCCACCGCCAGCCTGGTTGAATTGCGAAAGTTAGCGGGCCGCGTGCAACAATATGACGGCCAGAGCATACAGATCTTTGGCCCCCGCGATGGCAGTTCCCTGCGAGGCCGTTACCCCAGCGACGAAGAGCGCTCACTTGAACGGGCCCAAAAAGTCGCAGCTGCGCTCTCGACAGAAGCCAGCCTTAAGGGCAAAGCGATTCAAGCACTTCCCTATGCGCCAGTGGCGCTGGGCTCGAGCGGGCCAGCGAATGGCATTCAAATTTTGGTAGAATTGAAGTAAAACGCCCGCAACCCATGAATCACAAAAACCCTCGGCTAGCTGCCGGGGGTTTTTTTTAGAAATTAGCCGTCAAACCAAAATAGGGCAAACGGGGGATTTGGTTCACATCTTGGTAACGACTATAGTCCCGATTGTAGTCACGGCTGATAGGATTGGGACTATTGAGCAGATTAATGACTTCGACATAGGCACTGAGTTTCCACATCTCAAAGCGCCACGTTTTTTCGAGGCGGATATCCAAACGCTGATAGTCAGGCAATCGCTGCGAAAAAGGCGCGCCATAAATAGGCAAGTAAAGGTCATTGATCGAATCGTAAATAGCCCCTAAAACGGGCGTGATCAAGCTGCCCGAGCTATAACGAAAAGTACCGCCAAATTCGAAGCTGGGCGTGATGCGCCAACTCGAGACCATCGTAGCGATGTGGGGTTGGTCGTAGCGATAGGGCGCCCAACGCCCGCTGCTAGAATCTCGGCGCTCAGAGCTAGAATAAGCATAGCTAAGCCAGCCAAAGAAACGCTTCTGGTCGTCATAGCGCACAAATAACTCGACGCCACGGGCAAAGCCAAAACCCTCATTGCTAAAAATGCGCCCGTCAGGCACCTCAACTACATTGTCACGATAGGTTTTATAATAGGCCTCTACCTTGCCGGTCCAATCAGCGTTCAAGCGGCGCTCGTAACCCAACACGGCGTGCTCGGTCAGGTTGGGGCCCAGGTCAGGATTGCCGAAGATGGGCGCAGATTCTCGCCCCGAAGGCGGCCGTGCGAAGATGCCCCAGGCCCCGCGCAGAATATCGCGGCCCCGACTGTATTCCAGCTGCAAACGGGGCGCTAGGGCGCTGGCCAGAGGGCCTGAGCGGTCATAGCGCCAGCCCAGCGAGCCTTTGACATGGCTGCCCAGCTCAAAACGGTCTTCGACAAAGACCCCACCCTGGGCCAGGCCGCCCGTGACGTTCACGCCTTGAGGATCACTGACGGTGGTCACCCCGCTACCCGCGCCATTTGAACGGCGAAATGAAAAAGCGCTGACTAGATAGTCTTGATATTGCAGCAGGGCGCCCGTAGCGAGCTTGTGCCGCCCCAAAACTGAAAGTTGCGGGCTTTCGTACTCGGCATCGAGGCCCGAAATCGTAGGCCGTATAACCGTAAAATAGCCCTGACCAAAGCGAGTCTCAAAAGTGATCTGATAAACATAGGGCGTAAAACGCCAGCGCCCTATCGGGCCGCGGTGGCGCCAATTCAAGCCTGAACTGACAAAGCGGTTGTTAAATCGAAACTCACCCTGGAATTCTTTTTGCCTGACATCTTCGGCTTGGATCAAGAAGCCGAGCTGATCATCCGTGGCCAATAAAATCGCGCGCAATTCATCGTTGGGTCCCGGGTCATAGGACCAGGTTGCGCCTAAGTCCCAAAAATAGGGCGCGGCCGTAATATCCATGACGCCCAGGCGAGGCAAGATAAGGTCAAAATAGCTGCGGCGGCCCGATATCGTGATCGAAGACTTGGGGGCGGCGCTACTTGACAGCGGCCCCTCGGCAAGAAAGCTGGCTGTGACTAAATTCATGTCTGTGGCGCCATGCCAGCGATCACGCTTGCCGGGCCGCGAACGGGCGTCAATGACCGCGCCATCGGACCCGCCCCAACGGGCCGGATAGCCCCCTGCCAGAAGGCTGACTGAATCCAGCAAGTCGCCATTAATCGTGGTGAGCACCCCGCCAAAGTGATAGGGCACAGGCCAGGGTATGTCGTCGAGGTAATTTAAATTGTCTTGGGGCCCACCGCCGCGCACGGCCAATTGGCCCGAAAAATCACCCACTGAGGCCACGCCCGGCAAGGTGCGTAACGCCCGCAACGCGTCGCCGCCGCCGCCAGCCACTTTGCGAAACTTTTCTGCAGCAATCTCACTGCGACTAATTTGGGCTTCGCGCCGGCCCTGTACTCTGACCTCGTCACCCTCATAATCAACGCGACTGAGAAAGACCCGCGACGGGGGCGTAACGCCCAAGGGCAGAGCCAGTTCAGCAAAGCCCTCGGCTCGCACCCAAAGGGTGTCGCCATTCGCCTCGATGAGCAGGCGCCCGTCGTTGCCTGATTCAGCTACGACCGTGCCGCTTAGATTTACCCCCACAGCACCCGCCAAGGGTCGGCGCTCACCCCGCTCAAACACCTGGACCGACCAGGCTGCTGACAGTTGCTGGACCACAAAAAAAGCCGCTGCGAATGCGGCCAAAATCTCTTTTTTAATCATAGCCATGTCTTTAACGGGCCATTTTCAAGAAAGTCGGCTCATCAATAATTTTGACACCCAACGATTGGGCTTTTTTGAGTTTTGAACCCGCGCTCTCACCAGCCACCACATAGCTGGTCTTGGCCGAAACTGAGCCTGAAGCCTTACCGCCGAGTTTGCGAACCATCGCCTCGGCTTCGTCTCGGCTCACATGGGTTAGCTCGCCTGTGAACACAAAAGTCTGGCCTTCAAATTTTCCGCCCTCGAGCGCCTCTTCTTGACTCAGCCGCCGCGTGTTCACGCCTGCCTTTTTGAGGGCCTTAACCATGGCTTTAGCCTCGGGCCGATTAAAGTATTCATTCAGGCTGGCAGCCGCCACAGGCCCGAAATCAGGCACTTTTTGCAGGTCTTCAGGGCTAGCCTGCATTAACTCGTCTAAGTCTGCGTAGCGCCGCACCAGAGCCTGGGCGCCGCGCTCGCCCACTTGGGGTATGCCCAGGGCATGAATCAGACGGGCCAGGGGCCGGGTTTTAGACATTTCAATGGCAGACATTAAATTGGCCGCGCTCTTTTCACCCTGGCGTTCAAGGGCCGATAGATCATCCGCCTTAAGTCGATAGAGGTCGTCGGGGCCCTGCACCAGTTTGTTCTCAAGCAACTGCTCAATCATAGCCGGGCCACAACCCTCGATATCCATAGCTTCTCGAGAAACAAAATGCTCAAGGCGGCCGGCCCGCTGTGCGCCACAAAGTGGATTCACACAACGGTAAGCGGCCATGCCCTCAGCCCGTTTGACCTCGCCCTGGCAAACCGGGCAACACTTGGGAAAATGCCAAACTTTGGCCGACGGGGGACGTTTGGCCAAGAGAACGGCGCTCACCTTAGGAATAACCTCGCCGCCCTTCTCAATGATAACCGTATCGCCGATGCGTAAATCGAGTGCCCGCATTTGATCTTCGTTATAGAGCGAAGCCCGCGAAATGGTTGAACCCGCCAAACGCGTGGGCCTCAAGCGGGCCACAGGAGTGATCACTCCACTGCGGCCCACCGATGCCTCAATGCCTTCTAAAATTGTCTCAGCCTTGCCTGCCGGAAATTTATAGGCTATCGCCCAACGCGGACTCTTACCGGTGTAACCCAAAATGGCACGTTCTTCAAAGTCACCTAGCTTGACCACCAGGCCATCCATCTCAAAATCAATGCCAAGGTCCTTGTCATGCCAAGCTTGAATTTCTTTAAGAACTCGGCCCAGGTCTTTGTCATAAACTTGATAAGGACTCGTGGGCAAGCCGAACTTCTTAACCGCTGCTAAAAATTCTTTTTGGTTCTTAAACGCAGCGCCTTCGCTGTAGCCCAAGGCATAGATGAGCAGCTTGAGGCCTCGACGTTTGACCTCGGCAGTATCAAGAGTCTTGAGAGATCCCGCGGCAGCATTACGCGGGTTAGCAAACTCAGGCAGACCTATGGCTTGGCGCTCGCGGTTAAGCCGGTCAAAAGAGCTCAGGGGCATATAAACTTCGCCCCTCAGTTCAAGCCAATGCGGGGCTTTACCCTTTAATCGTTCAGCGACGCCCCCCACCTGACGCAAATTCTCGGTCACATCATCGCCACTTTCACCATCGCCCCGGGTCACGCCATGGGCTAGGCGACCGTCGACATAATGCAGAGAGATGGCTAAACCGTCGATCTTGAGCTCAATGCCGTAGCCAAGACTGGCTCGCCCGAGTATTTTCGAAACCCTTTGGTCAAACTCACGCAGCTCTTCTTCGCTATAGGCATTGTCGAGCGACAGCATGGGCGCCTTATGGCGAAAGCTGGCAAAGCCACGCGCAGGCGCCTTGCCCGAGACTCTTTGGGTGGGTGATTCGGGGCTTTGCAGACGGGGATAGGCTTGCTCTAACGCCTTTAACTCGCGCACCAATTGATCGTAGTGATAGTCAGAAATTTTAGACGCAGCTTTTTCATAATATAACTTATCGTGGCCGCGTATTTCGCGGCGCAGGGCTTCGACCCGCTGGACGGGTGTTTGTGAGGCTGGCTTTTTGGGCACGAGTTTAGCGCTTGGCGCGCTTGGGCTTTTGAGCTTTACGGCCTTCGAGTCGGCTGAGGCGGCGCTCAAGCGCCTGCAGGGCTTCGAGGGTCGGGTCAGGAAGGTTCTGGTGCTCTAAGGCGTGATCTGGGTCTAAATCTGAGCGCTTGCGGCGCACCACACGGCCCGGAATGCCCACCACCGTTGAGGCTGCGGGCACATCATGAAGAACCACTGAATTAGCACCCACCCGCGTGTCGTCGCCAATGCTGATATTGCCTAATACCTTGGCGCCTGAACCCACCACCACGCGATGGCCCAGTGTGGGATGGCGCTTGCCGCTTTGATTGCCGGTGCCGCCCAAGGTCACACCCTGATAAAGCAAGCAATCATCGCCAATTTCAGCTGTCTCGCCAATGACCACACCTTCACCGTGGTCAATAAAAAAGCGCCGTCCAATGCGAGCCCCAGGGTGTATCTCGACACCCGTGATAAACTTGGCCGCCTGCGAAATAAAACGGGCTATAAATTTAAAACCCTGCCGGTTCAGGCCATGCGCCAGGCGGTAGGCCCAGATGGCATGCAAACCCGAATAGAGCAAAGCCACCTGCCAGGCGCTCGTAGCAGCCGGATCGTCGCTCATAACCTGACGTATGTCTTCGCGAATGCGTCCCAGCATCAGGCCCGTCCTGCCATGCGCCGAATCTCAGCGATATGGCCACCCTCTTCTTGGGCTAAGCCTTTGATCATCTTGTGCAGCGAAGGGTCGTCTTTAACCAATGGCAGTATCTTGAGATAGCCTCGCATGGCCTCTTGCTCTTCGCGCACGCAATCGCGCAGCATAGCCTTAGGGCTAAGACGCTTAGGTTCGTAAATCTCAAGAATTTTTACCACGGGCGTTCCGCCCATGGCCACAATACGTTCGCCCAAGCGGATGGCGTGGTCCATGCTCTCACGCGATTGCTCGCGGAAAAAGCGCACCAACTTAAGACGGTCTTTGCCCTGCACCCAGAAACTGCTGTGCATGTATTTCACCACCTCATGCAGCTCACGCTCAAGCGCCTCGTTAAGCTTTTTAATTACTTTCTCACGATTCATGGTCGACTCACTCCTCGGGCCGCAGGTGCTTGGGGCCCTGACAGTCTGAACAAAGGCCATAAATTTCGACCCGATGCTCCTCACGTTTGAAATCGAATTCTTTGCCGACTTTCTCTTGCACTGCCTGAATCAGCGGATTGCTAAACTCTTGCACCTTGCCACAACGCTTGCAGATCAGATGGTCATGTGCCGCGACGCCATAGATAGGTTCAAAACTGGCGCCGCGATACAGAAAATGGTTCTCACGTGCCAGGCCACATTCGGTGAAGATCCTGAGGCTGCGATAAACCGTCGAGAGCCCCAACTTAGAATGCTTGCTGCGCACGCGGCGCGTCAGCTCATCAACGCTCAAGTACTTGGGCGACTCTAAAAAGATCTTAAGCACCGTCTCGCGCTGGGCCGTCTGCTTAAGGCCCTTTTGCTTGAGATAAGCCCTCAGGGTCTCGGCCTGAGCCTGGTAATCTTCGGGCCGGGGGCTCATAGCGCGTTATTCCACATAATCAGGGCGTCCTCATCATTATCGATATAGTAGCGGGGCCTAAAAGCCACGGACTCAAAGCCAAGACTCTGGTAAAGCGCCACAGCTACTTTGTTGCTGGGCCGCACTTCAAGAGTAGCTCGCAGGCAGCCACGAGCTTTGGCGTGGGCCAGCACATCGAGGGCAAGAGCTCGGCCCAGGCCTTGGCGCCGCCAATCTGGCCGCACGGCCAGATTGGTGATGTGGGCCTCGTCTACGGCCTTCCAGTATCCCATGTAGCCAGCCACTCGAAAAGCCCCTGCCAGGGGCCGGGCTACACGCCATGCGCAAATATCGGGTTTGGCCATTTCATCGGCAAAGAGGGCCTTGGACCAAGGCGTCGTGAAGCAGGCCTTCTCAATCTCAGCTACTTCGTCTAAATCTACAAGTAGCAAGTCTTCAAGGCGCCAAGCGTCAGACTCCATGTCGCTTTTCCCAAAGAACTTCGGCTTCGGCTCGGCGTAAATAGAGGGGTTCCAACTTGCGAGGGTCGTCCGCCTCACCGTTTTCAAAGCGTTGCCAGGCCAGATAACCTACGGCCATGGCCAAGGGACCCGAAGCCTCAGGCCCCAGATCGCCAAGAATCTTGACGCCCGGGGGGGCTTCGGCCTGGGCCTGCAGCAAATCTAGCAAGGACCCCGGCAAAACTTCTAGGCCTTGACGATATCCTGCCCGGTAGATTCTATCTTTACCGGCTTTCAGCCAAACCTGGCACTCACCCGCACGCTCAGGCCAAGCCCAGGCCTCGAGTGTGCTCACCCCCAAAAGTCGGGCCCCCGTGGCAAAGCAAAGTCCCTTAGCAAAAGCCAGGCTGCACCGTAGCCCGGTAAAAGAACCCGGGCCCAAGCTCAGAGCCACTGCACCCAAGTCTGCAGGTTTCCAGGCCAAGTTACCGAGAATTTCAGCCACGAGCGGCGCCAGCTTCTCAACATGTTGACGCGGGGCGCTCATGCCCAGGTCACGCACCAAATTTCCGTCCTCAAGGACCGCAACAGACAAGCCTTCACCTGATGAGCATTCCAAGGCCAGCAATTTCATGGCGCTTCTAGCTCGACATTGCGGCCGCCGCGTTCATCCATACTTAAGCGCACTTTCCATGCGCGCAAGGGCGCAAGATTCTGCAAGCGCTCAGGCCATTCCACCATGCAGACGCCGCCCGCTTCAAAAATTTCATCCAGGCCCAAGGCTTCGATTTGCAAAGGATTTTCGAGCCGATAAAGATCGATGTGAAAGACCTCAAGTTTGGCGCCGCGGTACTCATGCACAATCGTAAACGTTGGCGAGAGCACCTGATGGGGGTCCAGGCCCAGGCCCTCACAAATGCCCCGCGCCAAAAGGGTCTTGCCCGCACCCAGAGGACCACTGAGCAACAGCACATCGCCAGCCTGCAGCCGTGCCGCCCACTCTTGGCCCAAGGCCTGGGTCTCTTCGGGCCCAGCGCAATATCGAGTCTCAGTGCTCATTGAAAATGGTCAAAACCAACTTGGGCCGATAAAGGCCGCAAATGCTTGCCTTGACGCAGACGCACGCCACGGCCGCGAAGCACCCGGCCAATAGCGTGTAAGCGACAGCCCGTGAGGCGGCTAAAATCGCGCACCAAGCGACTGCGCGACTGGGGCGGCGCGCTAAAAAGTAGCTCATAGTCTTCTCCGCCCGTCAGGGCAAAATCTAATGCCGGGCGACGCCAGGCGCTAGCCGCCGCGCGCAGGGCTGCGCTAAGGGGTATCGCCTCTGCATCTAATTCAATGGCAACTTTACTTTCACGTGATAAATGCCAAGCTTCGCTGGCCAAGCCATCTGAGATATCGATGGCACAGCGCGAGAGATTTTTTTCAATTAAAAAACGACCTGCCAAAATACGCGGCAGCGGTGAACTTTGGCGCTTGAGCAGCCAAGCCTTATGGCCTGCCTGCAAGCCCTTAGCCAAAGCTGGTTCTAATTTAAGTTTGAGGCCCGCGGCAGCATCACCCAGGCTGCCCGTGCAATAAAGGTCATCACCAGGCCGGGCTTGAGAACGCCTCAGAGCTTTGCCCTTTTCAACCTCACCCACGGCCGTCACATCGATAAAGAGCCCCTGGGGCGAGGCTGAGCAATCGCCCCCTGCTAAACTGGCGCCAAAGGCCTCGCTCATGGCCCTCAGGCCCAAGAAAAATGGATCTAAGAAACTGGCCCGCCAAAGGGCACGCGGCAATGCGAGTGAGCAGAGCAAGGCCCGAGGCCGGGCGCCCATGGCAGCCAAATCAGATAAATTCACAGCTGCAGCTTTAAAGCCCAAGGCAAAGGGGTCGCGGCCAGGACGCAAAAAATGACGGCCTTCGATCATGAGATCGCAAGTTAGGGCCATTTCAAAATTCGATTTGACAGATAAGAGGGCGGCGTCATCGCCAGGCCCCAAGATCAGGCCAGGCGCGACCGGCAAAGAGCGTCGCAGGCGGCTTAAAAAGGCGCGCTCATTTTCCTTTTTTGGGGGCATGCAAACGGGCCTTGAGGGCCTCTATGCGGGCCTTGGCATTGTCCCAAACAGCGCTGGGATAACGATCAATCACAACCTGGTAGGCCAAGACCGCTTCGGCCAATTTATTCTGGGCTTCAAGACACGCGCCGATTTGGCTTTGGGCTTCTGCGGCCAAAAATCCGCCAGGCATTTCTTTGATAAGGCGGCGATAAACCTCGGTAGCAGCTTTGTAATCGCGCTGACCCATGCGCAACTCGCCTAGGCCCGAGAGAGCCTCGCCCGCCCAGTCAGTCTTGGGGTGCTCATCGCGAACCCGCTGGAAAAGGCGCGCTGCCTCAGAGCTTTGACCCTGTTTATCTTTAATCTTGGCTACTTGCAGCAAGGTGTAGGCACGCAGGTCCCTCTTCGTGTTATCTTTTTCAAGCTCAAGCATAAGACGGCCATAGGCGCCCTCGGCCAAGGACCAAAGGCCCAGCTCTTCGTAAGCGCCGGCAAGCTGAGTGAGGGCCTGGCTAGCTTGGGAGTGCTGGGGATACTTCTTGAGCAAGCGCTCGTAAATAGATACCGCGCCGTTCAGGTCGCGATTAAGAAAGGCTTGGCTAGCTGCATCGAGCTTCATCTTGACGGCCCGGTCAGGGTTGCCCCAACCACTGTCTTCGCCCCAACCCCAAACGCCATAGACAGCGCCCAAAACAAGGAAGATCAGCAAAATGATCTTGACCTGGCGGCGCACAGCGGCAGGATTCTTCTCGTAACCCGTAAGTGCCGGGGCTTTGGGTGTCACGCCCTGCGGCGCACGCCGCACAACTTGCTTGGTTTTCTTTTTGGATTCGCTCATGGCTCTCAGAATCTAAGGGACGCTGACTTGATAATTTCCCTGCCAGCGGGCGCCGTCTTGGTCTTCACCCCAGGCCGCGGCTTCATACTGACCTTTGGGAATCAAAACCAGACCAGGGATCATCATACGAAAAGTCCAGGTGTCGCGACTTTCATTGGGCTTCAACGCCACCACCGGCGCCATAAAAATCTTCACCGTACCTGAAACCCATTGCAATTGAACAGGCCGCTGCGGCTTCACGGTCATGGTGATCCATTGACCCGCCTTAGGAATGGGCGGGTCGAGTTTAAGAATCAGAGCGTGGTCTTTGCTGACACGATGACAAGCTGCGAGCGAGATGGCTAGCAGCGCACCCAGGGCCAGCCAGGCTGTCTTCACGCCGCCTTGCCTGACGCGACTTTATTTGCTTTTCCTTCATCTTTGGGACGGGCACCCGCTAACGAGAGACCCACAAAAGTTGGGATGCAAAAGAAGGTTAACGCAATGATGGCCATCATGACGTAAGAACGCAGAGTTTCGAAGCCAAAGAGCTCACGCAGGGGCTCGTACCAGGGGGCCACGGCAACGGTAACAATCAAGAAAAGCATAAAGGTCACAATGACTAGCTTGGCCGAACCCACCTTGGCCTGCTCCATGCTGCGCAAATCTTTGAGCTGACGCAGGTTGCGTTCTTCATCGGGCAGAGGGTTGGTGATGGCCGAAAGCTTCTCGATCTTTCGCTCGAGAGAGATGCGGTTCATGATGACCATCCCGATCCAGGTCCAAACAAAGAGCAAGAGGATCACAGCGACCCCGACGATGATGGCTTGATTCATGGACAAACCCCCAAGAGATACTCGTTTTGAAGCCGTTATTTTACCTTTTCGGACCCGCGAGTTCCACCCGTACGCGGGGCAAGTTATCAGCCAAATCAGTGGCCGTCAGGCCCTGACCTATCCCTAAGCGAAGCAGGGATTCAGCAGCCAGGCCTTGCCAATGGGCTGCTAAACGGCCTGCATCCCAGGGCTCTAGGCCCATCGCCAAAAGGGCGCCCGCCAAGCCTGCCAAAACATCGCCCGTGCCTGCACTGGCAAGCTCAGGCCCACCGGTTGAATTGACACTAAGCTGCCCCTCGGGTGAGGCCACGAGACTGCCTGGCCCTTTAAGCAGCCAGCAAACTTGACTTTGACGCGCCCATTGGCGAGCAGCCTCAAGGCGGTCCGCCTTAAAGCTGGCGGTGAGCTCAGGTTTTAAAAAACGGGCCAGTTCGCCGTCATGAGGCGTGAGCAATCGCGGGCCCGCTGGCTTGACCCAGGGGCCCTGGGCCAAGGCAAAAAGGGCATCGGCGTCGACCAAGATGGGTTGCTTGACTTGAGCCCAAAGCGCCTTCACCAAAGCCTGGGTGCCAGGCTCACGACCTAGGCCTGGCCCCAATACCAAGGACTGGCAATCAAGCGCCCATTCAATCAAGCTAGCTAAATCAGCTTCACTGAGAATTTGCTCATCGTATCCTGCCTTAGCCACGCACTCAGGCACCAAACTCTGCAAGGGCCCCAGCACCGACTTGGGCACATAGGCCCTGACTAAGCCCAAGCCTGAGCGATAGGCCGCGCGAGCCGCCAAAGCTGCGGCCCCGGCATAAGACTGGCTACCCGCAATAATGAGGGTCACGCCCAAAGAGCGTTTATGAGAATCGTTGTCACGCCAAGGCAGCAAGGGCGCTAGATCAGCTGAGGTACTGTAATCTGCCGTGTCTTGCAGGCCTGCGGCAAAAATACGGGGCAGACCAATATCAGCCACCACCAATTTACCGACTTGTCTGCGGCCCGGCTCAAGCACCAGCCCCCGCTTCACCCAGCCATAGGTGACGGTTACCGTGGCGTGCACCGTGGGGCCAGGCAGTTGACCTGTATCAGGATTCAAGCCCGAAGGCAGGTCTAAAGCTAGCAGCGGTCCGTCCCAGGCCTGCAATGCTGAGATCCATGCCAAGACAGGCTCTCGCAATGGCAGTGAACTGCCTGTGCCGAGCAAACCATCAATGACAAGGTCTGCCTGACCCAAAGCCTCTAGCAATTCTTGCAAGCTTGCCTGGCGGGGAGCTTGGCCTAACTTTTCAAGCAAACCCCATTGAAATTGTGTGGGCTGAGAGCAATCAGCCATGGTGCCTAGGCCCAAGAGAGCCACCTGAGCCCCTTGATTCAAGAGATGGCGAGCGCATACCAGGGCGTCGCCGCCATTGCGGCCTTTGCCAAAACAGATCACAACACGCCGACCTGCTAATGGGCCGAATTCCCTTTCAGCCACTTGAGCTGACTGGGTGCCGGCGTTTTCCATCAAGACAGCCTCAGAAATGCCCCATTCGTCGATGGCCTTGCGGTCAAGCTGGCGAGCTTGGGCAGCGGTCACGAGCAACATGTCATGCCCCCACCAAAAGGGCCTGCGCCACAGCAATCTCGCGCCCGTGCGTCAATGACAACTCGATATGGGCATCGCCGTGTTTTGCCTGCGCCTTGGCAGCACTCGCTAGTAGCCTTATCGCTGGCTTGCCACTCGAATGTTTAATGACTTCGATTTGATTCAGCCACCAAAGACCCTGCCAACCGGTGCCATAAGCTTTAAAAACCGCCTCTTTAGCAGCCCAACGCGCAGCATAAGACGCCCACTTGTCTTTCTTAGACTCACAGTAAGCCACCTCTGCCGCCGTATAAACCTTGCGAAAAAAACGCTCGCCATGGCGTTCGATGGCCGCCTTTATGCGGGGAATCTCAATGACATCGATGCCGTTGCCAATAATTTTCACAAGATCAATAAAGTGAAAGGTGGCGGAACAACTTAGAGCCCGGCTTGATGACGAGCTCTCCCAAAGGCAGTTCCACTGGGCCTTGCGGGTAACGCACGGTCACACTCAGCTGATGGCGACCCGGGGACAGGGCTATACGTGCCAACAAAACCCGAGCTGGCAAGACTCGCCAAGAGCGAGTGTCGGCCTGCTCAGAAACAATGCCGTATATATTGGTACCTAAAATAGCCATCAATTCAGCCAAGCCCCCGGCTTCTTTGGCCTTTTGCTGAATAGCCCGAGCTGCCTGGAATTTAACGGTCGCGCGAGCAATCGCTTTTAAACTGATTTTGGCGACGCGCTCTTCAAGATCTTTACGCGCGATCGCATCAAAATCACTATAAACCTCAAAATCTGCAGCTGGGGTCTGGCCCGTCACGCCCAGCTGTGCCGGAGTCACGCCACCCGAGCGACTTTCAAAGCGGGGAAAGGCTGCCCGAAAATATTGTCGCGTGCCGTCTTCCAAGGCGATAGGCAGGGTCAAGAAATCATTCATCTTAACCGGCGCCATGCCCTGATAAAGCAGCACCAGCACCTCGCCTTTTTCTTTTCTTAACGATTCTAACGACGGCGCCTCCATGGGCCCAAAGCGAGCTTGATAGGCCTCTTGATCTTCGCGCTCACCGAGACCCCGGGCAAAGCGAAGCAACTGAACCGCCAAGCTGCTAGGAAAAGGCGTAGCGTAATGAGCTGTATAGCTGCCAAAGGCCTCGTCACTTTTCTTCAAGTCGATATAGGCGTCCGACCAACTCGATTTTCCTTCACGCTCATAAAGCGCTGCCGATAGGCAACGAGCCAGGGCGTCTTCGCGGTAGGTGACTTTGCCTTCCATATCACGGCTGTATTGGCGCAGCTTATCATCGGCGCGACGGGCCTCGACCTGAGCTGCTTCGTAATCACCCAGCATGGAATAATTCAACATGCCTAAAACGTGTGCAAAAACTCGCTCAAAATTTTCACCTTGATAGGGCAGACTCATGTCATTGCCCAAGAAAGCCAAGGCTTCGCTGCTGAGACTTTTGGTATAGAGCTCATCCATCAAGTGTACAGCCACTTCGAGCTCAATATTGCTATCGGAATATTGGCTTGCCAAATGCAGAGCCCAGGCCTTATCGAGGTGAAATAAAAGGGCCGAGGCGCTGCCATAGTTACTCTTGCCACTATCAACAGCAGCCGCAGCCTGGGCATATTGGCCGGCCTTCAAGGCAGACTCGACGGCCTCATA
>CAZFUM010000004.1:0-36525 GCA_964521965.1 uncultured bacterium | reverse complement strand
CCCAAAGCCTTGGCCAAGGTCATGACGTCAGGGTTAAAGGCATGCCCCAGATGCTGATAGGCGTACATCTTGCCCGTGCGGCCCAAACCCGTCTGAATCTCATCGACCATGAGAAGCAGCCCTTTACGATTACAAAGCCTGCGCAACCCTACCAAGAACTCGCGCGTAGCTGGTTTAACCCCGCCTTCGCCTTGCACCGGCTCAACCAAAATTGCAGCTGTCTTGCGGCCCACAAGTCGAATGACACTGGCTAAATCATTATATCGAGCATAGCGGAAACCCGACAGCATAGGACCTAAGCCCTCATGCATCGACTTCTGGGCTGTAGCGCTTAATGCCCCATAAGTGCGACCGTGGAAGCTTCCCTGAAATGTAATGATCTCATGCCGTCCCTTCGCTGCGCCATACAAGCGCGCCAATTTGATGCATAGCTCGATAGCTTCTGCACCCGTATTGGCAAAAGCCACCTTACGGGCAAAACTACCCTTGAGCAATTCAGCCGCCAACTGAGCTTGCAGGGGCGTATAAAATAGATTGCCAACGTGCGTGACCCTGGCTAACTGGGCGCGAATTGCACTTAAGATGACCGGATGACCATGCCCGATCATATTGACGGTAATGCCCGTTAAAAAATCAAGGTAACGACGGCCATTGGCATCCCAAACATAAGCGCCCTTGGCACGAACAATGGCCAAGGGATTCCGCTTATAGGTAGCCAAGATGTACCGCTTGTCCGCGGCTATGGCCCGGGCATTGCTCACCGCGTGATCTCGGTGCCAATGCCTTGATCAGTAAAAATTTCAAGCAGTAACGCATGGGGCGTTCGGCCATCGATGATATGCACCTTAGACACCCCTGCCTTAAGAGCCATCTCGCAGGCCTGCACCTTAGGAATCATGCCTTTATCAATCACCCCACTCTTGACCAAAGCTGGCACGTCTTTAAGACGCAAGGTAGCAATCAGGCTCTCTGGCTTCTTCAAATCTTTTAAAATGCCTGGCTGATCAGTCATCAATACCAACTTCTCTGCTTTAAGCGCGGCGGCTATGGCGCCAGCGACAATGTCGGCATTGCAATTGTAAGCTTGACCATTCTTATCCATGCCCACGGGTGCAATGACAGGCATAAAGCCCTTGGCATCCAATGCTTCAAGAATAGCCGGATTAACGACACTCACTTGGCCCACGAAACCAAGATCGCCGTCTTTACTCTTATGTTTGATCACTTCAAGCAAATGCCCATCTTTGCCTGAAAGACCGACCGCCACTTGCCCATGGCGATTCAAATAACCTACAATCTGTTGATTCACCTTACCCACCAACACCATTTCAGTGATGGCCATGGTGTCGGCATCGGTCACCCGCAGACCTTTAATAAATTTAGCTTCTTTGCCTTGGGCCTTCATTTGAGCCGTAATCTCAGGGCCACCGCCATGCACTACCACCGGCAGTAAACCTACGGTTTTAAGCAGCAGCAGATCTTGGGCCACGCTGGCCTTAAGCTTTTCATCAGTCATGGCTGCCCCGCCATACTTAATTACGACGACGCGCCCTTGAAAACGACGTATGTAAGGCAAGGCCTCAATAAGAACACTGGCTTTATTTTGAATTTCTTTCATGACACGCTCACCTCTTTTTTAGCCTCGGCCTCACGAGTCGCCTGCTCAGCCTGCTCGTCAAATGCCTGCGCTGATCCTGCTACCAGGTCGTGCTTGGCCAGCCAGGCCTCGAATTCTATTTTGGCGCGATCCCTATATTTTAGGTAGCGCTGATATTTAGATTCTTTTTTACCCGTCACCAGCAAGGGTTCCACCAGACCCCACATAGCATTCACCGGCTGAAAATGGGTTGGCTCAGATGCCGTCAGGTAATGAACCAAGGAACCCAACATGCTATTACGCGGCGGCACCACAAAGTCCTTGCCTTGAACCTGGCGAGCAGCATTGATGCCCGCCAGCAAACCTGAAGCCGCTGACTCGGTATAACCTTCCACGCCGGTGATCTGGCCCGCAAAATAGATGCGAGCTTCGGCTCTAAAACGCAGACCCCCTTCAAGATGCGTCGGCGCATTCACATAGGTATTACGATGGACGCTGCCAAAGCGGGCAAACTCGGCCTGCTTTAGCGCGGGTATCAAGCGTAGGACTTTTTCTTGCTCACCCCATTTAAGCTGAGTCTGAAAGCCTACGAGATTGTATAAACTGCCGGCAGCATTTTCACGCCTTAACTGCACGCATGCATAAGGCCGTTTGCCGGTTTTAGGATCGGTCAAGCCCACTGGCTTGAGAGGCCCAAAACGCAAGGTCTCTGGCCCACGACGCACGAGCTCTTCAACCGGCAAGCAGCCTTCGAAATACTTGCCTTGCTCAAAATCGTGCGGCAAATGTTTTTCACCGCTGCCCAAGGCCGCAATCAAAGCTTCGTACTCGACCTTATCGAGGGGACAATTGATATAATCTGCCCCGCCACGGCCCCAGCGCGAAGCCTCGAAGCAATGCCCTCGGTCGAGAGACTCGGCGGTAACGATGGGCGCAATCGCATCATAGAAATAGAGATGTTGCTGCCCCAACTTGCCTTGCAAGCATTTTGCTAGGCGCCCTTCGGTGAGCGGGCCTGTAGCGATGATCCAAATGCCATCTGGCCCCGGTTCATCGATGCGCTCACGCAGCACTTCAATCAAAGGTTCTGCAGCTATCCTGCGTTCGACCGCCTGACTAAAAAGAGCGCGATCCACACTTAGATTTACGCCAGCAGCCACCCGGGCTTCAAACGCAGCTGGTATCAGCTGGCTGCCTAGCCTAAGCATCTCACGCTTAAGCAGCCAGGGCGCGCTTATTGGCTCGAGCGATTTCAAGCTATTGCTGCAGACCAATTCGGCCAAATTCGAGCTTAGGTGAGCCTCGGTGCCGGTGGCTGGGCGCATCTCGTAAAGCCTGACTTTGGCACCGCCTCTTGCCGCGGCGAGAGCGGCCTCGCAACCTGCCAGACCACCGCCAATGATGCTAACTTGGGACTGTGCCAAGCTCAGGCCGTCGCGGGCGCGGGCGCGGGTTCGCTGCCCGGCATGGGTTCACGGTGGCCACAGTCTTCGGTGGCGCAAATCAACTGTTGGCCGTCACGTTTGGTGACTTTCTCACTCAGGTACTTGGCCCCACATTTAGGGCAGGGCTTAATAACGGGTTTGCCCCAAGACACAAAATCACATTTCGGATAGGCCGAGCAACCAAAGAAAACGCGTCCGCGCTTGCTCCGCTTGACCACGACTTCGCCACCTTCGCCGCCTTCGCATTTTGGACATTTCACACCCGTGCCCTGTTTGATAGCACGGGTGAACTTGCAGTCAGGATAACCCGAGCAAGCGATAAAGCGGCCAAAACGACCCTGCTTATAAACTAGCGGTTTGCTGCAACGCTCACAATTCTCATTGAGAGCGTCTTCGACTTTTTCCTGAATCTTACCGTCGGGGCCTTGTTCCATAGGCTTGGTATTTTTGCACTCAGGATACTTGGGGCAGGCTAGAAACTTGCCATGTCGCCCCCATTTGACCACCATGTTCGAGCCGCAGGTTTCGCAAATGACGTCGGTACTGACCTCGAGATTTTTCTTTACGTCCTTCATCTCTTCGCTGGCTTTGACCATATCTCGCGAAAAGGGATCATAAAAATCACGCACGACTTGTTGCCAAAGCAGGCTACCTTCTTCAATCTTGTCGAGCTCACTTTCAAGCCCAGCCGTAAAATCGACGTTAAGAACGTCGTGAAAGTGCTGCACCAAAAGCTTAGTGATAAGGACGCCTAGCTCAGTAGGCTTGTAACGCCCGCCCTCAATACGATCCACATAACCGCGATCCTGAATGGTGGATAAAATCGGCGCGTAAGTGGATGGACGGCCGATGCCCAATTCTTCAAGCGTCTTAACTAAGGTCGCATCATTAAAACGCGGGGGCGGCTGGGTATAGTGCTGGCTGGGGTCCGAAGCAAGGTACTTGAGCGGCTCGTTCTCAGTCAGGGGCGGCAATTCTTTAGTCTTTTCATCCTTCTCATCGTCCTTTTCATCTTTTTCAGGTAGCACTTCTTCAGCCGGCTTATCAAAATTCCAGGCCGCTAAGAAACCAGGGAATTTCATCATGGACCCGCTTGCGCGGAAAATCGCTAGCTTGCCCGGCGCAGTTGCTTCGAGCTTGGCTTCGGCTTCGACGCTGGTCTGGTCAAAGACAGCCACCACCATCTGACTAGCCACAAAACGGGTCCAGATAAGGCGATAAAGCTTCATTTGATCTGGGTTCAAGAAGGCGGCTATGGCGCGAGGCTCGCGGGCCGCCGAGCTAGGGCGTATGGCTTCGTGGGCATCTTGCCCTTGACGCTTAGTCTTGTAGACATTGGCCTTGTCAGGCAAATGATCGGCCCCAAATAAACGAGTGACCACTTCACGGGCTTCGATCTGGGCTTCTTCAGCTACGCGCACAGAATCTGTACGCATATAGGTGATCAAGCCCACGGGCCCCTCGGCACCTAAGTCTAAACCCTCATAAAGTTGCTGGGCCAAGAGCATGGTCTTTTTTGCCGAAAAATGAAGCTTGCGAGCCGCCTCTTGCTGCATGGTCGAGGTTATAAAGGGTGCTTGAGGCGAACGGCGCTGTTCTTTCTTAATTAAACTAGCCACCCGCCACTCTGCGCCTGGCAAGCACAGGGCCAAAGACTTGGCTCGCTCACCAACGATGCGTTCAGCCTTTTCGCCATCCACTGAACTGAGCATAGCCGTAAATTCACCTTGGGCCGCCTTGAGACGGGCGCTAAGCTCCCAATACTCTTCGGGCTTGAAGGCGTCAATCTCGTCTTCGCGTTCTACCACTAAGCGAACAGCCACGCTCTGCACGCGGCCCGCCGATAGGCCCCGACGCACGTTTTTCCACAAGAGAGGCGAAAGCGAATAGCCTACAAGGCGGTCTAATATGCGCCTGGCTTGCTGAGCGTTCACCAAGTTCATATCTAAGGGGCGAGGATTTTCAAGCGCACCCTGCACCGCTTTCTTGGTAATTTCATGAAAAAGAATGCGGTGAACTTCATTCTTATTGCTTTTAAGCTCGTTCGCCAAATGCCAACCAATGGCCTCGCCTTCACGGTCAGGGTCCGTTGCGAGATAAACGCGCTTAGCCTTTTTGGCTAATCCTTTAAGCTCCTTGAGCAACTTGCTACGCGTGCGAATGGTAATGTAGTGCGGCTCAAAATTATTCTCGGGATCAACGCCCAACTTGGACTTGGGCAGATCTTTGACATGGCCCATGCTGGCCTTAACTAAAAAATTCTTGCCCAAGAACTTATTGATAGTCTTGGCTTTGGCCGGCGACTCGACGATGACGAGATTATCTGCCATAGGGTGCTACTCCTTCGGTCTCGCTAGGTTAAAGAGCTTCGATGCGTGACCCCGGCAATTGGCGCAGGGCTCCTTTGATCTCTAAGAGGGTAACGAGGGCCCCTACCCGTGATGCGGCTAGGCCCAAGCTCTGGGCCAATTGGTCCATCGATACTTGACCCGATTGACGCAATGACTGAATGAGCAAGCTCTCTTCGCCATTCAACTCAGGCATCACCAGAAGGCCCGGTAGGCTTGGCTCAGTCGGGGCCAAAGCTGCTCGTCGCAGCGAAGCATATTCGGGATATTCAGCCAAAATATCCTCTGCCCGGGTCACTAACTTGGCGCCTTTTTGAATCAGGCGGTTGGGGCCTTCACTCAGCTCAACACCCAGGGGGCCTGGCACAGCAAATACATCACGACCATGCTCAAGACTCAGGCGAGCTGTGATGAGAGAGCCCGAATCGCGCCGACCTTCAACCACCAACACGCCTGAGCTGAGGGCTGCGATCACGCTGTTGCGTGCCGGAAAACGACGCTTGTCAGGCGCAGCCTTCAAAGGAAATTGCGAAATAAGTGCACCATGAGATGCCGCGATGTCTGCGGCTAAAGCTTGATGCTCAGAGGGATAAATATCTAGCAAACCAGAACCCAAGACGGCCAAGGTGCAGCCGCCTTTACGCAAGGCTTCTTCATGGGCCTTGGCATCAATGCCACGAGCTAACCCTGAGACCACCCCTGCGCCGCGAGCTACCAAGCCCGCTACAAGACGTTGGCATTGAGCCTGGCCATAGGCGCTGGGTTTGCGCGAACCCACCACCCCAATCAAACGGCGTTCTATACCTGGCAGGGTTCCCTGCACATAGAGCAATGGCGGCGCATCGGCAGCTTGCAGTAGGCTGGCTGGATAGTCCCGGTCTGCCAGACAAAGCACCCGAATCTTGAGGCGATCACATTCGGCCAACTCGCGCTCAGCATCAAAAGCCTTTGCCTCGTCGAGAATCTTTTCGGCCGTGGCCCGACCCATGCCTACAATCTCACGAGCCCACCCGGTGGCATGACTCGCCAGTGCGGCAGCAGGTGAGCCAAAGGCGCGCAGCACCCTGTGAAACGTCAGCGGCCCCAGGGACAGGGCCGCATTGAGGCTTACCCAAGGGCGCAAATCGCGACTCACGGGACCGTCAAAGGCAAAGGCGGAGCTACACCATCAAAGAGCAGCGATACTTCATCTCCGTCGCGCAGCACTGCGTTAAAACCCACGGCCTGCCCATTAACCAAGGTCTCATAGCGCCGGGCGTCTTGGCGGGCCTTATCGAGAGGCAGGCGAGCCAGCAGCTCAAAAAGATGCAGGCGGGCCGCGCCTTCGGTGCTGATCTCAGCACCATCGATCAGGAACTCATCGGCCGACACTTCGCGACCATTCATCGTGATTTTTGGAGCCGAAGCCGGCGCTTGAAAAGGCCTCTGATTCACCAAAAGGCGAACAAAGCCCGAACCGCTCATGCCCGGCAGCAAGTCGCGCACGCGTTCTTGAAAACTAGCGCTTGGGTCAAACTCAACAACGTCACCCGACTTGAGTTGTGCCTCGAGCGTGGCATCGCGGCTATTTATCTTTAGCCTGTAATTGCGCTGGGTCAGCACCCGGGGTTCACCATTAAGCGTCACGGCAATGCCACGGCTAATCAAACCCTGCAAATCAACGCCTTGGGCCGCCAAGAGACTCGAAATATCCATGCCTAAACGGGGTTCAAGCCGAGCACGGTCCAAGAGCGGTTCATCCAAACTCGAGGGTCTACCATTGACCCAGACCTCACCCGCCAGATCTCGCGCTTCGCCATTTAGCGTAATTTGAGTTAGACCCAAGCCTTCACGTTCAAGAGCTTGGCTCACCGTAAGACTGGCATCATGGCCTGGCCGAGCTGGGCTGAAATTAAGTGAATCACCCGGCTGTATTTCTTGGTCAAACTCAGCTGGCGAACCATTGACCCGCAAGCGGGCCGCCACGCCCATACCACCCTTCTCGACGCGGGCTTGGCCAGCCCATTCATAAGTCAGAGCCAAACCAGGACGCGGAAAGAATTCACTCATATCCTTACCAGCGGCCAGTAATGCGTCAAAAGCTGTCACGCGTTGATTGAGACGCAACACTTGCACGCGCGCATCGTTCACGCGGTAGTGGGCAAAAGGCAGCCCTCGTTCACGCAAAGCGAGAGCTGCCATGCCCAAGGGAGTCACGCACCAAGCTTCGTTCAAGCCCTCGGGCAGGATCTCGAAAACATTTTGCAGTGAGGCGGGCCTACGCCCTACACGCGAAGCAGGAACACCTAAAGCTTTAGCCAGCTCAGCTTCCATACCAGGACACTGACTGCCACCGCCCACTAACAAAGTGGCCTGAGGGGCTTTGCCCTTGTTCAACTCAAGAATCTTAGCTGCCACTTCTTGGGCCCAACGCTGAATTGCCGGAAAGGCCGTGTCCCAAACCTGGGCAGCGCCTAAGCGGCGCGTCTGACCAAACACATCGCGCACTTCGGCTTCGCCATCGCTTGGGTCCCAACGCTTCAGGCTCTCAGCCTGCTGAAAATCGAGCAAGTAGCTATCACAGAGCGCTTCGCTAATCTCATCACCCGCCAAAGGCACCATGGCATAAGCCGCCACCTGCCCATCTTGGGTCAAGGCCAAGTCTGAGGTGCCGGCACCCACATCGACCAGGCAAAGGTTGAGCCGACGCAGATCTTCGGGCACGGCCAACTCGACTGCAGCCATGGGCTCAAGCGTCAAACTAGCCAAGCCCAAACCCGATAAGCGAAGCACCGCCGAGAGTGAATCGAGGACCATCTTGGGCAAAAAGGTCGCCAGCACTTTAATAGCTGCTTTCTCGCCACTATGGCCTTCCAGGGATCGAATCTCAACGCCATCTAACTCATATCGAAGTACTGAGTAACCCACACAGTGGCAGCCTGCTGAAGCGCGCGCATCACTGAGGGCTGCACGAGCTGATTTAACAGCTTGCAGCTCCATGCCAAGTACATCTGAACGAGTCAAGGGTGCCTGGGTTCCCAGAGTGAATTCAAAGCGCGCTTCACTGGCCAAAAGACTTCTGCCGGCTACAGCCACATGGGCATCGCTCAGCGGGCTGCCCAACTCAGCTTCGAGCTCACGCTTTAGCGCGCTCACTACTTTGGCGGCCTTATCGACGTGATGCACCATACCGTCGATCATGGCACGTTCAGGGTGCTCGATGACTTTCCAAGCTCGTATCTGGGGCCCGGCTTCGCCGCGGCTAATGATCAAACCAGCCACCTTGCGAGTACCCACATCTAAAATAAAAAGTTGTTCGTCACGCATCATTTCGACACCAATTCAGCGCTTTGCACCATGACTTCCAACGAACTCGAGTCCACAAACATAAAAAGATGACCTTTAACCCCAGTGCCTTCGGCCCTCACTTCAGTCGAGACCCCCACCACTTTACCCTCGTCTAGCTCAACGCCTTCAGCGCTCAGGTCGAGCACGGTGCTCGAAATATCAAACACGAGATTAGGCACCGATGGCAGCAATAGCATGGCCAAAAAATCGCTCAAACCGTTGAGGTAGGCCGAAGCCATAATGTTTCCGGTCTCACGAATGGTAGAATTGCCCAGCTCGTTAAGGGTCTTCGTGGTTCCCGGTGGCTGGCGTAGCAGCACATCCACCAGCTCCAAAGCGCAGGGTCTAGGCAAAATGAGCAGCACGCGGGCCGAAGCATCGCCGACCACGTGAAAGGTCACACCTGCCACCAAGGCATCTGCAGCGCCGGCCAGCCCTGACAATGCCGAACGATCTACCACGTGTACCGTGGGTGTAGAAATCATGCAGGTCTTTTCAAGCAGCTGCGATAACGCGGTCACAGCGTGGGCTGAACCCACGTTGCCGATTTCTTCAAGAGCTTCATAAACTCTGGTTTCGAGCATGCTTAAATCTCGAGAAGCGAATTAAAATCTAAAATTAGGCAAATGCGCCCATCGCCCAATATCGTGACCCCGCCAAAACCCCGTACAGTCTTGAGGCTGCGGCCCAGGGCCTTAATGGCCACCTCAAGCTGCGCAACCACTTCATCGACCACCAAGCCGGCCCTTTTTTCTCCTGCCTCGACCACCAGCACCGTGAAATACGGAGCCAGAGCAGGCCGAGCGACGGGCAGCTCAAGAATGGTATCGAGCCGAAAGACTGGCAGTACCTCGTCTCGCAGCATGATCACGGGTTGGCCGTGCATGCTCTTGATGTCTGCAGCGGTAGCCTCAAAGGCTTCCACCACATTGGCCACTGGGGCAGCATATTCCTCGCGCCCGATCTTAACCAAGAGAGCCTGAATAATAGCCAGACTGAGGGGCAGACGCACCCTGAACTGTGAGCCTTTGCCAACCGCGCTTTCGATGCGTAGGCTGCCACCCAGGGCCTCGACTTTGGTACGTACTGCATCGACGCCCACACCGCGACCCGACACAGCCGTGACCGCCTCGGCGGTCGAGAAACCCGGCAACGCGATAAGATTGATGGCCTCTTCTTCTGAAAGCACGCGGGCCTGAGCCTCGCTCAGAAGTCCCTTGCGCACCGCAGCCGCCCGCACCTTATCGGTGCGAATTCCCGCGCCATCATCTTCAACAATGATCAGCAACTGGTTCTTTTCGCGCTTGGCCACCAGCTTGAGCATACCCGTAGCAGGCTTCCCTTGGGCGCTGCGTAACTCGGGCCCCTCAATGCCATGGTCAATGGCGTTGCGTAACAGGTGCACTAAGGGGTCGCTAATCTCGTCTAAGATACTACGGTCAACCTCAATATCGCCACCTTCGAGCGTCAATTCAATTTGCTTACCTAGTCCCCGAGCCAAATCACGGACCATGCGCGGAAAACGACTAAAAGCCTGCTCCATAGGCACCATGCGAGCACCCACGGCCTCTTCTTGCAACTCGTTCATGATGTGGTCAATTTGCACCAGGGCATCAGCCAGTTCTTTGACCTGCTTGTCCTTTGCGATCTGCGCGAGACGTATTTTGGCGGTCACCAGCTCACCCACCATGTTGACAATATGGTCGAGCCTTTCGACGCTAACGCGCACCGTCTGGCGCGGCGCGCGATTCTCAGGCAAACCCTCACCCTGCTTTTCAGAAACGCCAGCCGCCGAGCCTATCCCCAGCGAAGCGGGTTTCATTGGCTGAGGCGAGGGGGGCAGCGCAACATTCACTTCGGAAGTTCCCTGAGCAGCTGTCGGTGCCGAGACGCCCATTTCTTGCGCTGATACTGAAGCCACTTCAGTGACTTTGAGGCAGAGACCGCGTAGCTCTTCAGGATCACGGTCAGCGCTAATCCAAATGCTAAAGCCCTGGTCGAACTTGCCCTCTTCGAGCTGCTTTCCCTCAGGGTTACTAGCGAGTACATCGCCAGCGGCCCGCAAGTTCTTCAATGCTAAGAAGGCCCTCACCCCCTTAAAAGTACAAGCAGGGTCTAAAGTCACTTCGAGACGCGTCACGCGCTTACCCTGGGCTAAGCAAGCCAGAACGTTATCTTGGCCTGCTTTGTCTGATGGCAAGCCCGGTGCGCTAGCCGTTGTTGCCCTCGGGGGCAAAGAACTCGCCGACTGCGTAAGCGGCGCCAAGCCTACCCCAAGCGAAACAGCTTGCGTCGAAGCGCTTGAGGCTTGGCGTATTCGAGCCAAGAGCGAAGCATCTGCCTGACTACTCTCATTGCCAGCGGCGACTTCGCCAATGAGTCTAGAAAGAGCATCGACGCCCTCGAATAGCAAATCGACTAAGGGCTGGGTGGCGGGTGCGGCACCTGAGCGAATTTGGTCGAGTGCACTCTCATACTCATGGCAGAGTTGGGTAATGCCCTGATAGCCCATGGTGGCAGCCATACCCTTGAGAGTGTGGGCTGCCCGAAAAAGCTCATGCACGGCTTCGAGATCCTGGCTATTCTTTTCGAGGCGCAGCGTAGAGCGGTTCAGGATATTGACGTAATCCTGAGCCTCACTGACAAAAAGGTCTCTGAAATCGCCTTGTTCCATCAGACTATCGCCTCGGCCACGGCCGATGCCAGCCCCGAAAGCGGCAGTACCTGATCTGCCAAGCCCGCCTGAATAGCTGAGCGTGGCATGCCAAAAACTACACAGCTGCTTTCGTCTTGTACCAAGGTCTTGGCGCCCTTTTCTTTGAGCACTTTCAAGCCACGGGTGCCATCACGGCCCATACCCGTAAGCACCAACGCCAGGACTTTATCGCCATAAGCCGCTGCCACCGAAGCAAAGAGTACATCCACGCTGGGCCGCACTCCCAATTGAGGCGGTTTCTGGTTCAAGCGCACTTTAGCCTCAAAACCTTTTTTTTCAATTTCCATATGCCAGTCGCCAGGCGCCAGATAGACCACCCCATTGCGCAGAATCTCACCCTCTTCCGCCTCTTTAACACTAATGGCCGAATCTCGGTCTAGCCGAGCGGCCAGGCTTTTAGTGAAGCCCGCCGACATGTGCTGCACCACGAGCACCGCTGCCTTTAAGTTTTTAGACAGCGCAGGGATAAGCTCGCCCAAGGCGCGCGGCCCGCCAGTGCTGCAACCAATCAATACCAAGCGTTCAACCCGGCTAGGCGTGGTGTTTGCTGCTAGCTCAGCGTCGTAAGCAGCCTTGCCTATGTCGAGAGGCTTAGGCTTGGCCTCACCATCGCGAAAGGTCAGGCGCTTCAGATCAATACCCTTAGCTACTTTAATTTTGGCGATCAGCTCTTCTTTAACCCGCTCAAGATTGAGCGAGATAGAACCCGAAGGCTTTTGAATAAAATCAGCAGCCCCATACTCGAGAGCTTTAAGCGTAGCCTCAGCGCCGCTAGGTGTAAAAGCTGAAAGCATGACGCAAGGCGTAGGATGCTCGCTCATCAGGTAACCCAGGGTCTGCAATCCGTCGAGGCGAGGCATCTCGAGGTCAAGCGTGACCACATCAGGCTTAAGTTCAAGCACGCGTTCAATGGCTTCTATGCCATCGACGGCCGTTCCCACCACCCTTAAGTCAGGATCTTCTTCGAGCAAATTGCAGATAACACGACGCATCAGCGCCGAGTCATCCACCACCAAAACCCTGATCTTGCCAGCTTCTCGCGCTTCAAGCACCGAGCACCCTGCGGCAAGCCTCGACCACACGATCGCCGTGGAAGGGCTTGATGACAAAATCACGGGCGCCAGCCTGAATGGCTTCAATGACGAGGGCCTGTTGGCCCATGGCCGAGCACATCAAGACCCTCGCCGCGGGATCAAGCGCGATAATCTTACGCGTGGTTTCGATGCCATTCATACCAGGCATGACGATGTCCATCGTAATCAACTCGGGCTTAAGAACTTTAAACTGAGCCAGGGCCTCTTCGCCCGTCTTGGCTTCGCCCACCACGTCAAAACCCGCCCGCGTCAAGATATCCTTGAGCGCAGCGCGCATAAAGCCGGCATCATCGACTACCAGCACCTTGGCGCTCATGCCTCTGCCTCGGCCTCAAGCATGAAGATTTTTTCTAAATCCAGCATCAAAATCATGCGCTCACCCTGACTTACCACGCCCCGCAAATAATCACGGGTTGCCGACTCAGCTAAACTAGGCGCTTCACCCAGTGAGCCCTCAGGCGCGTGAAAAACTTGCAGCACCTCGTCGACGGTAAAGCCCAGAGGATCGCCCGCAGTCTCAACCACGATGACGCGATTTTTAGGATCAGGCGTACCCGCTGGCAAACCGAGACGACGACGCAAATCCACTACCGGAAAAACACGCCCCCGTTGATTCATCAACCCAATGACGTAATGCGGCACGCGCGGCATACGCGTCATGCGTGGTGTACGTACAATTTCACTCACACGCTCAATCGGAACACCCACCTCAAGGGAGCCCAGGCGAAAGACCACCAGCCTTAAATCAAGAGTCTGCAACGAATCGGCGCTCACGCTTCGCCTTCACGACCCGTTTTAAAGTAAGAAACCAAGCGACCCAAATGCTCAGCCGTCTCTTCGAGCTCGCGGGCTGCGGTTACCATTTCTTCCATACTTGCGGTTTGCTGCTCGGTCGAGGCCGAGGCTTCTTCAGTACCAGCCGCAGTTTGCTCTGCCACTGAAGCAATCTCTTCAACTGCCTTAACCACAAGATCACTGTCCTGCGACTGCTTTTGGGTCAGCTGAAATATCTCTTTGGCCAACTCGTCCACTTTCTTGACCACGCCAATGATTTCAGCGAGTGATTCGCCAGCGGTGTTGACCACTTCGGTACCGGTGCGCAGTTCTTGCGCACCATCGGCCATGCGCTTGACCGAACGATCAATTTCAAGGCGTATCTCTTTGACCAGTTTATTAATTTCAGCAGCAGCCTTGGCCGAACCCTCAGCTAGCTTGCGAACTTCTTCTGCCACCACGGCAAAACCACGCCCAGCCTCGCCTGCCCGCGCTGCTTCAATGGCGGCGTTGAGGGCCAGCAGGTTAGTCTGATCTGCAATGCCGCTGATCACCCCCACCACCTGGCTGATGCGTTTGCTCTGCGTGCCCAGTGCTTCGACTGCCTTAGCGCTTTCTTGCGCCTTATTAAAAATTTCTTGAATACGCCGAGTGGCCTCGCGCACACTAGCCCCACCCTGGGTGGCGGTCTCCCAAGCCTGAGCCGAAACCTCAGCCACCGCCGCAGATTTGCTGGCAACGGCCTGCACGTCACGTGACATGCGCATCATCACTTCACTTGTCTCGGCAGTACGAGCTGCCTGGGTCTCCATCCCTTTGCTAATCTGTTGCACCGTGTTGGTGATTTCTTCAGCTGCGGCATTCATCTCAGAGGCAGAGCCCGAAAGATTGCCCGCAAAACGTCGCACTTTATGCGCAGCCGCGGCCATCTCAGCCACTGCCAAACGATTCTTCTCACGCATGCGTTCGAGATTTTCGCCTAAACGAGCAAACGGGCCCACGTCAGCTAAGGGCTCGAGCTCAACGCTCAAATCACCAGCTGCTAGCGACTCTGCAAATTTTGAGACGGCCTTAAGCTTTTCTGTAATTAAAAGACGCAGCCAAAAATTAACAAAACCAGCGACGCCAATCGCGCCGCCCCCCAAGAAGAGGGCCGCTTGAATAAGTTCGCTGCCTCGCACGTTCATGGCGTAGCGCAAATAGAGCGCAGCCAAGCTCGCAAGGATCAACGTGACGGCCACGTTGATGACGAGAAAAGCGCGAAGTGGATCGCGCCGATCAAGGACCCTAATCTTCATGCAGCCTCGTTTACAGCCAGCGCTGATCGGCCCAAGCCGAACGCACTAAGAGAGACCCGTCATCGGGGTTAAATTCGAGCGAGCGCCCGACCCCGCCGCCGCCTTCTTCTGCGGTCAGCGGCACACCTAAATCGCGCAAGGCCTGGCGGGCGGCCTTGAGATTTCGCTCGCCGAGAGAAATTTCACTTCCCGCTTCGCGTCCAGTGGCCGCAGCAAACATGTTGGCCCCGCCCACCAGGCGAGCAAAGAGATGTTGACGCGAGGCGCCTTTTTTTTCCATCAGCTCAACCAAGCGGCGAGTGGCCCAATCAGCGTACTTGAATTCTTCCCCTACACCCGGACCCTGAGGCGGAGCGCTCGGCAACATGGCGTGAGCCAGTCCAGCCAAACGTATCTGAGGATCATAAAGAACCACACAAACGCAGCTGCCCACGCCGAAGCAAGCCAACTTCATCGGTGGGATCACCACTTCGCTTTGAGCCATGCCCACCCGCAGCATGCCGCCCTCAGCCATCATCAGGCCCCGGGCCGAATGCCTGTGCGATCGCCCAGCGCGCGCAACATAGCGGCCAGAGCGCCTTCATCAGGCAACAAAAAGAGGTGCATCTTGAGAGGGCGTCCCGGGCTACTCATCTGAGTCTCAACCAACAAAGCCTGAGGCTGCTGCTCAGCGACTTCTGCTAAGACGGTCGAGAGCAACGACGAAACCATATCAATGGCCAGGGCCGGGACAGAGGGCAGCAGCTGCATCTCAAGGAAACGAGCCAGAGCATTGAGGTAGGAACTGCATAGAATATTGCCCATCTCTTTCAAAGCCGATTGCTGCATATCATCAAGCGCTTGGCCAGCCGCGGGTTCTTGCCCCATCATCATTCCCACCAAGGGCGCCACCGATTCTTCAGGCAGGCAGATCAGCAACTTGCCAGGCGCATCACCGAAAATACGAAAATAAATTCCCGCCACTACTTTTTCAGGCCCTCCAAGTGGGTCGGGCAAATCCTGGGCGCGAATCACACTGACACTTGGCACATTAATATCTACGCGCGCGCCAATCAGCTGTGACACAGCGGTGGCTGAATGGGCCGCACCAATATTGGCAATCTCCTTGAGCGCGTCGAGCTCAAGGTCTTTAAGCCGGTTAAGGTCACTCATGATTGCAAGGCCTTAGCCACCGCTTCAAGCACGCCCGCGGGCTGAAAAGGTTTGACGATGAAGTCTTTAGCGCCCACTTGAATAGCTTCAACCACCAAGGCTTGCTGCCCCATGGCTGAACACATTAACACGCGCGCGTTAGGATCAATCTTAACGATCTCACGCACCGCATCGATGCCGCCCATCTCAGGCATGATCATATCCATGATCACAAGATCTGGGTTGAGGGCCCGATACTTCTCGATGGCCTGCACTCCATTCTCGCCCTCGCCCACCACTTCGTAGCCAGCACCCGAGAGTATGTTCTTGAGCATCATGCGCATGAACTGCGCATCGTCCACGATCAAGATTCTTGCTGCCACGTCTTGCCTCCTCGCTGATCACTCATCACAGGGCGGCCTCGCCCCGTTCACCGGTCCGAACCCTCACCACTTGCTCGATCGCTACCACAAAAATCTTTCCATCGCCCACGCGCCCCGTACGAGTAAGCTCTAAAGCTAGCTCAATAAACTTCTCGACGTCACTGTCCCGCAATGCCAATTCCACCTTAATGCGAAGACCCGGCGCAGCAATAAATTCGCCATCTTTATCTGACACGCCTTTTTGAAACGCATAGCCTTCAACCTGGCCCACACTCAAACTGCGATAACCCAGGTCCCAAACAACTTTCTTAACCGCATCCAATTTAACGGGATGGGTGTAAAGGGTGACCAACTTCATGCGGCCTCAGGCGCCCTATCGCGGGGCGTCAGCAAGAGGGCGTCTTCATGGGCCAAGAGAGCATCGATTTGCAGCACCGTGACCACGCGACCCTCGTGACGTGCCAGACCATAAATCAAATGGCCAGGTATGCCGCGCAGCGCCGGCGGCGCAGCTTCGAGACGTTCACCCACGATGTTGGCTACCGCACTGACCGCATCAACCTGCAGACCCACTCGGCGTCCCGGCTCTTCATAAATCACGATGCGTGATTGATCGCTGACCTCAATGCGCGGCATGCCAAAGCGTTGGCGCAAGTTGATGACGGGCACGACATGTTCGCGATACTTGATAATGCCCTCAAAGTAATCTGGCGCCGCAGGTAATGCCAAAGCGACTTGCGAGCGAATGATTTCTCTGACTTGCAGACTTTCGACGGCGAACTCGTCCTCGCCCAGGTTAAAGATGACGACCATGACGCCCTGCATCACAGACAAGATGTCGCGTTCGCGCACTCGACCCGTTCGTACAAGCACCCGCCCTAGCTTTTCGCCAGTGCGGCGCTGTTCAGCCAGAGCATCTTCTAGCTGCGCCGCGCTAAGCAAGCCCCGGTCCATGAGCATGTGCCCGATGCTACGTTGCTGTTGAAAGGCCATCTCAGCCCTTGAGCACGCGAAGGTTGTTCTTTACCAAGCTGTTCTCAGGATCACTCTTCAGGGCTTCTTCCCAGCAGCGCATGGCGCCCTGGCGGTCGCCGACCTTAAGCGATATCGATCCTAGGCGGCTCCAGGCCTCGGTTGCACCTGGCCTGATCTTAACCAAGCGCTCGAGCGCATCTTTAGCCTTTGCCAACTCGCCCCGCTTATAAGTCAGTGAGGCTAAGCCCTCAAGCAAGAGGGGATCTTCGGCATCTTCAGCCAAGCCAGACTCATACTGGCTAAGAGCGTCATCGCTGCGACCCTCTTGCTGGCTAATAAAAGCCCGCATGGCCCGCCTGCCTGCAGGGTCGCCGGATTTGACCAAAAGACCCTTAAAAATTTCAATCGCCTTGCTTGGCTCACCGCAGCGCGCCAAACACCAGCCTAGACGGCGACGCGATTCATCATCATCTGGCGCAGCCTTGAGCAGTGCTTCGCAGCTAACTTTGGCGCCCTTATAATCCCCTACCCATTCTTGCGCGGCCGATAAACCTTTTAATGCTTCAAGATCACTGGGATCAGCCGAGAGTAACTGCTTGAAAGCAAGGATCGCGCGCCGGTCTTTGCCCGCCTTAAGACAGGCTTTGCCCAAGACTAAGAGCAAAGCGGCCCGACCCGGCGAAGCTGCCACAGCGGTCTCGTAGCAATCGATCGCTTCATCCCAACGCTTAGCACCTTCGAGCAAAAATCCTAGCTTGAACGAAGTCTCGGCCTGTCGTGCTTGAGTCTTAAGCGAGCGCTGATAGAGAATGATGGCTTTTTCTGTCTCGCCTGAAGCCATGAGAGCGTCGCCCTGCGCATTGAGCGACGCAGGGGCCTCAGATTCGGGCGCAGCACTGCTTGCCGCCAAGGTGGGAGCCTGGTCCTGACTCAAGGACTCGCGCGCCTTGGCCAGCTGCATCTGACCTTCAGCCTCGCTTGGCGAAAAGACAAGCGCTGCCTCAAACTCATGAATGGCTTCTTGCCAGCGCCGCGACATGGCCATCGCCAGTCCGACATTGAAGTGCTCTTGATAACTCGACATGCGGTCAGGCTTCTCGCTGAAAGGCTCGGGCCTTGGCCGAAACAGATTTGTAAAGAGACCTAGCAGGCCCCAACACCGTTTCGGTCTTGCCGGTCAAAAAATAACCACCGGGTAACAAAGCCTTATGGAAGGACTCAAGCAAGCGTTGCTGCAAACGCCTTTCGAAATAAATCATGACATTGCGGCAGACCACCAAATCAAGGCCGGTCGGCGGAGGATCAGCAAAGAGATTGTGCTTCTCAATAATCACATGGCTGCGTATTTCAGGGCGCACCACACGAACAGCACCTTTCTCTTCAAAACTGGCGCGCGCCACCGCGGGGCCCAAACGCGCCAGCGCTTCTTCGGGATAAGTTGCAGCGAGCGCTTTGGCTAGCACGACTTCGTCGAGATCGGTAGCCAGCACTGAAAACTCGGGCTTGCACCCCGCTTTTTCGGCAGTTTGTTTAAGTAAGATGGCTAAGCTATAGGGCTCTTCACCACTTGAGCAGCCGGCGCTCCAGACCCTTAGCGGCCTACCTAAAGCCCATAGAGAAGGAAAAAGAGTTTCGCTTAACCAGTCATAAACATCTTCGTCACGAAAAAACTCAGTGACATTGACGGTAATACGGTCTTTGAGGCGAGGGTACTCATCGGGATTAGCGTCAAGATAGACCGCATAGTCGCCATAGCCCTCTGTACCCACAGCTCTCATACGGGCTGCCACGCGTCGTTTGAGATAGTTTTCTTTATAACGACTCAGATCGAGACCCGTCTTGCTGAAGATCTTCTCTTTTAGCGCCTCAAAATGAGCTTGTTCATCCACGACGACTGCCCCTAGCCCTATTTAGCGGTATCCGGCACGATCACCCACCTTGACAGCAAAAGGCGCCTTAAGCACACGTGCCGTGGCTGAATTTCGTTGCGAAGAAATCACTAAAAGGTCGGCCACTTTACCAATGCTACCCGGTGACCTATAAGCATCGGCCTCGTGTTCATTGAAGCGCTGGACACTTAAGCGTAGGCCAGGATAAACGCCCTTAAGACGGCCAGCATCGATATACACAAACTCGCCCATGCGGGCCACGCGGTGCAAATCACGCAAAGCCACCACGTGGGCTTTGATGTCAGACGCCCCACTCTCAGCTTGCCCTTGGCGCAAGGTTGCGAAATGCTTAGCGCGATCTGCGTCCCGAGGGCGGATTCGATCGCCCAAGAACACTTCGCTATAAGCTTTTTCAATGCGAGCCAATACGCTCTCAGAGTCGACGCGCACCACTTTGATCACCGCCACAACTCGCGCCGCAATGCCCATGTCACGTTTCTCAATGCCCGCCATAACCCTGCCTGAAACTCGGTAGACGGCGTAAAGAGTGCCGGGATAGGCCTGGCGCCCGGGTTCCATCTCTAGGTAAACCAAGCCACCTTCTTGCGCCACAAAGCGACCATTCTTTTCACGCGAGACACGCCCTTCGAAGCGATCTTCGCCTTCACCTAACAATGAGCCTGCCCTTTCAACTTCTTCATACTCACCCAGCCCCGTGGCGCGATTGCTTTCTAAAGCTACTCGCTCACCCAAATCACTGGTCTCAGGAGCATTGACCTGAATCGAGCTTTCTTCACTTTCGCTTTGACTATCGGGCTCGCCCACCTGCTTTTTAGCGTTAGAACGCCAATTAAAGGGCGAATCAATGCCAAAAGCCTCTAGGGATTCTTCGGGCGACGATGAACCCGGCGAAATAATCACCACGCCGTCTTCTTCACCTGGCTTACTCACGGTTAGATCTTTATCAGGGACCGGCGTTTCATTTGACAAAGGCGTTGGGCTGGCTACGAGTGTCGCCTCGGGACTAGGGCTGGCTTTTACACTCGATTCAACACTCTCATCAGCCACTAACTCTTCAGTTTCAGCGGCATAATTCGACGACCCGCCCAGTGCCAATAACAAGCCACTCAAGCCAAGAGTCAAGCCCATGCGACGCTTCATGCTTTGCCTCCCAGCACTCAATCGGGGTAAGAGTAGCTAATTCTCAATTTAAGAGCCGCGCTCTTGGCCACCTCGGCATCTTTGTAGGTGGGGAAATCGTTGAACACTTGCTTGTAGAGTGTGTAGGCTTCATAAGGCTGCTTCAGGGTGTTCCAGGTGTAATCAGCCTTTCTGTAAACCAGCTCAGCCATGGCCATGTGCCCGCCTAGCGGAGTCTTGATGTAGAGGTCGAGTGTTTCGGCCGTAACACTGACAAACATGATCTGTTGATTGAAAAGGTCGGCCAATTTGGCAAGGCGTAAACGCCCCAACAACACAGGCTCAAATTTCGCCTTAAAAGCATCTGGCTTTTCATAGGACAAGGTCTGAAATTCTGCCGAAGGTGGACTCCCCCCCTCGTCCCGGTGCAATTTGTCCCAATACCAGTCGCCGACCCTGGCAAATTGGGTCATGATCAGGACAGCGGCCCCGATAAAACACGCAATAGTGATCAAAAACCCTTTCATATCAAGCCTCTTTGAGAATATGAAATCATAACTTTATATAGGTCATTATTAAAGGCCTTTTCGCTTATTTCATAAGGCTTTTCTAGCCTTTCATCTGAGTGAGAATAGCCTTTAATTTCTGGTATTTTTCACGCGCCTCTTCCAACCTCTTGAAGGCCGCTTCATTGGCAGGATCGTAATGCAAAGCTTTTTCAAAACAAGACACGGCCTCTCGCATACGGTTATTCGCCATGTACTGCGTTCCCTCTTGAACCAGCTTTTCGACCTCTTGGGCAAGCCGAGGCTTAGCCTGGGCCATCGCATCGCGAGCCTGAACATCATCGGGGTCAAACTTAAGGGCAAGTTTCCAATTGGTAACAGCCTCAGATAGATCGCTCTGCTCAAGAGCCGTACTAGCACGCTTCATATAAGTGTCTTGAAAGGCGCGGTTTCGGACCTTTACTTTTTCTATCCATTCGGTCAAACCAGCATGGGTGGGGCGACGCGCCTTAGCCTGGCCTAACATAGCAATGGCATCCTTAAAACGCATGTTGATGTAATGGTCCAGAGCCGAACGGAAACTGCCTTGAATGGCGGCTGCATCGGGCGCCGCAGCATCTACTTGATCAAGCGTAAGCTGCTCAACATATTTCTTTGCTTCATTGAGGTATTCCTGCGCCTCTTGATATTCTGATTTAAGCCGCAGGGCCCAAGTCCATTCAACAGCAGCTTCGACGACATTGCCAACTTGGTACTCATTGGCACCGTTCACAAAATGCTGCTTAGCCTCTTTATCATCTTCCATCTTGCGCAAGGCTTTTTTGCCTTCGACCAAATAAGTTTCGGCTTGCTCATTGTGTGGGTCAGCCTGCAAGGCAGCTTCCCAAGATTGCAGGGCGCCTAACAAGTTTCCTGACTGATAGGCCGACACGCCAGTCTGAATAAGCTGCTTGGCTTCGACCAATTTCTGCATCTGCTCTTTGGCACCCTTGATATAAGCCTTTGCCTTGGCATTGCTAGGATCAAGTTTAAGAGCCTCTTCCCACTGGCCCATGGCCTCTTCAACTTTTTCTTCTTGAAAGAACTCCAAACCCTTTCGAATCAATCCATTAATCTGGCTTTGCACAGCCTCGGCACTTTCTAAGCCCAGCAATTGATTTAAGAAATTCTGAGCTTCGGCATGATTCGGCTCGTCGCGAACGACCTTCTTAAATTCTGCAATCGCCTCTTCTTTCATGCCCCGACGCATGTAAGCCTGACCCTTGTCCATCGACTTGGCAACGTCATCTTTAACCTGCTGCGAGTGCATGGACGACAAGATGCTCTGGGCCGAACCTTTGGACGAAACAATTCCCTTCATGGACAACTCAATTTCTTGAGGACTCGTCGCCATGGCAAGGGCAGTTTCTTTAGATATCTTGTTGGCGCGGAAAAGTTTTACCAGACATTGATCAAAGCTCATCATGCCTTCTTGCTCGCCATCTTTTATAAACGAAGTGATCTGTTTGAATCGATTTTCAACAATAAGGCCACGAATGGTCGAATTGACCACCATCACTTCTGCCGCAGGAATACGCCCCTCTTTATCAGAACGGGGCACCAAACGCTGACAAATCACAGCCCTAAGACTGGCAGCCAATTGTTGCCGCACTTGACCGTGCTGTTCAGCCGGAAAGAAATCAATAATGCGATCAAGCGTCTGCACCGTATCCATCGTGTGTAGAGTAGAAAAGACCATATGCCCTGTCTCGGCCGCACTCAGAGCCGCGCGAACCGTTTCGGTGTCGCGCATTTCGCCGATTAAAATAATATCAGGGTCTTGACGCAGCACATAACGTAGTGCCGAGGCAAATGTCTCGGTGTCGAGACCCACTTCGCGCTGGCAAACCGAACACTTTTTGTCAGGGTGAAGAAACTCAATTGGATCTTCAATCGTAACAATATGCTCATGATTGTTCTCATTGATCATGTTAATCATCGCCGCCAGGCTAGTCGATTTGCCAGATCCCGTGGCGCCCGTCACCAGAACCAATCCTCGCTCGCTGTTGGCCACCTTGGCGTATGAATCGGGCACATCTAATTCTTCTAAACTGGGAATCTTGGCCGGAATAATGCGCAGCACCATCGAGAGTGCACCCTTTTGCCGGAAAATGTTGGCGCGAAAGCGAGCCACACCTTCCCAATTATAGGCCGCGTCAGCTTCATTCTTTTGCTCAAAGGTGGCACGCTGCTTTTCACTCAAGATCTGCATCGCCAACTCTTGCACCTGTTGTGGCGCCAAGGGTGGTACCTCATTCAACGGCATCAGCTCACCGTTGATCCTCAATAGTGGCGGGCGGCCACTTTTGAGATGAAGGTCCGAAGCCTTGTGATTCATCATGTGCTGCAGCAGTTCTTGAATGTACATGGTTCCTCCGAAACTAGCGCTTAAGCGCTAGTAAATATCGCTCTTTTCCAAAGGGATCAAAGGCGCTGCGCGCCTCTTTCCAAGTGCTGAGCCCTGACCATTCACGAGCCAGAAGACCGGCTTGGCCCAGACCGCACTCAAAGATCAGCAGACCACCGGGTTTAAGTAATGCGCCCAAACTCTGCCACGCTCGTATGCAATCGAGACCGCTTTCGCCACCCTCTAAAGCCAGGGCAGGCTCATAGTCGCGTACTTCGGGTTGCAAGCTCGCCATATCGGCGCGCGCGATATAGGGCGGGTTGCCCAAGACCAAATCAAAACTGCCCAGCCCGTTTTCGTCAGCTAGCTTGGCGGCATCACCCTGCTTAAAACGAATCTTTGGCGCCAAGCCAAGGGCTTCGGCATTCTCTTGCGCTAGGCTGAGTGCCTCAGGCGAAAGATCACAGGCCAGCACCTCATGGCCTTGAGCTGCCATGGCCAAGGCCAAACAGCCGCTGCCCGTGCCCGCATCGATCACTCGCAACCGCCCATGCCCATGAAACTCTTTGAGCGCCAAACCAAGCATCGCCTCAGTCTCAGGCCTCGGGATAAGAGCTCGGCGATCTACTTTTATCTTGAGGCCGGCGAATTCGACTTGGCCTTCGATGTATTGACGCGGCTCTCGCTTAGCCCTTCGTGCAACCCTCTCACGAAAAAGAGCCAGTTCGCTGGGACTAGGCTCATATTCAAACGAAAGGTAAAGCTTCAAACGGTCTAAATCTAGAACCTGGCCCAAGAGGTCTTCGGCTTCTCGCCGACCTTTTTCAATACCCCGGGCCTCGAGGTATTCACGCGTCCATTCAAGCAAACGCAGAACCGACCAGGGCGCAGTAGCTTGCCCACTCATGCGGGAGCCAGCTCTGCCAATTTCTGTTGTTTTTCAGCCTCGACTAAGGCCTTGCTGAAAACATCTACGTTGCCATCCATAACGCTGGGCAGATCATGTGATGAGATGCCCACACGATGATCGGTCACGCGGTTCTGGGGGAAATTGTAAGTGCGAATTTTTTCGCTGCGGTCGCCGGCCTTGACCTGCGATTTACGGTCAGCTGAGTTTTGAGCTTCTAATCTGTCTTTTTCAAGCGCGGCCAGGCGGGTGGCCAATATTTTCATAGCCTTCTGACGATTCTTAAGCTGTTTGCGTTCATCTTGCATTGATACAACAACGCCGCTGGGCAGGTGGGTGACTCGTACCGCCGAATAGGTCGTGTTGACACTTTGACCGCCATGACCTGAAGCGCAAAAAACTTCCCATTTCAGATCTTTTTCGTCGATCTTAATTTCACGCTCCTCGACCTCTGGCATGACAATCACCGAGGCGGTGCTGGTATGCACACGGCCATTGGCCTCGGTAACCGGTACACGCTGTACGCGATGCACCCCCGCCTCATGCTTCAGGGTGGGATAGGCTCGAATTCCTGAGACGGTCAAAATCGCTTCTTTAATACCGCCGGCTTCGGCGTGAGTAAGACTTTCTAACTCGACTTTCCAACGGTGTCGCTCGCAAAAACGGGTGTAGAGGCGCAGCAACTCACCGGCAAAGAGTGCCGCTTCTTCACCGCCTGCTCCGGCACGAATTTCTAACAAGACATCTTTTTGATCGTTGGGATCTTTGGGCAACAAAGCCGTATGCAATTCTGCTTCAAGGATAGCTTGGCGAGACTTCAAACTGTCGCGTTCTTGACGGGCCATTTCTAATAAGGCCAAATCTTTTTCACTGTGGGTTAATTCTTCGGCTTGCGATAAATGGGACAATAATTCGCGATATTGCCGGATGAGCCTCACCACCGATTCAAGCTCGGAATGTTGACGGCCTTTATCTTGCAATAGCCATGGCTTGGCCAGTACCTCAGGGTCGCTCAATTCACGGCCCAGGGCCTCAAAGCGTATTTCTAATGATTGCAGGCGCTCGAGCATGGCACGCTCCTCGACGGCCACGGAACAGGTCCGCCCCGCAGAGCCGACCTGACAAAATTCTAACTGTCTCTTAAAAAGAAAAAGCCCTTCCCTGCCGGGTGAAACGGCAAACGAAGGGCTTTGAGGACGCTAGTTTGCTTGGCGGCTGTAACGCTTGCGGAACTTATCTATGCGGCCGGCAGTATCTACCAATCGCTGGGTACCCGTGTAAAAGGGATGGCAAGCGGAACAAATCTCGAGCTTGATCTCTTTAATAGTCGAACGCGTCTCAAAGGAATTGCCGCATGAGCAGCTTACCTTGACCACGTAGCATTCGGGATGTATCCCCGTTTTCATATCTTAAAACTCCTTGGGTGATGACATAGCGTCTAGGAAGGCCTTATTATTTTTCGTTTTTCCAAGCTTGTCTAGGAGAAACTCCATGGAATCAACCGGATTCATGGGATTGAGAATCTTTCGCAATATCCAGGATCTTTGCAGCTCCTCAGGAGCCATAAGCAGCTCTTCTTTGCGAGTACCGGATCGTGAAATATCGATGGCTGGATAGGTACGCTTATCGCTCAAACGACGATCAAGCACGATTTCACTGTTACCCGTGCCTTTGAACTCTTCGAAAATCACCTCATCCATACGGCTACCCGTTTCGACTAGGGCCGTGGCAATGATGGTCAGACTGCCGCCTTCTTCAATGGCGCGGGCCGTGCCAAAAAAGCGTTTGGGCCGCTGTAAGGCGTTCGCATCAATACCGCCTGAAAGAATCTTACCCGAAGCCGGCTGCACCGTGTTGTAGGCACGTCCTAAACGAGTGATCGAGTCGAGCAAGATAACCACGTCTCGCTTGTGTTCAACCAGGCGTTTAGCTTTTTCAATCGCCATTTCAGCGACCTGGACGTGGCGCTCTGCGGGTTCGTCAAAGGTCGATGAAATGACTTCCGCGCGAACATTACGCTCCATATCGGTGACTTCTTCAGGTCTTTCATCGATAAGCAAAATGATGAGAGTGACCTCAGGATGATTGGTGGTGATGCTATTAGCGATCTTTTGCATGAGCACGGTCTTACCGGTGCGAGGCGGGGCTACGATCAAGCCGCGTTGACCTTTGCCAATGGGTGTCACAAGGTCAAGCACCCGCATGGCTAGCTCGTCGCTTTTGGTCTCCATACGCAGACGCTGAAAGGGATAGAGCGGCGTGAGATTATCAAAAAGTATCTTTTCTTTAGCTTTTTCAGGGCTTTCATCGTTAACCGCGTCGACTTTCAACAATGCAAAATATCGCTCACCTTCCTTAGGGCTACGAACTTGGCCTGAAATGGTGTCGCCCGTCTTGACGTCAAAGCGACGAATTTGCGAAGGCGATACATAGATGTCATCGGGGCCAGGCAGGTAGCTGTAGCGAGCCGACCGCAAGAAGCCAAACCCATCGGGTAAAATTTCAAGCACACCCTTCGAGAAAATGTTTCCGTCCCGCTTGGCTTGCGCCTCAAGAATGGCAAATATCAAATCTTGCTTTCGCAAGTTTGACACACCTAAAATTTCAAGCTCGTGGGCCACCCCTGACAATTCAGCGATGGTTTGGTTTTTTAAGTCTTCGAGATTCAAGGGTGGACCTATTAGAAGGCCGCGCGGGGAGCAGACAAAGACGCCCAGAAACACACGGGGTGAAAGAACTTACTCATATGAAGGTTTGTTAAGGGGTTGCAATCAGTTTTTTAGATTTGGGGGATGGTGTCCAAAAAGGACAAGACCATCTTGTCAGGCAGACGGCCAAAGGTCAAGCGATGCGCACCTGATTTCGGCCTTCATGCTTGGCCTGATAAAGCGCTCCATCAGCCCTTTCTACCAAGCCTTTTTTGGTCATGGCATCTTCGGGAAAGGCTGCCAAACCTACACTAACCGTTAGTTTGGGGCTTTGGCCTTCAAATTCAAGGACTTCTGCTTCTACCGCCGCCCTAACCTTTTCAGCAACCTCAGCGGCCAGGACCTTATTTTGACGCGGTAAAATCACGGCAAATTCCTCGCCGCCATAACGTGCCGCAAAATCAGATGAACCTACTTGCGACTTAAGCACAGCCGCCACGCGCCGCAAAACCTGGTCGCCTGCCAAATGCCCAAAGACATCGTTGAACTTCTTGAAGAAATCAATGTCGATCATCAGCAATGCCAAGGGTTCATTATAACGCTCGGCGCGTTTTATCTCTTCTTCGAGCCGACTTTGAAAATGCCGATGCACAAATAGGCCCGTTAGGCCGTCCGTTATAGAAAGACGCTGCACCTTGTCGTAAAGCATGGCCTTCTCGATGCCAATCGAGATCTGTGAAGTCAAAATACGTAAATTGGCCAATTCGCCACTACTCAGACCACCTTGCCCTACATCAAAAACCAGCACCACACCAATAACCTGGGCTTCAATCAAGAGTGGCATCGACGCCAAACCGCGCACCTGGGGCGGTACGCCCCTACCTTTCAGTGCTGCTTCAGAAGAGACATTGACAAATAGTTTGGGTTCGCGTTCTTGACAGAGCCACTGAATCAAACTGGCTGCACCGATGGGCGCCTCAAACTCGGCCGCATCTTGTTCGCTAAGACCGCCAAATGCACCCAGGCGATACTGGCCACTTTCTTCGTCGGCCAGCAGCAGGGCAAAGGATGGTTCATTACCCTCTTGCGTCTTTTCACCACTCACCAAGGTATCACGAATAATCTCGCGGCAAAAATCGAGAGTGTCTTGCAAGGTCAACAACTTACTGATCTCACGACCTGCATGGTAAAGCGCATCCACCTCACGGCTGCGTTGCTCAGCCTTTTCAACTTCTTGGCGCACCCGTTCAAATTGATCTCGAGCAAAATCGCGGCGTTCTTCAAGAGGAACGCGCTGGGCCTCAAAATCTTGCAAGGTCTGATCGCGACGCTGAGACCAAGGGATAGGAAAGAGCGTGCAGGCAGCCAACAGCCCTAAGCAATTAAAAAAGAGTCCCAGCGAAATGCCGCCCTTCATGATCAAGACCGTGAATGCCAGGCCCAATGCCAAGCCAGCAAACCACGAGACCAAGGGGCCTCGCCGCAACCCCAACAAGAGCACCAAGGCCGGAGCCGCCAGACCCGCAGCATTGGCATCTGGCGAATCAGAGCTTTGCATGACCAGCCAAAGTACACTCGCCAACGCAAGCGCCAGCAGCCCGTCTTGCCAAACCCAGGCAGTCTTGTTGATTTGATTGAGAGTACTCATGCTGGATCCGAAATGGCAGTGACGCGATCACGGCCACTACTCTTTGAACGGTAAAGCGCCTCATCGGCTTTTTGAATCAAAGCTTCGGGCTCACTCGCATCGTCGGGATAGCAGGCTACACCCAGGCTCACGGTCACCACGCGCGTCTCACCCCGCAGTTCAAAGGGTAGGGCCTTAACACCCTCGCGAATGCGCTCAGCCACCAGGCGAGCACCCTTGAGGTCGGTGGCCGGCAGTAAGATGCCAAATTCCTCACCCCCGTAACGACCACAAACGTCTACGTCACGCACGCGCTTGCGCACGCGCGCCGCTATCTCACGCAGGACCCGATCTCCCGCAGGATGGCCATAGGTATCATTGACGGCCTTAAAGTGATCAATATCTAGCAAGATAAAAGAAAGCGGCGACTGGCTCTGGCTGCTTCGTTTGAACTCTTCATCCATGCGCTCTAGCAAAGGCCGGCGCAGCAATAATTTTGTCAAGCCATCGGTGACTGCCAATTCTTGCGTTTCGCGATAAAGCTTGGCATTTTCAAAGGCCAAGCTAGCCAGCACCGAAAGGCTCTCAAGCAGGCGCTGATCTTCAGTGTCGACACCTTCACGCTCGAGAGTCTCGACACGCAAGAGGCCGGTCACTGCGCCCTGCGTTGATGTGAGCGGCGAAATGTAGAAGCCCACGGACTTCGACGCACTCATGTCGAGGCCGCGAAAACGGAAGTCTTTTTCAAGATCACGAATGATGAGAGTCGTGCCACGGGCTAAGACCCACTGGTTGAGAGGATCTTCACTAGCCACACGGTCATCCGTGAAGTGAGTGCCAGCCCCGCTATCGGTTTGGCTGCGCAAAATCTCTTTGCCATTGGCGTCAAAAACAAAAAGTATGATGCCCGCGCGTTTCTCGGCCAAAATCTGCTCAGCCTGACTCAGCACCATGACGGCCAGTTCTTCAAGTTCAAGGGTAGTGGCTAGTTGTGCCGCGGCTTCTTGCAAGCGCGAATATCGCTTGCGACGATTCTCAAGGCGGGTCAAAGCGCTCTCTTGTTCCACGATCTTCTCAGCCAATGACCCGGCCTCGTCTTGCAGCTCTTCGATCCATTGGCGGCGGGCATGGCCTTCGCGCTCGCGCACTGCCAAGAAGCGCTGGCAAACCGCCATGACCATCCCATTGGCCAGCACAGCCCAAAATGCGCCCGCCACCGAGCCTTCTGCTTCAGATAGGCCGGCGGCAATGCCTAAGCCCACCCCACTCGTAAACAAGCCTACGCCACCCAGAAAATAGAACGCGACGGGCGAATCCCAAGCCAATAGCCCCAAAAGCGGAAGCACCGCCAAAATGCCCAAATAGCCGCCATGGCCAAAGACAAGCGCCAAAGACATAGCGCCTACCCAAATAAAGGCGATCATGGTGCGTGCCAGCCAGACTTTGGTCCTCGAACTCATGACCCCTCACCCCCGCGTTCGGGGGTACGGCCACGTGCAGCAGCCCGCAGATCTTCAAAAGCCAGGACAAACGCGTCGACCACCTCAGGGTCAAATTGGCTACCGGAACAGCGGCGTATCTCGGCCAAACCTTCTTCAAAGCTGCGACTTTTGCGATAAACGCGGTCCGAGGTAATGGTCTCAAAGCTGTCAGCCACATTGATGATGCGCGCACCCAGGGGAATCTGTTTGCCCTTAAGACCTTCTGGATAACCCTGCCCGTCAAAGCGCTCATGGTGATATAGCACTAGCGGAACTAAAGGCACCAGCGACTCAATGCGCTGCACAATATTGGCACCTAAACTGGAATGGCTCTTCATGACGGCAAATTCTTCTTCGGTCAGCCGATCCGGTTTATTAAGAATGTGGTCTGGCACACCGATCTTACCGACATCGTGCAACAAGGCACCGTATTGCACCGCCTCTTGCAGATCTGCACCCACCTTGAGGCGGCGAGCGATAAGCACCGCATATTGCGATACGCGCGTCGAATGCTCGGCCGTGTAATGATCTCGAGCGTCGACGGCCTTCGCCAAGCCCTGAATCACATCGTAGTAGTCACGACGAATATTCTCATAGAGACGAGCATTCTCTATCGAAACACCCGCTTGGTTTGCCAAGATGCTCAAAAGTGAAAGGTCACGCTGGGTAAAACTGCCCTCGCCCGCATAAACCACCAAATCGAGTAAGCCAATGGGATTTCCCCTGGCCAAGATCGGCACGAGAATAAACGATTTCACCAAGTCGTCCTTCTTGACCGACTTTGTCCATGCGCCTGCGCCCGAATCAGGCACGACCAAAGGCCGCCCTTCGCGCAATGCCCATGCCAGCATGCCTTCGCGCCGATGAGCCTCGACCCGAGACCGCAGATCAGGGCTCATATTCTTTTCTAATTGGACCCGCAGGGTCTGGCCCCGCTCATCGTAAAGCATCAAGGCCGCAGCATCGTAATCGACCACTTCACGCGTAACATCGAGCAGCAGCGATAGTACCCGACTAAAGGTGTGCGCCGAAGCTATCGTCTCAGAGAGACGATAGAGTGCCGAGAGCTCTTCAAAAGAAGAGCGCAGGCCCTCATTAATCTCTTCGAGGGTCTCAATGTGAGCTCTTAGCTCAACGATAAGTTCGTCGTCTTCGCCCATACCTATTTCGAGAGTTTAAGAAAGTCCTCGGCCTCTTTAAGCTTAATATTCAGCTCTTCGAGGATAAGGGCGCGACTTTCGTCACTTAAATTGAGCAACGCGCGAGCTTCAGCCGATATATGTACAGGGCCCAGGTCACCACTGGCGCCCAAGTTCGCCTCGCGGCAAAGCTCGTTGGCAACGTGTACCACAGCAACCAGCACATCCACACTGCCGGCTGCCGAGGGTCGATGATGAAATTCCACCGCAGTCTTGAGCTCTCGGGGCAAGTTCCAAAGATCGGCGATGACTCCGCCCAAAGTGGCATGGTCGATGCCGCAATGGCGAACCTCGCATTCCCACAAAGGCAGACCGCCTTCTTGGCTTTCTTTGAGAGCCTTAACAAAATCGTCATGCGCAATCTTATCGAGCACAGCCTTGCCAATGTCATGAAGCAATCCCGCGGTAAAGGCGTTGTCTTCTGACTTATAGCCCACTCGCCGCGCCAAAAGCCGAGCACAGACCGCCGTGGCCACGCAGTGTTTCCAAAAATCGCGCGGACTAAAGAGGTCGCGCTCTTTGCCGCCAAAAAGCAACTTATGCACGCTTACCGATAAAGCAAGATTGCGAATCGTGTTAAAGCCTAAAATCGTAACGGCTTGGGTGATCGTGGTAATTTCGTGGGGAAAACCGTAATAGGCCGAATTCGCAAGCCTCAAGACTTTAAACGTAAGGGCTTGGTCGAGAGAAATGACTTGATTCAAATCATCAGCCGAGGCCAAGGGATTGGCCACGGTGCGTGTGACCTTAGCCACCACATCGGGTAGGGTGGGCAGGTCTTTAAATTTTTGAAGAGCCTTCTTGAGCTCTTCGGGGCTCATGGACATTTCAGCGCAGGGCGCCTTTCAACCACAGAGTTTTCAGCTTGACCTTAAGGCTGGCCAAACTGCCTGAATTCAAAATGCGAATGCTGGCCCGGCGACGTTCTCGAGGGCCAAATTGCAAGGCTCGAGCTTGACGCGAAGCGCGATCCAAGCTCAAACCGCGCTGCCTGAGGCGGCGCAAGCGTAAAGCCAGAGGCGCTTCGACCAAGATCAAGGGCCCCCAGGCCGGAGCACCCGCTTTAAAGTAAACTGCCATGTCGATGACAGCAGCGCGTCGACCCTGGCGCTTTAAAGCAGCGAGTTTTCGACTAATTTCGCGCTTCAAGACCGGCAGCACAATCTTATCCAAGATTTTCAGGCGACGGGGCTGGGCAAAGACCAAACGTCCCAAGGCCTTTCGCTTAATACCGCGCAAACCCGCAAGCCCTGGGCCAAAAGCAGCCAGCACACGCTTATAGGTTACGCTGCCACGGCGGTAGAGACCGTGAGCTAAGCGGTCCACATCAATACGCGCAAAACCATGGCGCACCAAAAATGCAGCCACCTCGCCTTTGCCAGAAGCACTAGGGCCACTGAGCACCCAGGTTTTAAATGGCCTTTTCATCATAGCACAGGGCGCGCCTCAGGCTTTGGCATCATACCAATTGGGTCCCATGCCCACGCTCACTTCGAGAGGGCAACGCAGTTTCATAGCGTTTTTCATGATTTTTCTGAGCTCATCCGGCAGCCAATGCTTATCCTCTTGGGCCAAATCAATGACTAACTCGTCATGCACTTGAAGAATAAGCCGGGACTTTGAATGCTTTTCGTGCAAACGACGCTGCACGGCTAGCATAGCCAATTTGATCAGATCAGCGGCAGTGCCTTGAATGGGTAGGTTGGTGGCAATACGTTCGCCTGCCTCGCGCAGCACGCGGTTGGCGCTTCGTGCCTCGGGCACATAGCGCCTACGCCCCAACAAGGTAGTCACAAAACCCGTTTCACGCGCCTCTTCTTTGCGAGCTTCTAAAAATTCGCGCACTTTAGGAAAACGGGCAAAATATTGTTCAACAAAAGACTTGGCCTCGCTGAAAGCCACGCCAAACTCACGCGCAATGCGATAGGGCCCCATGCCATAGAGCACGCCAAAATTAATAACTTTAGCGCGCGAACGCATTTCACTCGTCACCTTTTCTGGCAGCACATTAAAAATACGCGCTGCAGTCTCGCGATGAATATCCAAACCATCGTCAAAGGCCTTCAGCAACACGACATCTTGAGTGTAATGGGCAAGTACGCGCAACTCGATTTGTGAATAGTCGGCAGCGAGAATCAGGCCGTTTTTGCGGGTGGGCACAAAGGCTCGACGTATTTCCCTGCCCAACTGGGTACGAATCGGAATGTTCTGTAAATTAGGATCTGTCGACGAGAGGCGACCTGTGGCTGCCACGGTCTGATTCCATGTTGTGTGCAGGCGTCCATCTTTAGGGTCGACAAGCACAGGCAAAGCTTTCAAATAGGTCCCGGACAACTTAGCTAGTTGTCGATACTCGAGAATCAAAACTGGCAACTCGTGGTGCTCAGCCAAAGTCTCGAGAACTTCATTATCGGTAGAATAGCCCGTCTTGATCTTGCGCTGATGGGGAAGCTTGAGATCTTCAAAAAGAACCTTAGCCAACTGCGAGGGTGAATTCAAATTGAATTCTCGGCCCGCAGACTCGAGGGCTTTTAGCTCTAGCTTCTTCATCTCGCGCTGACTGGTCTTTTCTAACTCGTTCAGAACTTTAACGTCAAGGCCCAGGCCTTCCCTCTCCATCTCAACTAGCACGCCCGCTAGGGGTTCTTCAATCTCGGCGTAGAGCTTCCACAGCCCATCTGCTTTCATGCGCTTTTCTGCTTCATGCCATGCCAATTGCAAAGCACTGGCAAGACGGGCTAAATCTAAGGCTGGCGGCTCAAATAGTTCTTGGCCCACTTGCGGCAGGGGGCTGCTTTCGACCTCTAAAGCCGCGAGAGCCTCGTCAAGATTACGCGCCACCCGAGACGAGTTCACAAGATAGATGGCGAGAGACAGATCTCGCACACCCAATTGCAAACTCAGGCTCGCATTCAAGCGGGCGTGCAAGTAAGGTTTGCTCTCGAAAAAGATGGGTTCGCTGAGCAGGCCCACCAAATTTAAGCCATCTATTTCATGCTTGGCCCGAAATACCAAAGCCTGCTTCGCTTGTGCCAAAGCCCAAAGGCTACCTACTTGCCACACCCCGCAGGCTTCGCCCGCCTTAATGCCGGCTTGGCGCAAAGCGGTCTTTGCGTCGCCAGAAGCTTCGAATACTTTAGGGTCGACCTTGCTAAGTTTCTTGGATGCCCCGCCTTTTTCTGGCGCGGAAACTTGTGGCGCTGGCGCGGCCCCAGACTTGTCTGAACTTGCCCCCAGTTCAGACAAGTAAGACCTAAAGCCCCAATCTCGAAAACGATCCGCCAGCTCAGGCTGCAAAGCCCCATGCTTCATGCCTGCAAGTCCGCCATCAAAATCAACCTTTTCATCTAGCTCAGCCAACTTGCGGCTCAGGCGAGCTGTATCGGCGAAAGCTTGAAGATTGGCCGAGAGCTTAGGTTGAGTGATTTTAGGTGCAGCCTTAAGAACCTTCTCGAGCGAACCATATTCCTGCAGCAATTTGGCAGCTGTCTTTTCGCCGATGCCCGGCACGCCAGGAATATTGTCACTGGCATCGCCCATCAAGCCTAATAAATCACAAATTTGGTCCGGCCGTACACCAAAGCGAGCCTCGACTTCTTTTGGGCCATAAAGCGAAGCACCTTTGGGGCTTTCACGATAGACGTCAACACCCTCACCCACCAATTGCAGCATATCCTTATCAGCGGTCATCAAAACCACGCGCATACCTTTTTTGCGTGCCTGGGCCACCAAGGTGGCCATAATGTCATCGGCCTCAAAACGCTTTTTACGTACCAAATGCCACCCTAACAAGGGCACCACTTCTTCCATCAGGGGAAATTGACGCACCAAAGGCTCAGGAGGGGCCTCGCGGTTTGCCTTGTATTCTTTAAGCATCTCATCACGAAAACTACCACCAGGGCTGTCAAAAGCCACCACGGCGTAATCTGGTTTGAACTCTTTTTCTGCCCGCTTGATCGCCCGAATGAACCCGAACAGCGCATTAACAGGATCACCCTGCGGCGACGTCATGTCTGGCACTGCATAAAAAGACCTGAAGGCATAGCTCATGCCATCCATCACGACCAAAAGCGGCGCTTTACTGCTCATGCTTCTTTTCTTAAACGCCGTAGCAGGTCGGCCGGCACTGGCGGTAAAGCGGCGAGCAGCTCACGCGTGTATTCGTGCTGCGGATCAGCATAGATAGATTTCGCGTTACCCTGCTCAACGATTTGGCCCTGCCGCATGACCGCCAATTGATCGCTAAGACGACCCACCAGACGTAAATCGTGCGAAATAAAGACCATGGCCATGCCCAAATCGCGTTTTAGCTTAATCAACAAATCAAGAATTTGGGCCTGAAGGGTCATGTCGAGCGAACTCACGGCTTCATCTGCCACCAAGAGCTTAGGCCGCGTTGAGACTGCGCGAGCAATCATAACTCTCTGGCGCTGTCCGCCTGAAAGTTCATGGGGCAGGCGTTGTATCAGATGAGACTCTAAACCCACGGCCGCCAAATGCGGGGCGACCTCGCCTTGAAGCTGACTTAGGCGTTTTCCCTGGGCTTCAGCCAAAGGTTCCATAATTGCGCGCCAAACTTTTTGACGCGGATCTAAGGCCGCGCTGGGATCTTGAAAGATCATTTGAAAATGGCGGCGTTGTCGCCTCAGCTCGCGACTCGCTAAAGATTTGAGGTCTTGGCCTTCAAATAAAACACGGCCTTCGTCGGGCCACTCTAAAGCCATCAGCATGCGCGCCAAGGTGCTCTTGCCAGAGCCCGATTCACCGACGATTCCAAGGGTCTTGCCGGCCTCGAGCTCAAAGCTCACGCCATCTACGGCCGCCAGGCTTCTCGATCCGAACCAGGTGCCGCTTTGAGGCACCGCGTAACGGCGCCTAAGATTCTCGACTTGCAGCAAGGCCATTAGGCTACACCCGCCCAATGAAGATAGGTCTCAAGCAGTTCGCGAGTATAGGCCTGTGAAGGAGAGCCATAGACTTGACTCTTTGGCCCGCTCTCAATGAGTTGGCCATGGCGCATGACCGCAACGTGATCGGCCATTTGATGAATTACGCCAAGATCGTGACTAATCAGCAGCAATGCGACTCCTGTTTCTTGCAAAAGATCTTTGAGCAGCTTTAAAACCTGGGCTTGTACGGTCACGTCTAAAGCGGTGGTGGGTTCATCGGCGATGAGCAGTTTAGGGCCACGACACAGCGCCATGGCGATCATGGCGCGTTGGCGCATGCCGCCTGACCACTGGTGAGGGTATTGACGCCCCCGCTGCTCAGGCTGCTTGATGCCCACCCGCGTTAGCCATTGATAAGCCTTAGCTAAAGCTGGTTCAAGGGCCAAGCCATCTAAAATCAGGGCCTCGACGATTTGATCTTGCACCCGCATGACGGGATTCAGACTGGTAAAAGGTTCCTGAAAGACCATGGCGATTTCGCGACCGCGGGTCAAGCGCCAAGCTTCGCTGCTTTGGCCCATGAGCTCGCGCCCAGCAAAACACACGCTGCCACTTGCTTGCGCCACCCGGGGCAAGAGGCCCATCAAAGCCAAGGCTGTCATGCTCTTGCCGCTACCTGATTCGCCCACCAGGCCAAAAACCTTGCCCGGCTCGAGGTCCATGCTGAGCTTATCCACCACCCTGGCCGGGCCAATCTCAACACTC
>CAZFUM010000003.1:0-37035 GCA_964521965.1 uncultured bacterium | reverse complement strand
GAGCACCCATTTCAGATGTGGGCTGATTTGATGACCCTGCGGAAACATCGCGGTTCGTTGAAGGGCCTGAAAGTCGCCTTTATTGGTGATGGCAATAATGTGGCCAATAGCTGGGCCTTTGCGGCTGGCAAGATGGGGCTTAAGCTTATGGTAGCCAGCCCCAAGGGCTACGAGTTGAGCCCTCAGGTGATCGAAGAAGCCATGCAATATGGACGCGAAAGCGGCGGCTCAGTCGAAGTGACCCATTCACCCGTGGCCGCGGCTGAAGGCGCAGATATGCTTTATACCGATGTTTGGACCAGCATGGGCCAAGAAACCGAGCGGCGTGACCGCTTAGAGGCTTTTGATGGCTTTCAAATCGGTGAGGCCCTGCTTAAAAAGGCGAAGCCTGACGCCATCGTCATGCATTGCTTGCCGGCCCACCGTGGCGAAGAGATTAGCGCCGAGGTCATGGAACGCTTTCAAAAGGTTATCTTTGACGAAGCTGAGAATCGCTTACATGTTCAAAAGGCCGTGCTCGCATTACTTTTGGGCAAACCTGATGCTCTTGAAAAGAAGTAACCCCAACCCCGGAGTTCAACAAGATGTTCGGTGAAGTCAAAAAAGTAGTGCTGGCCTATTCGGGCGGTCTTGACACCAGTATCATTATTCCCTGGCTCAAAGAGAACTATGGCTGTGAGGTGATTGCCTTCGCCGCTGACGTGGGACAAGGTGAAGAGCTGCGCCCGCTCAAAAAAAAGGCTATCGCCACGGGCGCCAGCAAGATTTACATCAAGGACCTTCGTCGCGAGTTTGTGACTGATTTCATTTGGCCCATGCTGAAATCAGGGGCGGTCTATGAGCAAAGCTATTTGTTGGGCACTAGCATCGCCCGGCCCCTCATCGCCAAAGTACAGGCTGAGATTGCAATTCAAGAGGGCGCCGATGCTGTGGCGCATGGCGCGACTGGCAAAGGCAATGACCAAGTGCGCTTTGATCTCACGGTCAAGGCTTTAGCGCCTCACTTGCGCATCATCGCGCCTTGGCGCGAATGGGATCTAAAAAGCAGGGAAGAGTGCATCGAATATGCCGAAGCTCGCCATATTCCGCTCACCGTAAGCCGCAAGAAGCCCTACAGCGAAGATCGCAACCTTTGGCATATCTCGCACGAGGGTGGCATTCTTGAAGATCCGGCTTGCGATTGCCCCGAGCCGGTCTACAGTTTGACGGTAGATCCTGAGAAGGCGCCCAATCGGCCTGAGCTTGTGCGCGTCGATTTTGTCCATGGTGTGCCCGTGGCTGTGAACCAACGCAAGCTAGGGCCCGTTGAAATTATTGAGACGCTTAATAAGATAGGGGGACGCAACGGCTGCGGTCGCGTTGATCTCACTGAGAATCGTTTGGTGGGCATGAAGAGCCGCGGCATCTACGAAACGCCGGGTGGCAGTATTTTAATTGAGGCTCATCGCGCGCTCGAGACCTTGGCGTTGGACAAAGAAACGGTACGCGTAAAAGCGGGTCTAGCGCTGAAATACGCTGATTTGGTCTACAATGGCCAATGGTACACGCCGGTGCGTGTAGCCCTAGATGCATTTGTTGATTCTACGCAGCAGAATGTCACGGGCTGGGTCAAACTCAAACTGCACAAGGGCAGCATACGACTGGCTGGCGTTTCGTCACCCCACTCGCTCTATGACAATGATCTCGCCAGCTTTGCCACGGGCGACTATAACCATAAAGATGCCGAAGGCTTTATCAATCTCTTTGGTTTGCCAATGATGGTTGAGAAGCGTTTTAGGTTGAAGAAGAAAAAATAGAAGAGGTTCTCATGGCCAAGCAGCAGAAAAAATTGTGGGGTGGTCGTTTTTCTAAGGCGACGGATAAGCGCCTCGAAGCATTCACTGATTCAACCCGTTATGAAAATCGCTTGGTGCCCTATGACATTGAGGGCTCACTTGCGCATGCCGCCATGCTGGTCAAGATCGGTCTTATCAGCAAGACGGAAGGCGGCAAGCTGGCCTCCGGCCTTAAGAAAGTGTTGGCAGACTGGCAAAAAGGCAGCTTTAAGCTCGATCCTGCATTTGAAGATGTGCATGGCAATGTCGAGGTGCGCTTAGCTAAGCACGTGGGTGCCTTGGCCGGCAAGCTACATAGCGGTCGCAGCCGCAATGATCAAATCGCGTTGGATGAGCGTCTTTATTTGCGGGACGAAGTCATTCGGCTCACCCAAGCGACGCGTGAGGCCGCCCGGGCCTTCGTCGAGTTGGCTGGCAAGGCGCCTACCGCGCCCATGCCCGGCTATACCCATTTGCAAAGGGCTCAGCCAATCGTCTTTGGCCATTGGTGTTTGGCTTATGTTGAGATGCTGAGTCGCGATATCACTCGTTTCGGCCAAGTCTTTGAGAACCTTGATGAGTGTCCACTGGGCGCGGGCGCCTTGGCTGGTTCGGCCTTGCCTCTGGACCGTGAATGGGTGGCCAAGCGTTTGGGCTTTGGCAAGGTCAGTGCTAATTCACTTGATAGTGTTAGCAATCGCGATTATCTCTTAGACCTAGCCCATGCCATGGCAGTTCTTATGGCGCATCTTTCGCGTTTAGGCGAGGACTGCACGCTCTATTGTTCGCAAGAGTTTGGCTTTTTCCAGTTGGATGACAGCTTTGCCACCGGTAGCAGCCTCATGCCGCAAAAGAAGAATCCAGATGTGGCTGAGTTGTTACGTGGCCGTGCAGCTCGGGCCTTTGGGCTAGTGACCCAGCTGCAAGTTTTGGTGAAGGGTCAGCCTTTGGCCTATAACCGTGACATGCAAGAAGACAAAGAAAATCTTTTTGAAACCTTAGACCTTGTGCGGCAGTGTCTAGAAATTGTACCCGCTTTGCTTGATGCCATTACGCCCAATATCGATCGCATGCGGCGTGCCTGCGTCGAAGGTTTTTTAGATGCCACGGATGCAGCCGACTATCTCGTTAAGAAGGGCCAAGCGTTTCGCCAGGCCCATGAGGCTGTGGGGCAAGCTGTGCAGCTCGCCCAATCTAAGGGCAAGACCTTGACCGAACTTAGTTTGGCTGAATGGCGCAGTTGCCATCCTGCTTTTGGTCCTGATATTACCCAAGCCATTGCCTTAGATAGAATCTTGGCATCGCGAAAGACATTGGGCGGCACGGCACCTGAATTGGTGATCGCTGCCCTCGAAAAAGCACGGGAAAAATACTAAGCCGCCTGGCATGAAAGCGTGGCTGCTCTTCAGCTTGCTCTGCTTGAGTGGCTTATCGCTCGATGCGCTTGAGCCAGGTCTGACACCTGCACTAACGGCAGGCACTCGTGAAGTAGGTGAGTTGCAGGACTACTCTCGTAGTCAGGCTTTGATGTGGATCAAAGAATGGTTTGAGATTGATCTTGATGCCTGGGGCAGAATTTGGAAGAAACGGGTTGAAAGCGTTTCGCGGTGGCAAACCCAAGCTGCGGGTATTAGCGAAGAAATTTTGCCCTTGCCTGGCCACCCGCAAGAAGCTGCTTTGATTGAATCCGCCCAACTTGATGTTGAGCAATACGATGATGTTTTAAGGTTGCGAACGGATCCGCTGGATATTCCTTTTGCTTTGCGCTTTGAGGCTAAAGGTGTTTTTCAAGGCCATCAGTGGGGTTGGAAAACCAAGGTCTTTGTGCCGTTTTCGTGGAAAGACGAGTTGAGGGCAGATTTTAGCCTACCGTTTCAGGGTAAGATCTTTGGCTTACAAGGCCTGGGCCTAGGTGGTCCCTGGAATTTGCACACTCGCTACAGCAATCGCCTGGGTCAGGCCGAATTCGAGAGCGGAGTGAGCGCCACTCTGATGACTGATTGGTTTTTGACCTATGATTATCATAGTCGCTATGGTCAAGGTTTTGGCGAAACCGCGCATTGGTTACGCTTGAGCCGGGGATTTTGATGAATCGCCTGAGGGCAGAGGGAATTGACTGGCGTCAGCGCGCGCGTGCATTGGCTCTCTTCACGGTGGCTTACAATATATTAGAGGCGTTGGCTTGCGCTTGGTTCGGGATCGAGGCAGAGTCGCGCGCGATACTGGGCTTTGGGGGCGACAGCCTCATTGAAGCTGCTTCGGGCGCATTGATCTGGTGGCGATTTTCCCAGGTCGGGGATAGTCCCAAAAATGAGATTTTGGTCCACCTCTGGATCTCAAATCTTTTGCTCGCTTTGGCAGTGTTCTTGGCGGTTTCCGCTAGCTTAGACCTCTACCATGGTCACCGGCCGCAAAGCACCATGGCGGGCAGCGTCATCGCGTTGCTTTCACTGCTGGTGATGGGCTGGCTTTACCGCTCGAAGATGAGTTGCGCGCGTGCTTTGAAAAGCGATGCGTTACGGGCTGATGCTATCTGTACTTTGTCTTGCATGTGGCTGTCAGGGCTTTTATTGCTTGGATCACTTTTTTATGAGTTTGCTGGGTGGGCCTGGGTTGACGCGATTACGACTTTGGGCATGGCCATACTTATCGCAAGAGAAGGAGCTGAAGAACATGATGAGAGTCTTGAAGAGCTTAGCGCTTATTCTATTACTATTAACCGCCAGCCGAGCTGAGGCGGGCCCCAGCACCCGGAGCCCCTTTGGTGTAGGTCTCGACCTCAATTATGCCGGCGCGCCTTTTGGCTTTGGCTTAGGGCTTACGGGTAAGTATTGGCAGAACGCGACTCACGCCTATGATTTTGGGTTATGGGGCGGCAGCGGCTGGGTTGGTCTTGCTGCAGCTTATGAATACCATAAGTACTATATTTTTAGTGGCGAAGCAGCCAAGCGCTTGCCGGTTTATTTTGGCGGCGGTGGCTATTTAATTCCAGGCAGTAATTGGTTGGCAGCAGGGGTTCAGGGCAAGTTGGGTCTGAGCTATCTCTTTAAAGAGCCATTTGATGTTTACGGAGAGGTGGTACCCACGCTTAACATCATCGGCGGTGTCGCTTTCAATGTAGGCGCCCACTTTGGCGGCAGGTTCTATTTCTAAATGGGGTTTGAATGAACGAACTCTTTTTGTCGGCCGCGCACTATGGCGACACGGCGGTCCTTTGGCTCTTGATCGCGGCCTCGATTTATTCTATAGGCGTGATGATCGAGCGGTGGCGGGTTTTTGACCGATCGGCTAAAGGCGATTTCAGCGAATTGCTTGATACATTGGCAGCCAAGCTTGAAATTCATGATGTGCCGGCGGCTTTAGCTTTAGCTGAAAGCAGCAGCCGCATCGAGGCTAGAGTTGCGGCCCAAGGTCTTAAGGCATTTGAAAAAGGGCCAGCCTCGGTCGAAGAAGTGCTGGCTTCGCGCTGGCTGCGTGAAAAAGTCGAGCTAGAGCGCAACTTGATCGTGCTCGGCACCTTGGGCAATAACGCGCCGTTTTTAGGGCTTTTTGGCACGGTGCTTGGCATTATCAAGGCTTTCAATGATTTGGCGATGACGGGCCAAGGTGGGGTGAGTGTAGTCATGGCCGGCATTTCGGCGGCATTGATCGCAACGGCTTTGGGTATTTTAGTGGCTATTCCCGCGGTTGTTGCCAACAATTATTTTGTGGCGAGATTGAGGCGCTTGCAAGCCAACACCGAAAGCTTGTCACGCGTCTTGTTAGCGTATCTCAAGGAAGAGCGAGGTCGCTAATGCAATCAGCTAGCGAAGATCAAGATCTTGTCACGGGTATTAACGTTACGCCCTTGGTCGATGTCACCTTGGTGCTGCTTATTATTTTCATGGTCACTGCCACCTTTGTATCCGAACAAGGCTTGAATGTGGCCTTGCCTAAAGTAGCAACTCAAGAAGCGGCACCGAGTCCGGCCCTGACCGTGGCTTTAGGTAAAAATGGCGAGCTGGTCTTGATGAAAAAGAAGGTCGATTTAAAGCAACTCCAGGCCGAGATGGCTCGCGAAACTCGCCTTGATCCCCATGTCAAAGTTTTGTTGAAAGCTCATAAAGATTTGACCTATGAGGCGGTGGCGCAGGTCTTGGATGCACTTAAGAGCGCGGGCGTTACAAAAGTGGCCCTGGCTATGGAACGCAAATGAAGACAGGCCATAAACGGCTTGGGGCTAGCATCTTGCTTTCAGTGGTGGCGCATGTCGCGCTTTATGGCGGCGGCTTAGTCTGGCTGGCCTGGCAACGCGACGCTCAATATATGGAAATCGATTTGCAATCGAGTAGCCTTTTGCTCAGGCCCAAGGGTCTAGAAGCTTCGGCGCCTCGGCCTGTGCAGGAACCTTGGTTGCTTTCGATTGGAAAAATATCGCCCAGACCCCAGCCGCTGAGCAGCACGGCAGCTCAGCATGCTGATTCAGATTCTGCCGTATGTCCCCCACCCTGTCCCAGCAGTTCAAGCGACTGGATGCCCGCGGCAGCTGCATCGCGGCGGCCTGAATGGTCCGAGGGTTTGATTGGCGAAGACGACTATCCCCTTGATATGCGCAAGGCAAATATTGAGGGTCTCGTGGTGGCTGAAGTCTTGATTGATGCCATGGGCCAGGTACGCAAAGTTGACATTAGCCAGAGCCAGAATTCCTCATTTAGCCAAGTCGTCATGCAAAAGCTCCTTGCTTCGCGCTTTCATCCTGCCTTAGACCGTGAAGGCAACCCGGTTGCTGTCCGCGTGCGCCTACCCATCCGCTTTGAGCTACGATAATGAAACAGTCAGTTGAAGTTGATAAGTTTTGTGCATGGCTCAAAGATCACGATTGGAAACTGACACCCCAACGTTTGCGCATCGCCGAAACTGTGTTTGAGACCCACCGCCACTTCACAGCCGAAGAGTTATACCTTCTAGTGAAACAACGTGAACCCTTGGTGGGGAAAGTTACGGTTTACCGTACTTTAGAGCATCTTGTTGACAGTAGCATGGTGGAAGAGCTCAGCATACGCAAAGGCATTTCAGTTTATGAGCATGTGGCCGGACATGCCCATCATGACCACATTATTTGTCTGGATTGTGGCAAGATTCATGAATTGAGCTCGGATCGTCTCGAAAGAATGAAACGCGAAGAGGCGGAAAAGCTCAAATGGGAAGTCCGCAGTCATACTCTGAAGATCGAAGGATTTTGCCCCACCTGCCGGGCAAAAGAAATGGCGGGGTCTGTCAAGAGGTCAAAAAAGGGTGGTCGGAATTCGGCTTGACGCTTTGCTTTTGACTCGGCTATTCTCATTTTCTGGCGATGCGCCAGGTAAGACTTTTCGGGCTGTTAGCTCAGTTGGTTAGAGCGCTTCCTTGACATGGAAGAGGCCAGCGGTTCGAGTCCGTTACAGCCCACCATTTTCGGCATAGACTAAGCATGATGACACAGTGCCAACATTGTCAGACTCTGCCTGCCGCAGTTCATTATTATGAATCTACGGCAGATGGATCTCGCGCCTTCGGGCTTTGCGGCGGCTGCGCCAAAGAATTTGACGCCGCAGCTGAGCCAGATTCGCGCCCTTATTCTGCATTGCGCGGCGGTGCCCGGCCACTCAAGGGCTGCCCGCTTTGCCGTTTGAGTGAAGACGATTTTTTAGCGCGCGGCGAGTTTCGTTGTCCGATGTGTGTTTCGGCTTTTAGCGCTCGCGAAACAGAATCGGCGCGTTATGGCCAAGCTGTAGAGTCGGCGCGCCTTCGACTTCGCCTAGCGCAAGCCATGGCAGTTGAAGATCACGGCCTGATGGCCAGTCTCGATGAGCGCTTACGCGCTGTTTGGGGCCCACGCGAGAGTGGACATGTTTGAGCGCTTCACCGAACGCTGCCGCAAAGTCATCGCCCTGGCCCGCGAAGAAGCCGGCCGCTTGGGCCACGATTATATTGGCACTGAGCATTTATTGCTGGGCCTTATTCGTGAAGGCGGTGGCGTGGCTGCGGCCGTGCTGGAAAGCGTCAATGTCGATCTTGAGCGCGTTCGTTTAGAAGTTGAAAAATTGGTGGTCATGGGTGGGGGCACTCTTACGCTAGGCGAAGTGCCTTTTACACCTCGAGCTAAGAAAGTCTTGGAGCTCAGTATTGAAGAAGCTCAGGCTCTTTCTCACAACTACATTGGCACCGAACATCTTTTGCTAGGCCTCATTCGCGAAGGCGAAGGCGTGGCCGCCAAGGTTCTCGATAACTTGGGTGTGAAACTTGATAAGGCTCGCGAGATTACAATTAATCTCTTGGGCGGCAATACCCCTAAAGTCCCGGGCGCTCCCGGTAGCGCTGCGGCCGGGAAGAGTGCGACGCCCGCTTTAGATACCTTTGGCCGCGATCTTACCCAGATGGCCCGCGAAGGTAAGCTCGACCCTGTGATTGGTCGCGAAGAAGAAATTGAGCGCGTGGTGCAGGTGCTTTCCCGTCGTACCAAGAACAATCCCGTGCTCATTGGCGAACCGGGCGTGGGCAAGACCGCCATTGCCGAAGGCCTTGCTCAGCGAATCATTGCGGGCAATGTACCCGAACTCTTGCTCAATAAGCGGGTGGTTACTCTCGACTTGTCGGCCGTGGTGGCCGGCACCAAGTATCGTGGTGAATTTGAAGAGCGCTTAAAGGCCGTGATGAACGAGCTGCGCCATTCGTCCCATAACATTATACTGGTCATCGACGAGATACATACCTTGGTGGGAGCAGGCGCAGCCGAAGGTGCCATCGACGCAAGCAGTATGCTCAAGCCCGCTCTTCAGCGCGGCGAGCTACAGTGCATTGGCGCCACGACTCTGAATGAATACAGAAAATATATTGAGAAAGACGGCGCCCTCGAGCGGCGTTTTACGACCATTTTGGTCAAAGAGCCCACCGCGGTGCAAGCTGTTGAAATTATCAAGGGGCTGCGCGACCGCTATGAAGCTTATCACCGCGTGCGCATCACTGACGAAGCTATCAGCGCTGCTGTGAAGCTTGCAGATCGCTATATCACCAGTCGCTTCTTGCCTGATAAGGCTATTGATCTCATCGACGAGGCGGGTGCCTGGGCTCGTTTGCGCTCGAGCACCTTGCCGCCTGATCTTAGGCAGGCTGAAGCCGAGATCGATACGGTCACGAAAGAGAAAGAGGCTTCGATCAAGGCGCAAGAATTTGAGAAGGCCGCTCGTCTGCGCGATAAGATTCGCGATCTGAAGATAAAAAAAGAAGAACTTAAGAAGACTTGGGATCTAAGCAAAGATCGCTTCTCTGCGATTGTGACCGACGAGCACATAGCCCAGATTGTGGCTAAGCAAACGGGCATTCCGCTTAAACGACTTGAAGAGCAAGAAACTAGCAAACTTCTGCGCATGGAAGAGTATCTTAAGCGGCGCGTGGTGGGCCAAGATGCGGCTGTAGAATCAGTTAGCCGCGCCATACGAGCTAGCCGCGCAGGTATCGCTGACCCTAAGAAGCCTATTGGTAGTTTTGTGTTCTTAGGCCCGACGGGTGTGGGCAAGACAGAATTAGCTAAGAGCCTGGCAGAGTTCTTGTTTGATGACGAAGATGCCATGATTCGCATCGACATGTCTGAGTACATGGAAAAGTTTGCCATGTCGGCTTTGGTGGGCGCGCCTCCAGGTTACATTGGCCATGACGAGGCGGGTCAACTGACTGAAAAGGTTCGTCGCAAGCCCTATAGCGTGGTGCTCTTTGACGAAATCGAAAAAGCTCATCCTGATGTTATGAACCTGATGTTGCAGATTCTCGACGATGGTCGTTTGACGGATAGTCAGGGTCGTGTAGTTGATTTTAAGAACACAGTGATTATTTTGACGTCGAATCTAGGTACCAGCGAAGTACAAAAGAATTTGGGCTTTGGTAGTGATAATGACGAAGAAGATTACGAGCAGATGAAAGATAAGTTGCTTAAACTCTTTAAGAAGAGTTTTCGTCTTGAGTTTATCAATCGCCTAACCGAGATTATTATATTCCGTCGACTCTCGCGTAAGATGCTCGAGAGTATCATTGACCTTGTTATCAAACAGGTTGCTGGTCGTGTAAAAGACAAAGATGTGATCCTTGAAATGGATAAGAGCGCCAAGGAATGGCTTATCGAAAAAGGCTATGATCCGGCTTTTGGTGCACGTCCGCTCAAACGCGTCGTGACGCGTAATATCGAAGAGCCTCTGGCTGAGGCCTTGCTTAAGGGTGAGATTAAAGCTGGCGACACCGTCATATTTCGTAAGGCCAAAGGCAAAGAAGATCGCCTTACGCTTGTCGTTGAAGGGGCCGAAGCTTCGGAGAGCGTCAGTTAACGCGGCCCAAATTACAGGCCTTCTAAGGCCGCACCCGGGCGCAAGTAATTGGCGCAAACGGGGCGGCCTTTTTTCTTTAAATAGCAGGGAAACTCTAGCTTGCGCTCAAGCGTCTTTCACATGATGAAATCTAAAAAACTGCGTTGGCTGGGCGCCGGCGTACTGCTCTTGGCAGTTGCAGCTTGGGCCCTCGACCGTTCAGGCCTCCTGCTGCGGGCACTTGAGCCCGGCTTGCGCCAGCAAGCTAGCAAAGCCACACAAGGTCGCCTCACATGGGCCTCGTTGGATGGCGGACTTTTTGGCAGTGTTCATTTGCGGCAGCCGCGACTCGAGGCGTGGCCATTACCTGGGGGCAAGTTGACCCTGGGCGCTGAAACGTTGACTCTGAAAGTCTCGCTATGGGATCTGCTCATCGTTCGCAAGTCGCCCCTTGAAAGCCTACGGCGAATAGATTTTGAATCGGCTCATTTACGTTGGATTGGCGAGCCCGAATTTGCTCCCACGCTGCCACAGCCTTTAGGGCCGCCTTTTGACGCCAGCCGCTGGGCCAAGGGCTTGCAGTGGCCGTCCGTGGGCCTGCGGCTACTCAACAGTCACTTTATCTGGGTCGATGCACAAGGCCAGACGTTATTGGCATTTGAGAATCTACGACTGGGTCTTGATTTAGAACGCGGGCAAGGTTTGGGTCACCTTAGCGCCTCGGCGCGTGACCATCAAGGTGGACGCCTTAACCTCAGCGCCAACGTGAGGCCGCAGTTGGGCCAAGTGCAGGGTGTGCTCAATCTTGAAGGCATGGCATTGCCGCCTTGGGCATCCGGGCCATTGACTAAGCAAGGCTTTATTCAAAAAGATTTGCTTATCCAGGCTAGCCTTGCATTTCAAAATAGTGAGCAAGCTAGTGAAATTAGCTGGGGTGGCTTGCGTCTGAATGGCTGGATGAAGGCCAAGGCTCGATCAGCTCAAGGCTACTTAGAAGAACCTGAACTTTGGTTGCAATGGGAAGGCCGTCAGGTTAATGATTTTAGACTCAAGGCCAAGGCCTGGGGGGGCAAGCTGGCTTTGGTCGCCAGCGGTGGTCTTGATGAAGCGTGGCTTTTTAGGCTTGAAGGCACAGAGCTTAGGCCGGCTGGCCAATATTTCGAGAGCATGTCAGCCACTGGGCAAGTAAGTCCATTGAGTCGCAGCGTTAAGTTATACAGTTTTTTTGCGGGAGATCGCCAAGGTGCGATGCATGCGCAGGGAAGCATGGACTTTTCGGGCGCCCGACCTAAACTCGAACTCATGGTCGACATACAAAAATTGGCCCTCAAAGTGCCTCAAGATATTTTGCTAAGCGGTTCGGCAGAATTACGAGGCGACCCAATGCGCCCCCAGTTCAAAGCCCAATGGGTTGCGCCCGAGCTCAGTTTAGGCAGTTTGCGTTTTGAGCAAGCGCAGTTGTCGATGGATCTCGTCGCGGGTGCAGGTTGGCTTAGCGCTAGCGCAGGTACCGATCTGCTCGGCAGCGTTTTGGCCCACGGCCGCTTGGCACTCTCGGGAACAGCCCTTGCACTTGATAATTTGATACTGGGTGTTGAGGGTAAGCCATGGGCTAGGGCCTGGGCACGCCTTGACCGCAACTCAGAAAAAGCCCAACAAGCGGGCGCTGATCTTGATTCTTTAGACTTTAAAGCTGTAACTCGTGCACTCAATTTACCTCTCAATCTCAAGGGCCAATTAAAAGGTCGCCTTGCTTGGTCTCGGCAGCTAGGACATAGCGAATGGAAAGCTAGCGTCGATGGACCTGATCTGAGTACTCAAGATGGCAGGCCTTTTTCGTTTTTAGCTAAGGCTTCGAGTCATGATGGTGTGCTCATGCTTGAACGCCTGGCCTTGGCGCAGGGCCAATGGCAAGCCAAAGGGTTATGGGCCGAAGGTCAAGGTATCAAAGGCATTTGGCGGGATGCTGATTTGGGACTTTGGGCTGCGGCCCTGCATGCGCCTTGGTTACTCGAGAGCGGTCGATTCAGTGGTGATCTGAGTGTTGCACCAAGCGCTCAGGGTCCTGAGGCCAGTCTCGAGCTTGAGGCACATAAAATTAAAGGCCTGGAAAGTGGTGCAGAAAGTTTGCAGCTGAGTGCAAAATCACGTGGCGCCAAGATTGAATTGCTTAAATTAGAAGGTCGCCAAGGCGAAGGCGCTAGCATGAAAGCCAGTGGGGTTTGGGATCCTGAAGCAGGTCAGGCGCAAGCTGAGTTTAAGCTGAAGCAGTGGAAGGTAAAGGGCAAGCCTTGGGATGGTGAAGGCGAGTTGCAAAGCAGGGGTGGGCTCTTAAGTCGCTTGTTGGGTAGCAAGCGCGCCAAAGCAAGTGAACCTTTGCAGGGTGATGCAAGTTGGCGGCATTGGAAGGTCTCGGGCCATAGTGTCCCCGATTTGAGCATGCGCTGGGAATGGCAGCCAGATGTTTGGGCCGTGAAAGATTTGAGTTGGGATGCCGGCTTGCGGGCAAGTTATAGCTCTTCGAGTCATAGTGCTAAGGCCTGGCTAAGGGCCACTCGCCTTGATGGCGCTGTGGTGGCCAGGCTCATGGGGGGAAAATACGAAGCCACTGAAGAGGGGTTGGATGCTGAATTTTTCTGGGAGCGCGACCCGACTCGGTCGATGGCCCGCTTGCAAGGCGAAGATGGACGCCTCGAGGCGAAACTTGAACAAGGTGCAGACCAGCACTGGCAGGGACAAGGCACGGTCAAAGACCTCGCCGGGAAGCGGCTCGCTGAATGGCTGAAATGGGCTGGGGTAGATATGCCCCGCGATTTAGCCCAGCGCCTTGATGCTAATTTGATCTTCGATAGCTCAGCGGTTTGGCCGCTGAGTATAAGTTTGAGCGCTCGCTCGATAAAAGCGGGCATTTTCTTGGGCGATCTCAAGGGCCAGGCTCGCTTGAAAAAGCAGGCCTTAGAGTTGAGCCAGGTCTGGTTTGGTCGTGAAAACGGCTTGCTGCATATTGAGGCTGCTAGCCTGCAGTGGCATGACCCTGGGCCTAAAGCTAGTTTGACTTGGTCTGCGGATGGCTATGAGATAGCCAAGTTCCGTCTCAAAGGTAAAGGTCGGGCCACCTGGCAGGGTCAAGGCAAGTCAGGTAAAGCGCGAATGGATTGGTCAGAGTTCATTGTCAATGACTTGGCACTCAAGACGGGTTGGCTCGAAGCTCAGTACAGTCCAGAGCAGTGGCTGCTGAATGGTAGCGATGGCGATTCGCGCTTGCATGCTCAGTTAAGGCGTCTCGATGGGCGAGTGGAGCCAGAGGATGTGACTTGGAAGGGAACCGCGAACGCAGAGCTCTCGTGGCAGGCGGACCCTGAAGAAGCGGGACGTGAATGGTTAGATCTCAAGTCGCTTTCGCTTGAGCAGTTGGCTTTGGGCTTAGGCTGGGGCAAGGCTTATAGCGGTCGCGTGAATGGGCATGCGGCCTTGCGTCGTCGTGACGGTAAATTAGAAGGGCAGGGCAGCCTACGTGTTGAAAAAGGCCGCGTGGCGGGCATTGCCTTTGATCTCGCCAGCGGGAATCTTGAGGCCCGCCAGGGCCGCCTTATTCTAGATCCTCAAGCGCAGCCTTTTGTCATCTCGAACGCAAATAGTCTAAGGGCCGAATTGAGTGGTAGTTTGCCTTTGGGTCAATCTAACGAGCGCGAGGAAATTGACGCTCGAGTGGCATTTCCGATTTTTGACTTAGCGGCCTTGGCGGGAAGTCCGGCGATTGAGGCGGCTTCCGGAACGGTCAATGCTAGCCTACGCATCAAGGGGACTTTGGCTAGTCCTGAATGGAACGGCCGGGTGGAGCTGAGTCGGGGCCTGCTGGCGTTTCGGCGTTTGCTAGCGCCCCTTGAAGACCTTTACCTCAGTGCGGTCATTGAAAAAAGTCAGGTGCAGCTTCTACGTGCTGACGCGCGCGTTGGCGAAGAGGGCCAGCAGTTGCAGCTGAGTCATGGCCCCCGGGGCGAAGCAGCTTTGGTTATGGATGGCCTGGGCGTAGGCGAGTTTAATCTCGCGCTCAAAGCCGGCCGCAGAGGCATGCGCCTTAGGGGCGATGCCGACTATGATTTTATTAATGGCATCTGCTATCCCGATTTGCTGCTCTTAGGCGATGGTGAAAAGCCCCGAATTGAAGGTCGTCTCAAGTTAGAAAAAGCCACGGTCACCTATCCGCCCCGTAGGCGCAGTCTACCTGACACCCATAAGGACAGTTTTTTAGCGCGTGCCGAGTGGGATTTGTTGGTTGATGCGGGCGCTTCAGTGCGCTACACGGGTATCGGGTCGAATCTTGAGATTCAAGCTCAAGAGCCAGGGCTGCGAATTCATGGGCCCGGCAAAGAACTTAAACTTGAAGGCCGAGTGATGGCCACCCGAGGCCGCCTCAATTATTTGGTCGCTGAGTTTGATCTCGACAGTGAGCGTAGCAGTTCAGTTGAATTTCGCGGTGACCTGCCGCCCAATTTTGATCTTTGGGGCATCAAGACTGTGCGGCGTGACTCGGGCACTGATTTGCTGGTGCGTTTGCATTTGAGTGGTCCCTTAGATCAAATACAAGCGACGCTCAGTTCTGATGAACGAGATTTAACACAAGCCCAGATGGCTTCTTATGTGGGCTTGGGTGAGGATCTGACCAATCAAGACGTCAATGCCCAAATGGCGGTCGCCCTAATTGGTCGTGCGGGCTTGAACGCTGTTTTTGGCGCTCTCAAACGCAATCGTACTCTCGATGACATTTCGTTGCGTATGCCTGGCCTTGCCCGGGCTTTGGCGCAAAGCACCACGAGCACAGCTGTGACTCAAGGCTTAAGTGGTACTGGGCGGGCTATTGTCGAATTGGTCATGGTCAAGAACTTCGGAATTTTTCGAGTAAAAGCCGTGACGGGCACCCGTGAGGCCAAGAGCGGGGATGGTCAAGAAGTAATGATAAAGGGGGGCATTGAGGTGCCTATTAGCAAGCACACGAAGATAGAGGCGGAAAGTGGTTCTGATGAAAGTCGTGTGGGCGTGCGCAGTCAAAGCAATCTCGAAAATTACGACCCCAAAAAGCGCAAAAGGGAGCTGGATTTGAAGAAAGTGCTCGATCGGGAGGCCCGAAAAGCGAGTCCCACACCTAGTCCGCAACCGAGTTTGACTTCTACCCCTGAAAAACCTTAAGTTGTAGGAACTTTCGGCCTGGCCCGTCAGTCTTTACAAGCATGGGCCGCTTTGTTATGCTTTTCGCTTTCCGAACCCAAAAACAAGGAAATATTTTGAAATTAAAGGCTTTTATAAGATTCGCTCTAGCCATCTGGGGTCTCACGAGTAGTTTGGTCGCCGAGGGCCTGAGCGGCTCCAAAGTGCTTGAAATCAAGTTTAGTGGCGCCACCTCTCTGAGTGAAAAGACCCTCTTGGCTGTGGTGCGCCAGAAATTAGGCGAAAGCCTTGACCCTGATTTGGTGAATGACGATGTGAAGCGCCTTTGGGCCATGCGCGTCTTCACGGATGTGCAGGCTTTGGCCGAACCCATGTCGGGCGGTGCCCGTTTGATTTTTGAGCTGCGTGAGCGCGCCAAGGTCAAGGAGCTGCGCTTTTTTGGTAACAAAGAGATTAGTGATGGAGGCCTAAAAGACAAGGCTAGCATCGAGTCAGAAAGCAATTATGATCCGGCCAAGGCGGCTGAAGCTGCCAAGGCTATGGTCGATCTCTACAAAGAAAAAGATTATTACGCGGCTCAAGTGACCTATGAGGCCAAGCCCGCTGATGAAAGTGGCAAGGTAAACGTCATTTTCAATGTTACCGAAGGCGTACGCATGCGTTTGGAAAAAATCGAAGTTTTGGGTGCCAAGGTATTTGACCCGGTCAAGATTACTGGGCAGATGAAGGATACCAAAGAAAAAGGCTGGTTCACGGGGGGCTCGTACGATCCGATCAAGCTAGGCGATGATCTTGAGGCCGTACTGCGCTTCTATGCAAAAAATGGTTACACGCGAGCTAAGATCGAAGGCTATGAGCTAGATCAGTGGGCCGAACATAGTCGTGAAGTGGTGCGTAAGATTACCGAATTTGACGACAAGGCTAAGCGCATTGTGGTTCGTTTTCAAATAGACGAGGGCAAAAAATACGCTCTTAAGGCCATCAAAATTGAAGGCCAATCGGTGCAGACTGAAAAAGAGTTGCGCGATCGGCTCGACAGCAAGACGGGCGCCGCTTTTGATCGTTCGAAATTTGATCGCGATGTGAGTCGCATTCAAGATAGTTATAACAAGTTGGGCTATGTTTATGCTGGCGTTACGCCGCGTCTTGCCTGGGACGAGGAGCATGGCGAAATTACGGCTACGCTTGAAATCAGTGAGGGCGGCAAGGCCTATGTTGAGGCGATTAAGATTCGTGGTAACGATGTGACAAAAGAAAAAGTCATTCGTCGGCAGATCAAGATTAAAGAAGGTGATCCCTTTGATGCCGAGGTGATTAATCGCAGCCGTATGAACATTTATAATTTGGGGTTTTTTGAGAATGTTGGTTTAGAAACTCAGCCCGGCAGCGAAGTCGACAAGTTGAATCTCATCTTTGATGTTTCGCCTGAACGCAAAACGGGGACATTGTCAGTTGGCGCAGGCTATTCGTCAGTTGAAGGTTTGGTCGGTTTCTTGCAGGTTGCCCAGAATAATCTCTTTGGCAATGGCCAGGCTGTTTCGGCCCAATGGGACTTTGGTGATCGAAAGAAGTCATATTCATTGAGTTTCACCGAGCCTTATCTTTTTGATAATCCGGTCAGCTTTGGCACCGACATTTATAATATTCAGCGTTTTTCGAGTTATAACAGCCAAGGCTTTGACCAAGAGAGCGTGGGTGGTAGTCTGCGCTTGGGCTATAATTTTGATGATGTATGGCGTACTTTTTTGACCTATCGATATCAAAGCGACAATACAACGAACATTCAACCCGGTTTGGTGGGTATCACTCAAGGCATCGAGAATATTTCGTCGATTACTCCTTCGCTCTCGCGCGATTCACGTGACAATATTTTTGATGCGTCTAAGGGAGCCTATAACGTGCTGTCGGTTACTTTGGCGGGCACTTATTTAGGCGGCGATCGCCATTTTTGGAAGCCGGTCTTTGATAGCCGACTGCATTTCACCACTCCGCCGCTATTTGGCATGCGTTGGCTCAAAAACTTCATCCTGGGCGTGCATGGTCGTGTGGGCTGGGCTGGCGCCTTTGAGTCGGCGGTGCAAGGCGTGCCAAGCATCGTGCCAGTTAGCGAACGCTTCTTTATGGGTGGTACTGATTCAGTGCGTGGCTATTTTGATCGCAATTTAGGCGCTTCGCGTGTGGGTGGCGGTCTCTTTATGATGCAAGGCAATATCGAGTATGGTTTTAAACCGGCTCCGCCTTTAAAATTAAGGGCCTTCTACGATGTGGGTAACAGTTTCACCAGTTTTGACGCTGTCGACTGGAAAAGACCCGCCATGTATGACTCGGTGGGGTTTGGTATGCTCTTTACCATTCCAACCTCGGTGATTCAGATTCGCCTCGACTGGGGCTGGGCCCTAGTGCCTGACGAGCGTCCGCGTGACGGACGCATTCACTTTAATATCGGTAATATTTTTTAAGATCGCCCACCAACCAAAGGAGCCATCATGAAGAAGATCGTCATTAGTTCGTTGCTCGCCGTTTTCGGGCTTGCCGCTGCCCCCTTGTATGCTTTGCGTATTGCCTATGTCGATGTGACCAAGGTGGTTGATCAATACGAAGGCACTAAGGACGCTAAAGAAAAGTTGGCAAAGCAGCGTGACGCGGCTAAGTCTAAGATTAACGTCGAGCAGACCCGCCTCAAGAGCAAGGTTGAAGATCTCAAGGTTAAGCAAAAGGCCCTCACGCCCGATAAGTACAAAGAACAAGAAGCGGCTTTCTATAAAGAATACAATGAGCTTGAGGCCAAGGTACAGGCTGCCCAAGAAGAGTTGGTGCGCGAAGAAAAGAAGCAAATGTCGCTCATTCTTGACGAAGTGCGTGAAGCCGTGAATAAAATTGCTGACAAAGAAAAGTGGGACTTTGTGCTCACCTCTGACGCTATTATCTTTGGTGGCACTGAGATCACAGCTTCGGTCATTAAGGCCCTTAACAAGAAGTAAGCTGTGGGCGTTACCCTTGAAATCCTTGCGCGCGAGATCGGCGCCCGCTTGGTGGGTGACGGGTCGATTATCATTGACGGTGTTGCAAGCCTCGAGCTGGCCAAATCTGGCCAGCTCGCTTTTTTGTCCAACCCTAAATATTCAGCTCAGTTGCTGGCAACTGAGGCCGGTGCCGTGCTGATATCTGAGAAAGATGCAGCTAAACGCAAAGGTGCGGCCCTCATTAGCGCCAATCCCTATCTTGATTTTGCGCGTCTCACGGCTAAGTATTTCGCTCCTCGTCGTATCCCAGATTTAGGGATTCATCCAACGGCAGTTGTGTCAGACGGCGCTGCGATCGCACCCGATGCGCGGGTGGGAGCCCTTTGTATAGTCGAAGACGGAGCGCAGGTCGGTGCTGGCTGCGTGCTTTATCCGGGCGTTTATGTGGGTCACGGCGTTAGCTTGGGCGCGAACTGCTTGCTATATCCCTATGTAGCCCTCATGGAAGGCGTGCGGATTGGCCAGCGAGTTATCATTCATGCAGGCTCGGTACTGGGCTCGGATGGCTTTGGGTTTGCGCCCAATCCCCCTGAAGGTTACGTCAAGGCGCCTCAAGTGGGTGGTGTCCGCGTTGAAGATGACGTTGAGATTCAAGCAAATGTCTGTATCGACAGGGGCGCGTTGGGCGACACGGTGATCAAGAAGGGTGCCAAGCTCGATAATTTGGTTCACATTGCCCACAATGTGATCGTTGGCGAACATAGTGCCTTGGCTGGCCAAACGGCTGTGGCGGGCAGTAGCGAATTAGGTTCTTGGGTTACGATGGCGGGTCAAAGTGCTATTACAGGCCATGTTAAAATCGGCGACCAGAGCATCGTGACAGGGCAGGCCGGCGTAGGCAAAGATCTGCCTGCGAAATCGATGGTGAGCGGCACGCCGGCCCAGCCTACGCTGGAACATCATCGTGGCCTTGCCGAGCTGGTTAAGCTGGGTGAATTAAAAAAGCGAGTCAAAGAGTTAGAGCGTCGCCTTGCAGAGCTTGATAGCAAAGGCGGGGCGTGAGCAAGATTGTAAACAAACAACGCGGCCTCAAAACTACAGCAAGCCGCCAGGGTAAGGGCCTGCACAGTGGTGTGGCTTGTACATTGACGTTAAAGCCGGCTCTTGAGAATCATGGTTTTGTTTTTAAGCGCATTGACTTGCCGGGCGCGCCCGAGATTAAGGCTGACTTAAAGTATGTTACCGCCACTGAGCGTGGCACGGTGCTCACCCAGGGCCAAGCAAGCGTGGCGACCATTGAGCATCTACTGGGTACGCTCTACGGTATGGGCGTGGATAATGTTTTGATCGAAATGGATGGCCCTGAAGTCCCTATTTTAGATGGGTCGGGTCAAGGGTGGGCCGACGCTGTGCGCGAAGCGGGTCTGGTTGAGCAAGCCGCAGATCGCAAGTATCTCGAGGCGGGTTCGCTCTTTGAACTCAACCAGGGCATGAAGAAGGCCAGCATCAAGCCGGCCGATGCGCTAACCCTTAGCTATTTTATCGACTATCAGCACAGTCATTTGGGCCAGCAACGCGTGCGTTTTGATTTAGGCGAAGCGGGCTTTGAGCAGCAAGTCGCGCCAGCTCGCACCTTTTGTTTTGAGTTTGAGGTCGAGGCCATGCGTAAGGCCGGCCTCATTAAAGGTGGCGGCTTGGATTGCGCGCTTGTCATTGGTGACCAGGGGCTAATGAACCCGCCTCTGCGCTTTGACGATGAGTTTGCCCGCCATAAGTTGCTCGACCTTATGGGTGATTTAGCTCTCTTAGGCTGTCGTGTACGAGGAAATTTTGAAATCGAGAAGGGCGGCCACGCTTTTCATGTAGAATTGGCTAAGAAGTGGCGAGATAGCCTCACCCAGACGGAGCATGCCATGCAACCCATGGACATAAATGAAATTCAAAGCCTCATACCCCATCGCTATCCATTCTTATTGGTGGATCGCATCACCGGACTAGACCCTAAAGTTAAGATAGAGGGCTTCAAGAATATCAGTATGGGTGAGCAGGTTTTTCAGGGTCATTTTCCGGGCCATCCTATTTATCCGGGTGTATTGATCATCGAGGGTATGGCCCAGATCGGTGGTGTGCTCATTATGAAGAGCTTTCCTGAGTTGCAAGGAAAGCTTACATATTTCATGGGCATCGACAATGCGCGTTTTCGCCGGCCTGTGGTGCCTGGCGACGTGTTGCGTTATGTGGTCGAAGTGCTTAAGGTCAAGGGCCCTGTCACTCGCCTCAAAGGTTCAGCTTATGTGGGTGATGAGTTGGCCAGCGAGGCTGAGCTGCTGTGCATGGTCGTCGACCGCGAGAAACAGCCCTAAACCATGGCCACGCCTAAGAAAATTCATTTGAATGCGGCGATCGATCCAACGGCCCAATTGGGCTCGGGCGTTGAAGTGGGCCCTTTTGCGGTCATTGAAGCTGGCGTCGTGGTGGGTGATGACTGCTGGATCGGCCCCCATGCTTGGCTGGGCGAGGGCGTGACCCTGGGCCAGCGCAATCGAATTTATCCATTTGCGGCCGTGGGTGGTCATCCTCAAGATCTCAAGTTTAAGGGTGAAGCATCTAAGTTAGAAATGGGTGATGACAATATTATTCGCGAAAATGTAACGCTCAGTCGAGGTACCCAAGAAGGCGGCGGCGTCACGCGCTTAGGTTCACGCAATCTTTTTATGGCCAATAGCCATGCGGCCCATGATTGCCAAGTGGGCAGCGACTGCGTTTTTGCCAACTCGGTGGCTTTAGCGGGCCACGTTCATGTCGGTGATCACGTGACCATCGGCGGCCTGACGGGCGTGCATCAATATACGCGTGTGGGTGAGCACAGCATGGTGGGTGGCCTGACGCGTGTAAGCAAAGAAATCTTGCCCTATTCAATTACAGCTGGCTGCGACGAAGTTAAAGTTTATGGCCCTAATAAGATTGGGCTTAAGCGGCGCGGCTTTAGCCGTGAGACCATTGGCGCAATCGATAGGGTTTTTGTGATTCTAGCCAAGTCCGACCTGAATATTGGCGATGCCACCCGTGAAATTGAGGCCCTGGCTCTGCCCTATCCAGAAGTCGCGCGTTTGCTAGAATTCATCAAGACATCTCAGCGCGGGATTTACCGCTAAAGTATGGCAATTCTGGGCCTGATCGCAGGGAACCGTGATTTGCCTTTTTTGTTCGCGCGGCGCGCGCGTGATGCGGGCCACAAAGTAGTTGCGGTAGGCTTTAAGTCTGAAACGGACCCCCGTTTAGCCAAAGAAGTTGATGCCTTTGAAATGCTGGCTTTGGGCCAGCTGGGCCGGTTACTTTCGTTTTTTAAGAAACACGGTGCGAAAGAAGCTGTGATGCAGGGCCAGATTCATCACGACAAGATTTACGCCAAGATACGCCCAGATTGGCGTGCAGCTTTGCTGCTTTTCAAAGTCAAAGATTTCCGCACGGAAAGCATATTGGGCGCCCTAGCTGACGAGATCGGCCGCCATGGCGTCAAGCTCAAGCCCGCAACGTATTTGATGGAACCCTATTTGGCCGGTCAGGGCGTGTTGGGTCGCGTGAAGCCATCGTCGAAGATTCTTAAAGATATCGAATTCGGCCGCAAGCTCTGCAAGGCCATTGGCAAATTAGACGTGGGCCAGACTATCGCGGTCAAACGCCAAAGCTGTGTTGCTGTTGAGAGTATCGAGGGTACCGATGCCTGCATCGCTCGCGCTGGCAAACTTGCCCGCGAAGGCGTCACGGTCATCAAAATGGCCCGCCCTAAACAAGATCTGCGCTTTGATCTACCCGTAGTGGGGCCGCAGACGATTCAGGCCCTGGCCAAGATCAAGGCTTCTGCCCTGGTTCTTGAAGGCGGAAAGACTTTGGTTTTAGATAAAGAGAAGTGTTTAAAAATTGCAGATCAGGCGGGAATAGCAATTATTGCTTTCTAATTTTGATTATCGATTTGCCCGCCACAAAGCTATTGCCCCAATTAAAGTAAATACAAGATTTGCAATCCAAGCCGAGATGGTAATAGGCAGCTGGCCGTTTTTGCCCAAAGAGAGACCCACCTGAGTGAAGACCAAATAGAGCATGGCGGTGAGTATGCTGGCCACTGTGCCAATGGCAGCGCCAGTCATGGCCCGGCGGCCATGAGGGAATAAGAAGGGTAGCGATATGCCTAATAGGGCCAGGACCAAGCAGGCTAAGGGATAGCTATAGCGAATTTGACGGCAGACTTGTTCGCGCCGGGTGTCAGAACCTGTATTCTTCAAAATAGCGATGACTTGGTCCAATTCGGCAATCGATAGTGCGATGACGTCTTCGTCACGTTTGCCCTCGTCCATCATAAAGTCATTGGGCTTCTCATCGATGTCTAAAGGCCATTCTGTAAAATTGCGTTCGGATACTAATTCGCCTTGGGCGTCAAAGATACGTTCGACCCCTTTTTGAAATTCCCATTGATTCTGGTTCCAGGCAAGGCGTTCGGCATCGATACGTTGTAGTACTCGGCCATTTTCGACGCGCGCCATGACAACTGAGCGGGCCACCGCTGAGTGGGCGTCATAATTGAGGGCATAGAGATTGCGGTTTTTGCTCAGGCTCTTGGCCATATGGTCTTTCCAAGGCCGATCAAAGTCTAAGTCGCGCTTTTCGATGAGTGCCTTTTTGATATAGCGGGCGTAGTAGTTAGTTTTTGGCAAGAGCAGTTCAGAGGCTCCGAATAAGAGAGCGCTCAGTAGCGTTGCCATGACAAGAATAGGTGCGCCCAAGCGCGCCACGCTTATGCCGCCGGCGCGAGCGGCAGTCAGTTCGCTGCCTCGAGCCAAATTGCCCAGGGCGATGAGAGAAGCTAGCATAACGCCCAAGGGTAAGACTTGGGCTACGACATAAGGAAAGTGAAAGAGGTGGTAGAGGGCTATGAGATGCCAAGGTGCTTTCCATTCACGCAGGCGCGGCAGGCTGTCGACGACATCGACTAATAGGAACAACGACGCAACACCCAGGGTGATGAGGCCCAAAGGCGCTAAGAATTCTGATAGGACATAACGATCGAGCCTTTTGATCATGCGGGCGACCTGGGGCCTTTGAGCGCCGGATTACGCCTGCCTCTCAAAGGCAGGCGTAATCCGCCTGAAAGGCGTAATGCGATGAGGCCGAGAATCGAGAGAGTTAGGTTGGGCATCCACATGGCTGCCCATGCGCTCATGCGGCCACTGTCCCCATAGGTTTGACCCAGACTTAGCAGCAGGTAATAAACAAAGATGAGGCCAATGGCTATAATAAAATTCACCATGCGGCTGCCACGCTTGGCCAACAGACCTAGACCTGTGGCAAGTAGCATGAAAACGAGGCATGCAAAAGGAATGGCGATCTTCTTGTGCATTTCAGTCTTAAAATGGGGTACGCGCACGTCTTGTTGCGGCATGATGCGTAGTCTGGCGATAATCTCTCGTACGCTCATCTCTTGAGGCTGGCGGTCTTCGCCTTGCATGGCACGCAGAGCTCCACCGATATCGAGGCTCACTCGGCTGCGCTTAAAATCAATGGTTGTGAAGAGTGCTTGGCTCGAGGCATTTACAAATTGGGCCTCGCCTTCGTGCAGCTCAAGGCTGACGCTGAGTCTGTCGCGATCTGAGACCACTCGACCCCAGCGCGCCTGCACCCATTGAGTGGGTTCATTGGCTTTGCCAGGCTTGATTACGGTGATGTCTTCGAGTCGTTCGCTTTTGGGTTTGCGTTTTCCAACTTTGAGAATGACGCCTTCAAAGTCAGATACAAAAGCACCTTCAACCAGGGCCACCCCTGAACGTTGACTGACTATTTCATAGAAGAGAGATTTGTAGCTAGCATTAGCTCGTGGGAGGGCGATTTCATTGAAGAGGGCCATGCCTATTGAAAAGAATAGCCCTACGATGAGTAAAGGACGGGCTAATGCGCTAGGCGAAACTCCACCCGATTTTAAGGCTGTTATTTCTAGGTCAGTTGACAAGCGGCCCAGAGCCATCAGCGCAGCTACCAAAAGGCTCATGGGAACAGTAATCGCAAAAGTGGCAGGTAGAATATAGACCAGCAAGCGGCCTACCGTGAAAAAAGGCACCCCATGTTTGAGCACCAAATCGACTAATGTGATGAGGCGATTCATCAACATCAGAAAAGTGACGAGGCCCAAAGATACAAAAAACGGGAAGAGTGACTCTTTGATGAGGTATCTAGTCAGAATCCGCATGAGCGATCTTATCATGCTTTCTCAGCTTGGCGACTAGGCTGGCTTTTTGAAGTTCACGATTCGAAACTCATTTTAGCGGTGATTAAGGAGCTGACATTGACACAGAAAAAGGACCGTGATATTTTGCGTTCCTAGCTTGTTCCATGAGTTGGAAGGAGGTTCCATGAGTGGTACCGCAGTGGTAAATGAGATTTTTGACCGAGTCCTCGACGGAATTTCACCTGAAATTCGAACCATTGTCGAAGATGGAATTAAGGCCTATGGCAAAGACATAGTCACGAACCCTTCTTTTACTGACAAAGTTAAGGCAGATCGTTTGCGCAAATCGTTTGATGCTTTGACCCGCGCATTGATTGAACGAATTGAAGCTCTCAATGATTATCAGATGCTCTTCCTTTGCACCGGTGCCTTGGGTGACGAAATCAGCGTAGGGGGCGATGCCCCGGTTAAGTTACTGAGCCGTCAGGTTTATGACGGTTTAATGAATATCTATAAGAATACTTCTGATCTGCCTGAAGAGATGGACTATGTCCTGACAGCTTGGGATCGGGCACGCATGATCGCTATGGATTTGCTTTACGCCTTAGATCCGCAGCAGGCTGGCAAGCGCCGCCCCAAACCGGCGGGCGCGGGTGGTGGCGAGGGCGATCCTAAAATGGTACGTGAAGTAGCCATTGGCAGAAAAAATGCATTGGTCATTGAGCTCGAAACCTTGGTGCCCACCCTCGAGAAGCTTTTTGAATCGATTCAGAATTTAGATTCGAGTCAGGGTAGACAGGGCCTTGAGACTCTTAAGATTTTTGTTGATCAGGCTTCAGGGCGTCTAGCTTCTGCAGAAGGTACCGCCAAACTCGATCTCGATCGAAACATCTTGAACTCTGCTGATGCGATGAAGAAATATGCAGAAAGTGGAGCCACGGTGCTACTCAAGATTCGTGAACTCTCGACGAAGTATGCGCCACAAATCGCTGAATTGCGAAAGACCCTGCGTGAGCTCGATGGCCTACAGGCAGTCAGGACTGACTCGGTGCGCAAGAAGTTCGCCAGTTTTGATATTGATAAGGTCGCTTTGATCAAACGCGATTTTGGCTATACTGCGGGTTTTGTGGCAGCATCGGCCGAGTCGGCCAGTACTCGTATGGCGTTTTCGGGCTCACGAGTTCTGCTCGATTCACATTTTAATACCGACGACCCGCTCAACCAGCAAATTTGTACCCCTGAACGCGTGCACAAGGCCATGCAAAAGATTTTACTCGTGCACCCTAATTTGTTTCCGCGTTCGCCATCGGGTGCGTCTATCGTCCCGCCTATTATCATTGATCCGATTCGAAATGTGGTTGATTGGTTGGATGATCGCTTCTTGATGGCTTTGGTCTCAGGTGAAGGATCAAAGAAGGGTCCTAACTTTTCTTTAGATCCGGTTGAGATGCAGGTCATGCGGGCTTGCGGTATGTTTTTATCTAAAGATAGCATCTTTAATTTTCGTGGTGAGCAGAACATGGGCACCTACATGGGTGACTATTCGGGTAAAGTTGAGAAGAGCGCCAAAGTAGTTTTTGCTGGCGCTGATAAAAAGATGACCATGATCGCCTCGGCCAAGCAGGTTGACTCAGCGGGTCGAGATCAGGCTGTGGGCGATTATATTGAATTTACGTTCAACATTCTTAATGGCTTGGGCCCTAACCCAAAGATGTCCAAGCGGCGTATTGCGGTCTTGCTACGCTACATGGTGTTTCAAGATCCTCAGACGACGGTGAATCTTCTGTTGCGTTATGCAGCTTTGACCGAATTGGGCGAGGTGCGTGAAAGCCTTCTAAAACTTACGAACACCAACTACGCAGAATCCAAGCGCTTGGTCGAGAATGCTTGGGTCGTGGACGCTCAAGTTCCTCGCGTGCTCGGCCCTAAGCCTCAGCAATTCATGCAAAAAATGTTCGGCTGAGCCGTAGCCCCTGTTTCTGGGCCTCAAAGCCCCCTCTCGCGAGGGGGCTTTTTTTTGGCGTTTACGTTAAGATAGAGCTATGAATACTGTGGCAAATACAGCGACCCGAAACCGTCTCGCCTATTGGCTTTTGGGGCTAGGTTTGGGGCTGCTTTCATTGTTGGCTGTGGCTTGGTCTTCGAACGCCTTTTGGGATGCACTTTCTCCCGTCACCCATAAAAAGGCACTTTATCGGCTGGCAGGCCGATATCGCGTTGATCCACTCATGCTGGCAGCTATCATCAAGGCAGAGAGTTCGTTTTTTCCTTACGCTGAATCACGCCAAGGCGCTTTAGGGCTCATGCAGCTGATGCCTGCTACTGCCGAACAATTGGCGCAAGAACTCAAACTTAATTATCACGATGCTGAAGATCTTTATGAGCCCGCCACAAATTTGCGCCTCGGTGCATTTTATTATTCAAAACTCTTAAAGTCGTTTGATGGAAATGTGGTGTTGGCGTTGGCGGCCTACAATGCTGGGCCTAACAAGTTGCGTTCATGGAATTTGAAAGTTTATGGCATTGAACAGGACGAATTAATTGCTAGTATTCCGGTGCCAGAAACTCGTGAGTATGTGCGCCGTGTATTGCGCAGCCACCGTATTTTTCGCTTAGTGCGAGAGGTGAAACGACTCTTGCGAGGGGACAGCGAATTGTGAGGGCTCTTATCTGGACCCTAGGATTGCTGGCTTGCATGCAGTCACTGGGCGCTGTTAGCGCTAGCTCGGATACTCATTCGCTTGCCGACTTAGGCGAGTCCCAGGATTCAGGCGACATTTCAGATCAAGAATGGCGTTCGATCGAAACCCGCTTGGGGGGGGCTGAACAGTCATCAGCATTGGCAGCTTGGCTTTTAAAATACCCGAAGGGGCCGAGGGCGGCCCGCGCTCATTGGGCTCGAGGTCTCAAGCTGGAAAATCTCGAAGAAGCTCGACTCGTTTTTCGTGACGCCGTGCTGCAAGATCCGAAAGGCGAATGGGGTCGTTTGGCGCATCTTGAATTGGGTCGTCTAGAATATGCGCTCGGCAATCCTGAAGCCGCGTTAACGCATCTCGAGGCTGTCGGCGATTCAACTGCAATGGGCCGAGCTGAAGTTCTTTATTGGCGGGCCCAGGCTCGTATGACGCTCAAAGGTTTGAGTCGGGCTCAGGACGATTTCGAGGCTTTTCTTAAAGAGTTCCCAGATCATCCTTTGGCTGATTCAGCTCAACTTAGTGTTGCCGATTGTGATGCCCTGTTAAAGAATTACGATGCGGCCTTAAAGGGCTATCAAACGCTTTACGATGCGCCAGACTCAAGTGTGACGCCTCAAGCACTATGGCAGGCGGCCAGTCTTTTAGTATCACAGGGGCATAACGACAAAGCCCGTATACTCTATCAGCGCCTGATCGACAGCTATCCCGAATCTTTTGAAGCGCCTCGCGCCATCGATCGCTTGACTGCCTTACCTGCATCACAGCTCAAGCCTAGCGTGGTGACAGCGTTACCCCAAAAGCCGAATTTTACGGTGCAAGTGGGTGCCTTTTCGAGACGTGTGAGCGCTGAACTACTCTATAAGAATCTAAAGAAGCGGCGCTATGCCGTACGTATGGATAGGCGTGTTCTAGGCGACGACCTTTTTCATGTGGTGCAAGTGGGACGTTACAAGCATAAGGCTCAAGCTGAGAAGATTTTGAATCAATTGGCTCGCCGCGATAAATTGCGTGGGCGTGTCGTCGAATTGGGACAACCATGATCCTTGCATTAGTTATTCTTTCGTCGGCGGTGCTGGCTCTAGGGGCACTGGTTTGGGCTTTGAGCCAGCGGCTGGCTTCGGGTCAAGCTCAGTTGACTGAGGCTTTAGCAAGTCGCCAGGCAGCCGAAGCCCTACGTGAAGAAGCCGGTCGTCGAGAGTCTGAGGCACTCGCTACACTCGAGAAGCTGCGCGAGCTCCTGCGCCAAGCTGGTGAGCAGGTTGCCAAGGCCACGGCTGAAAGTGCTGAACGTGAGAAAAGTTTGGTCCAGACGCAAGCTTCCATTGCTGATTTGCGCAAGATTTTTAAAGCGGATGCCAGTGAAGCTCTCAGTGCCAGTCAGGGTGATTTCATTAAGATGGCTGAAGAACGACTCAAGCCACTCAGTGAGCAGATTGATAAGTTGCGCAATCAACATCAGCAAGTTGAAGCTCGCGGAGCTGCCACCCAAGGCGAACTCAAAAGCATGGTCGAAATTCTAAATCAAGGCCAGTTGCGCTTGAGTCAGGCCACGCTTGACCTCACCAATGCATTGGCCAACAACCAGACTGCTGGCGAGCTCGGTGAAATGGCGCTAACTCGCCTTTTAGAATGGGCCGGTTTGAAAGAAGGCATGCACTATTCAACCCAAGTGCAGGTTAAGCGCGACAGCGACATACTCAAGCCAGATTTGGTCCTGCACTTGCCGGGTGATCGCGACATTATTATCGATAGCAAGGCGGTCCTGAACGACTACCTTGCCGCTGCGAATGAAAGTGATCCTGAGAAACGTAACGCCTTACTTAAATCGCATGCAGCTCGACTTAAAATCACGGTGGATCAGCTGGGCAAAAAAGAATATTTCTCTGCCTTTGTGAAGGCGCCAGATTTTGTGGTGCTCTTTTTACCCAATGACGCCATTTTGCTGTCGGCTACCCAACAGGATCCTGAATTGTTGCCTCGAGCGCTTGAAAAGAAAGTCATCTTAAGCGGTCCGGGTATGCTTATTCCCTTGCTGAAAGTGGTCGAGAAGACTTGGACACAGGCGCAGATGGCAGCCAATGCCGAGGATATTGTTAAAGGCGCACAGATGCTTATAGATCGGATGCAGACATTCTTGGCTCACGCGGCTAATCTGAGCCAAAGGCTAAAAGGCTCAAACGCTGCTTTCAATGAAATGGTTGGCTCCTTGGACCGCAACGTTTATCCAGCACTTGAGCGTTTTCGGTTACTGGGGGTCAAGGGTAGCAAAGAGTTGAAGGGGGATGAAAAACCCACGGTGATCGACGAAACGCCCGACGTCCTGAGAATCACACAAATGCCGACCAAGGTCGGCAAAGAGCCACTTTCACTTGAACTTGAACCTTGAGGAAAATCGCCATGTATAAAATGGATTTAGAGAGCATGCGTTTGCGCATCGAAGAAGCTCAAAAGTCAGGCAATGATAATTTTGTTAGCGAGCGCGTAGCTCGTTGCCTTTGGGGCCTTTCTAAAATTCGCGGAGGCGTGGCCCTTGCTAACCAGCTTATTCAAGAGCTGCAACTAGAGCGCTATGGCGCGAAGCCATTTGTTGAGCTGGCCTCGTGAGGCGCCTGGCAGCGTTACTTGCCCTGGGCCTATTCGCGGCAAGCAGCCATTCAGAGAGCGTGCTGAGACTTCAGATTGAAGATTTCGAAAAGCCGGTCGCAAAGCTTGGATGGAATCTCAACGTTGACCAAAGTGGGCTCGGTACCACCGCCGCCCCCCAGCCTTTTGTGCCTGAAGGGGTGGCTGGTCGCCAAGCTGCGCGTTTGCAAGGTCACCTTGGAAAAAATCAGGCACCTTGGTCCTGGGTGCAGCTGCGTATCAGCGTGAATGCTAAGAATCAATCTCAAGATCTATCTAAATTCAAATCGGTTGAATTTTGGGTTAAGGGCGATGGTAATCCTCAAAAAATTCGCATTATTAAAGACGCTGTAACGGATCATGATCAATATGCCATGGTCTTTCCTACCAGCAGTGAATGGAAAAAAGTAGCCCTGCCCTTTTCGAGTTTTATGCAAGCGGGATGGGGCAAGAAAGTTCCTGCAGAATTTAAAGACGTAAGCGCCATCGAGTTTTCACCCAATGCCTTTGACAGTGATTTCGATTTTGCTTTTGATGACGTGGCCCTCAGTGGCGAAGATGTGGTGCTCAAGCCGCAGCCCTACATTACCGATGGCTGGTTGGCCTACACCGGTATTGATGTAGCCAAGCGTAAGGGAACTGCCTTGGACGCCTCGGGTATATTGGATGCGCCCGCCGGCAAGCACGGACGGGTTAAGGCCCAAGGTGAGAATTTTGTGTTTAAAAATGGCAAGCCAGCCCGTTTTTTTGGCGTCAATGTCGTTGCGGGCATGAATTTTCCTGACAAAGAAGAGGCTGAGGCCGTTGCTGAACATTTAGCCCAATTGGGGGTCAACATCACGCGTCATCATCATGCTGACGCGCCCTGGGCTGAGCGCAATTTCTTTGGCAAAGGCGCCAGCACGCGTAAATTGGATGCTGATAGCATGGATAAGTTCGACTATTTTGTTTTTCAATTGCAGAAACGCGGCATCTATCAATATTACGACATGATTGTGCATCGCAAACCCGAGTCTGCCGACGGTGTGCAAGATGTCGCCGATGCTGTGAACGGTTTTAAGATAGAGGGTGAGTTCGCGCCCGATTTGATAAACCTGCAAAAAGAGTTTGTGACTCAGTTTATGGGCCATAAGAATCCCTACACGGGTAAGACTTATGGTCAGGATCCTGCTTGCGCCATGGTTGAGATCATCAACGAAGATTCGCTTTTTTATATGGACGATGGCCAAGGTGATTTTGCGGTGCGCGGGACTATTTATGGCAAAGTTTGGCAGCAGCTTTTTAATCAATGGCTGCTAAAAAAATACAAAACTACGGGTGCTTTGGAGCTGGCATGGGCCCCTACTGACGCGTCGCTTCAAGGACTGCGCGATGGCGAGATTCTTACGCAAGGCACCGTGCAGCCGCTTAAGACCTTTTGGCGTAACGAAGACTGGAAAAAGCTCAGTCAGGCTCGGCGCGATGATGAATTTCGATTTGTGTATGACATCCAATTGGGCTATTTTGAGACCATGACCCGTGCTTTGCGGCGCTCGGGTTTTGACGGCCTGATCACGGGTAGCAATCATTGGGTCAGTCATCCTGCAGACCTCTATGCCAACGCCCAACTTGATTACATTGATCGCCACGACTATTGGGCCCATCCCCAGGGCGGTTGGGGCTATAGCACCCAGATCACTTGGGATGCCCAAGCCATGGTGCGCAATCCTGGCATGGGAGTTCTGGGTGGCGTGCTTTGGCGTCGAGTTCTAGGCAAACCCTATATCGTGACCGAATGGCAAGAAAGCGCCCCCAATGACTACCGCCAGGGCGGGGTCTTGGCCATGGGGCTCGCTTGCGCACTGCAGAATTGGTCTGCTATTCAATTTGGCTATTCGCATCGCCTGGGGCGCGCCGCCGAAAACTTTGCAGGCCCATTAGATAGCAACTTTGATATCGCTAATCAGCCAGGCATGCTGGCACTTTGGCCCAGCGTTGCACGGGCACTGGCGCGAGCTGATTTCGCTCCTCTGTCGCGCGGTGCCAGCCTTCGCTTCGGGCAAAAAGAGGTTTTTGATCCCGGTTCAAAGGTTAATGCAGATGGCCGGGCTGCTCTGATGTTTAAAGCTGGCCTTGAATTTAGCGAACTTGCGTCGGATCCAATTGATGACGCGGTGTCGCAGAGAATTAAAGAAGGCTGGATCATTTCTGATGGCGGCCAAGCCACCCATCATCCTGGCAAAGGGCAGCTCAAGATCATGAGTCCGGCCACCCAGGGTTTTGTTGGCTTCACCCAAGGCGAGGTCATCCAGTTGCCGGCGCTGACCGTCGAAATAAAGAATCCTTATGTAGCTCTTGTCGCTCAGGCGTTGGATGGCTTGGCGCTTGAAAAGAGCAAGCGAATTTTGCTCAGTCTGGCAGGCAACGCTGTGAACAGCGGTCAAGCGTTGACCCCGTCGGGCAATCAATTGGCAGAAAGCGGCAAGGCGCCCGTGCTCTTAGAGCCCATTCAAGGCAAGGTCAAATTCAAGAATGGCTTGGTCAAAGTGCAGGCCCTCGATTTCAATGGCCAGCCCCAAGGTGCACCTGAACTGTTTGAGGCCGAAGGGGATGGCCCGGCCTTTGAGATCAATGGCAGCGCCATGTATTACGAGGTCACCCGGTGATGAAAGGGGCCGTGCTTGCGGCCCTTTGGCTGGCACTGCACACACAGGGCCGGGCCCTTGATACCCTGCGCTTACCGTGGATTTTCTCTGATGAGCCAGCCCTTGCGGCAGATTTCAATTTCTCGCCCGGCCGCAATGGCGAGACTCAGGTGCAAATTTGCCTGGGTGGTTTTTTTAAGGACTTCGGTTTGCCGAAGGGCGCGGCTCGTGCACCGCAACTAGAAGTTCTCATTGAGTTTTTGGCTCCAGGGGCGCTGAGGCCTTTGCGTAGTACGCATAGTAGCCTCGATTTGATTGAGGCCCTCAAAGAGTATCAGAAGCCTTTTAGCCGTTCAATTTTTAAAGCCTCATCAGATTTGGTATATAAGAACGATCAGCGGGTCAGTCTGCCGCCCGGCGATTACAACGTCACGGTAGATCTTCGTGATGAAGAACTCTCGATTCAAAGTCGCCGAACTTTGCATGTGATCGTGCCAGATCTTGCCTCAGGCGCTTCGGGCTTGGGAGATTTAAAATTCTGTTTGGGCTTGGGCGAGCGCCTCGATGCTCAGGGAAGAGTCAAACGCTGGATCGATCCTAATCCATGGCGCCAAGTGAGTTTCAAGCGGGGGTGGGATCTTATTGTAGCTTATGATTTTGCTCCCGCCATGAATGGGTCCTGGCGGCGAGAGGTGCGCGTGCGGCGTTTACGTGGAAATGATGAGGCTGTATTGAGTCGTCAGGATGCTTTGCCTCTTAAGAATCCGGGACAGTATTGGATCACTCAGATTCCAACCGAAGAATTCAAAGTTTGGATGGAAGGTGTTTATGTTTTGGAGATCGACCTTTGGCCTCGAAAGAATCGAGCTGCCTTGGTGAGTTCAAGTAAAACCTTCGAGGTGCTGCCCTGACAACGAGCCAGCGCCAGTTGGCTTGGGGCCTGATTGACTGGGCCAATTCAGCCTACACACTGATTGTCATGACGGTTTTCTTTCCCTTATTATTTAAAACTTACTGGGCTAGCGACCTAGAAGCTAGTCGCTCGACATTCTGCTTGGGGCTTTTTTCTTCAGCAGCATCGTTGACGATGGCTCTTCTGGCCCCGTGGCTGGGTCGCTTGGCTGATCGGGGCTGGGGCAAAACAATGCCACTCTTGCTGTTCACAGCATTGGGTAGCGGAGCTTCGATAGGATTAGCTTTTTTTGGCCCCGGCCAGTGGTTGGCCCCGGGCCTGCTTTTTGCTTTGGGCAGCTTGGCATTTAATATTAACAATATGTTCTATGACTCTTTGCTTTCAGATGTGGCTGGCCCAAAAGATTGGGATCGTGTCTCGGCTCTAGGCTATGCCTTGGGTTATTTTGGTTCGACATTGCTTTTTTTGGTTTCGGTTTGGGCTTATGCCAGCCCTGCGACCTTTGGGCTAGAAAGTGGAGACATGGCAGCGCGATGGGCTATGGCCGCAACAGGCGTTTGGTGGCTATTTTTTACATTACCTGCATTTTTTAGTTTGCGCGGAAAGACCCGCGATATAAGTCGCATTTCTAAAAATAGCGAGCTTAGTTTGCGGCAACATTTAAGATTGGCTTTAAAAATTAAAGGCCTTGCTTGGTTTTTGGTGGCCTATTTTCTCTATATGGATGGTGTGAATACGATTATTAAAATGGCTTTTGATTTTGGTCTCTCGTTGAATTTGCCTGCAGGCAAGATGATTTTGGCCATCTTGTTGGTTCAAGTAGTGGGAGTACCGGCTACGTTAGCTTTTGGACACGCGGCTCGAAGTTTTGGCGCCCGCCGCGGGATTTTTCTGGCCATTGCAGTCTACAGTTTGACTTGCCTCTGGGCTTATCAGGTGAGTGAGACTTGGCATTTCTTTGCCATGGGCATTTTAATTGGTTTGGTTCAAGGCGCTATTCAGGCTTTGAGCCGTTCTTATTTCTTGCGTTATGTGCCCTCGGGGCAGGCGGGCCAGTATTTCGGCATCTTCAATTTTGTGGGGCGTTTTTCGGCCATCATGGGTCCGATTTTGATGGGCGTGACGGCCATGGTAAGCGGTTCTAACCGCGTATCGGTATTAAGCCTTTTGCTTCTTTTTGGCGGAGGAGCTTGGGCCTTGCATCATTCCGTAGAGCCTCGGGTCAAGCTAGGCCGTGCATGAAGGCTGAACTTTTTTTAGCGGCAGGCGCCGCCCTGGCCGAGGGCCCTCTTTGGGATGCCGATCGTTCATGCTTATGGTGGACTGATATACTTAAGAATCGTCTGCATCGTTTAGATTGGCAGTCTCGTTTCGATCAATCCTATGTAATGCCTTCGCCCCTGGGCTGTATGGGACTCTTAGGTGATGGCCGCCTATTGCTTGCCTTGAGCCAAGGGTTTTGTGCTTTTACACCTGAGAGCCAGTCGATTGACCTTTTGGCCCCCCTCGATCTTGAGACAGCAGGGCTTCGATTTAACGATGGTAAAGTAGGTCCCTGCGGACGCTTTTTTGTGGGCACCATGGCATTAGATGCCAAGCCTGGTGCGGGTGATTTAGTATGTCTCGAGGCTGATTTGAGTCTGACCCGCAAAATTCGAAAAGTTACGATTTCTAACGGCTTGGCGTGGAGCTTAGCCGGGGACAAACTTTACTATATTGATTCGCCGACACGCCAAATTATGGGCTTCAATTATGATCCATTGAGGGGCACTTTGAGCGCGCCCCGCCTGATTTGGACGTGTGACCAAGCTAACGCGGTACCCGATGGCGCCTGCTTAGATGCCGAAGGTAAATTATGGGTAGCTCTTTTTGGGGCTGGGAAAGTTGTCCGATTAGATCCTGAATCAGGTACTGTTCTGGATGAATGCGAAACGGAAGGTGCTAAGCAGACGACGAACGTTTGTTTTGCGGGTCCGAACTTAGAGGATATGGTGATCACGACAGCCTGCGAAAATTTAGACGACTCGGCTAGAGCGCAAGAGCCCCAGGCAGGAAATTTGTTTTGGGCTAATCCGGGGGTGCGGGGGTTGGCGCCTTTTCTCTTTGGACAGTCATGAGCCTGCCTTGCCTAAAATGTAACGGCCTGGGCTTTATTAATTGCAAAGCATGCAAGGGTCAGGGTGATGATGTGCGCGAGGCTTCTGGGGTCTGTGTGGCCTGTGGCGGTCCGGGGCGATTTCCATGTTATGAGTGTGATACGACAGGTTTGGCTGGCCATCGTCGACGTAAAGATGGCGGTTTGGGCGTCGTGCGACAAAAAGTTAAGCCTGTGATTGAGAATAAGGAGAAGAAAAAGCGGGGCTAGCCAGACCCTGTCTCCTTTGTTAGCATCTTTCAAGTTTCGGTGCGGCCCAGCAGATCTGGGCCGAGAATAGGGAAGCCCGTCAAAGCGGGCGCGGTTCACGCCACTGTGTGAGGTAGTGCCTACGCTAATCCACTGACTTCGGTCGGGAAGGCGGCGTAGGGCAAACCTCGAGCCAGGAGACCTGCCGGGACGACTGTGCCAACGCCTTCGTGACAAAGGTGAGCCGCCCCAAGTATTTGAGGCGCCTTTCCCACGAAAGGCGCCTTTTTCATTTTGAGAGTTAACGTTGCCCAAGCTCAGTCAAGTTAAGCATTCGGCATTTCACGCCCATACACATTGGGCCAAGCAGGCGCCCACGCGTGCGCTTTGGGTGCGCCATGGTGAAACTGATTGGAACGTTCAACGACGCATTCAGGGTTGGCGCGGTGTAGGCCTCAATAAATTAGGTATGCGTCAGGCCCGCGAGACGGCTTCGCGTTTGGCCCGCAATGACGTGAAACCCAAAGTGGTGGTCTGCAGTGATTTGCTGCGGGCTCGCCAGACGGCTGAAATTATTGCTTTAAAATTAAAACTCAAGTTAGTCATTTTGCCCGAATTGCGTGAACGGGCCTTCGGCGATTGGGAGGGCTTGACTATCGATGAAGTATTGGCCCGCTATAAGCTGAATAGCAAGGCTCGTCGCGATCCGTTTCTTTCGTTTAATCCAACGGGCGGCGAAAGCATGTTGGTTTTTGCTAAGCGCATGGATCGGGCCTTAAACATGATTGAGCAACGCTGGTTTGCAAAAGACTTGATTGTGGTTTCGCACGGCGGTCCTATGCGCATTGCAGCTTGCCGGGTCTTAGGGGTTCCACCTAAGCTCTATTACTTGCTGGGTCGGCCGGGTAATTCTGCTCTGACACTTATATCATCGCAGGGCGGAGTGCGATGGCTAGAGTACTACAACGATACAGCTCACCTTGAGAAGAAAAGGCCGTGAGCCAGGGCCGTATCGTTGCTTATTTGGGCGGCATCCGTAGCGGTAAGTCTCTTTTAGCCGAGGCACGCTTAATGCTGGCTTGCGTGGATCGAGGCATGAAGCCTGCTTATTTGGCTACGGTGCGCGATGAAGTCCTGTTGAGTGATCCAGGTCTGTCCAGACGAGTGGACCTTCATCGTTCGCGACGGGGCCCGGGCTGGGTCACCCAAGTGTTGCGTTTACCTTTGGGACCGCAATTGGCTGAGCTCTTGGCTGAAGGGCATCGCGCGGTATTGTTGGATGGAGTAGCGCTTTTGCTCAGCGGTTGGCTTTGCGACAGCCATGGTCGCATGGACCAGGCGGCGGCTTGGTCCGAGCTCATCGA
>CAZFUM010000002.1:0-51531 GCA_964521965.1 uncultured bacterium | reverse complement strand
CCAAGTGGCGCCAAAAACCCAATCATGTGGGCGGCTTTATCGTGGATGGCGGCGTGCACGTAGCCAATATAGCTCGCGAAATGTTGGGTCTGCCCGTGGCTGTGAAAAGCTTTAAGGCTTTGAATGACAAGGCGCTACTGCCTCACGACACACTCGCTGCCGCCATGAAATTTAAAAACGGAGCTTTAGGCGTATGGATAAGCGCCTTCTCGACATCCGACACTGACGGCCACCCCATGTTGAGGGTCTTAGGTGAAAGGGGAAGTATCGAGGTGTTTTGGGGACAGAGCCTGCTCTTTCAGGGCAAACGCAAAACGATCGCCAAAGGCAACGCCCACGAAGGTTTTTACTTTGAGTTCGTACATTTTCACGATGTCGTAACTAAAAAGAAAAAATTAAACTTCAGCAGCCAGCAGGCTTTAGATGACTTGATCTTTATGGAAAAATTGCTGGGATAAAAAAAGGGCCATCCTCGCGGATGGCCCTTTTGATTTAGACTTTCTAAATTAAATTATTGCGCGTTGCGGTTCTTATAACTTTCGCGTGTTTTCTGATTCGCTTCAGCTTCGGTCTCGTCCACTGTAATGGCCAATTCAACACGCCGGTTAGCAGCCTTGCCAGCGGCAGTCTTATTGTCATACTTGGGGCGAGTCTGACCAAAACCAGTGCTCGAGGTGACGCTCTTGGCCGCCACGCCTTTTTTTAGCAAGAAAAACTGCACCGCATCGGCGCGCTGTTGCGAGAGAGATTGATTGCTACTGGCATTGCCTGCATTGTCAGTGTGACCGCTAATCGCGATACGGTTCTCAGGATATTTTGAAATCACAGACGCAAGGTTAGCCAAAACTTGCTGGCCCGTAGCTTGAATCGTGGCCTTACCAGTATCAAATTTCAAACTATCGCCAGAAAGTTGAATAAGCATGTTTCCGGCTTCGTCGCGTTCAGCACGAATACCGGCCTTGCGAAGATCTTCGGCTTGCTTATCCATCACTGCGCCGGTCACACCGCCAATGGCTGCGCCTGCAGCAGCGCCAATCAAGGCGCCTTTGGCTGCGTCACCACGAGCTGCGCCCACCAAAGCACCCACACCAGCACCTGCCAGGGCGCCTAGGCCCGTGCCTATAGCCGTACGCTTGCCACTACCTACTGTTTCGCAACCCGTGCTAAAGACCATGGGCAGCAAAAGTAAGGTAATCAGTGAAAAAGCCCTTGCTTTCATTGTTGTTTCCTCCTGGGAGGTGAAAATTCGGAGAGAGGGGGATTCGAACCCCCGATACCCTTTTGGAGTATACACACTTTCCAGGCGTGCGCCTTAAACCGCTCGGCCATCTCTCCATAGGGTGGCTCTGGGGCGGGCATTGTGACACCCCGCCCCTAGCCCGTCAAGAAGGCCCCCTAGCGTTGACGCGCCCACCCCTAGAATGCTACATTATATAAAGATTTCACAGCTCGGACTTAGGTCCCGTTGCGAGGAGTATTCGGCATGCGCCCAGGCGTCAAAAGCTTGCTCTTAGTCCCAGCCCTGCTTTTTCCACAGCTTCTCGACAATCCTTTGCAGGCCCGTACTTACCCCAAGCGGGTTAATATCATTACCACTGACTACGATTTAGTCGACACAACCTATATTGACCGTGGCCGTATGGACGGCGTGCGTGTGGGTGACAAGTTCCAAGTCTCCTTCCGCGATGGCAAACGCGTGGCCAATGTCGTGGTAACGGGTGTTTATGACCGCATGTCATCTGTAAAAATCCAAGACTCTGAGCTACTGCGCGATGGTCAAGTCGGTAAATTCAACCAACGCGACATGACAGCTTCGCTTGAAAAGAACATGAAGCGCCCCGCACCTGAAATCAACATAAAGACCGGTGCCGATGGTAAAAAAGCCCCCGGCAATACAGCGCCGGCCTCGCCACTGCCGCCTACACCCGATGCAAGCGGCCTACCTCCGGTACCCGATTCTGGTGGCCTACCGCCAGATGCGGGCGGACTTCCTGATGCGAGTGGGCTGCCCCCTGCGCCAGATGCGGGCGGACTTCCTACAGCTCCTGATATGGGTGGTCTCCCTCCTGCACCTGACGCGGACGGACTTCCTGCCTTACCAAGCGATCCTGCGGGCGCACCGCCACCGCCTAATTTTTAAGCATCCATACACAGGTTTTGAACAAAGCCCAGCAACTATGCTGGGCTTTTTTTTAACCCTTTAAATTCGACCTTACAAAAAAACTCAACAAATAAGCCCTAATTCGGACTTTTATTTTTTCTCTAAACTGCTAAACCGAGGGTTTTCAGGTAGAATAATGCCACAAACCGTCATGTGGAGGCAGTCTATGAACTGGCGCACGCTAAGCAACAGCATTTCAAGATTCGGACTAATTGTCGTAGGACTCTTGCTGTTGCCCTCTATGCTTTTGGCCAATGCCCAACAATACGTTCAGTGGGGCAATCAAATGCTGGCCCAACGCCAGTATGACAAGGCCATCCAATATTTCAGCGGTGCAGCAAAAGAAGATCCTCGCAATGCGGCAGCCTACAAAGGCTTGGGCTTCGCCTACGCTTACAAAGGTGATCGCGCCAAAGCTGCACAATATCTGCAATATTCACTGCAGCTCAACCCCAACGACGCTCAGCTTCGCGCTTATGCCCAGCAACTAGGCGTTGGCGCTAGCGCAGCTGCTACGGGCGGAACTGGCGCAACAGCGTATCAGAATGGCGTGCGCTACCTGCAAGGCAAGCAATATCCCTACGCAGCCTACTATTTCAATCAAGCCACCCAAGCAGAACCCAATAACGCCAAATACTGGCAAGGCTTAGGTAACGCCTTCTATGGCCAAGGCTCTAAAGATAAAGCAGTTGCAGCTTGGGAAAAGGCCGTGGCCTTAGACCCTTCTAACACCCAGCTAGCAGGCTACGTCGCGAGCATCAAAGGTTCGGGCACAGGCTCAGCAGATGCAGGCGCCGAATCAGAAGAAGCCAAGGGCATGAACCCTTGGTTCATGGGCGGCACAGTCGCCACCCTGGGTGCCATCATGCTGTTTGTCTTTTAAGACTCGAGTCTAACGCTTAATATCAAAGGGCAGCCCAAAAGGCTGCCCTTTTTATTGATCACTCGGTACACACCCAAAATGAAATCTATCATTTTCGCGATCACCTTAGTCAGCGCTGCGCTCAACGCTGCAGAACCTAGTCCTGCTCTGCTCAAAGCCTCTGCTGATTTCAGCCGCGTGGCTGAACAAGCTAATCCTTGGGTCGTCAATATCGCCACTACGCGTATCATCCGCGAGCGCTATCCATCCTTCTGGAGCGATTTCTTTTACCAAGATTTGGGCGCACCTGGCCGGGTTTACCATAGCCAAAGTCTAGGCTCAGGCTTTGTACTCACTGCCGATGGCAAAATACTCACCAATGCCCATGTCATCGCTGCCGCTGATGAAATCACAGTTAAGCTCGATAATGGCGAAGAATACCTAGCCAAAGTTCTAGGCGAAGATGAGTCCGTAGACCTGGCAGTGCTGAGCATTACACCCAAACAACCCCTCAAACCTGCGGCCTTGGGTGACTCTAGCAAAGTCAAAGTTGGCGAATGGGCCATCGCCATTGGCAATCCTTTGGGTTTTGACCATAGCGTCACCGTGGGCATCATCTCTGCCACAGGCCGAGGTAACGTCTTCAATGAAAAAGGCAAATACCAGAACTTCTTACAGACCGACGCTTCCATCAATCACGGCAACTCAGGCGGGCCGCTCTGCAATATTCGCGGCGAAGTAATCGGGGTGAATACCGCCATCTCAACACCCAACCAAGGCAGCATTGGCATAGGCTTTGCCATACCCATCAACATGGTCAAACGGGCTGTGCCTGATCTCATTCGTGCAGGCCGTGTGCTCACTCCCCGCCTCGGCTTCTACACTCAAGATCTCGACGAGCGCCTAGCTAAAGCCCTGGGGCTCGATAGCGCCAAGGGCGTCATGGTCACCGACGTAGCTAAAGATTCGCCAGCCGACAGAGCGGGCCTCAAACGCGGCGATGTCATTCAATTCGTGGACCAAAATCCCGTGGCTAATTCAGCAGCCATAAAAACTCAGCTCTTTGAAGCCGCACCTGGCAAAGCGCTACAATTAAAGGTCTGGCGAAAAACAAAATTCATTGAGCTTAGCTTGATCTCCGAGCTAAACAACTTAAACAATGCATGGCACGGCATCGAAGCTGATGCCAATAGCATCGCTCAGGCCCGGGCTGCCGGTTTAGCCACCGCCGCAGGAGTCATTATCAAGCGCGTGCTCAAGAACAGCTCCGCAGAAAGCATAGGCCTCAAAGCTGGCGATGCCATCTTAGAGATCAATCGCCAACGCGTTGAAAATATCGCCGACTGGAAAAAGCTAAGTGCGAATCTCGATGAACATAAAGACATGGTTATCTATATTGTGAGAGGCGAGTCGTCAGCTTATGTCGTACTGCCGGGCGAAAAATAGTTTAAGTCAGCGCCTTGCGCACACCCGATTCGGTCGCCAAATAATGAACCGGCTGATCCCAAGCTTGGCGCTGAAAAATCTCAGGGTGAATCTGAAGATCAAAAGCCAAGCCCACCCTTACAACGCCGACATCGATCTTTGCTAAATAATGGTCATAATAGCCGCGACCCCAACCTAAACGCGAACCTTGTGCATCAAAAACGAGACCGGGAATGATAATAAGATCACCCGTGGCGGGCTGGGCCAACGGCTGATTAGCCCGCGGAATTTTCACCCCTAACGACCCCAGCTCTAAATCTTCGAAACGGCCTAAGTCATGAAAAACCATACTATGCGGTCCCGCCTCAAAACGCGGGGCTGCGGCTCGCTTACCATGATGTTGGGCTAGCCAAATCAATTCGGCAGTCTCGACTTCTGACCCCATGCTGATATAAAAAAACACCTGCCGCGCTGCCTTGAATTCAGGCGTTTGCGACAAGTGTTCTTGAATGCTCTGGCTGGCGGCCTGGCGCTGCTTTGGCGCCAGGCGATCGCGCTTGGCCTTGTAAAGCTGGCGCAGCGCAACGGCATCCATCGTGCTTACTTCACAATGTTATAGAAAGCCTTCAAACCCTTATATTCTGCGGCTGTGCCCAGCTCTTCTTCAATGCGTAACAGCTGATTATACTTTGCCGTGCGGTCCGTACGACTGGCCGAGCCTGTCTTAATCTGGCCACAATTGGTGGCCACTGCAATGTCAGCGATCGTAGCGTCTTCGGTCTCACCCGAACGATGCGAAAGCACGGTGGTGTAACCGGCTTTTTGTGCCATCTGGATGGCTTCGAGCGTCTCGGTCAGAGTACCAATTTGATTCACTTTGACTAAGATCGAATTAGCACAGCCTTTGGCAATGCCCTGACTTAAGCGCTTCGGATTAGTAACAAAAAAGTCATCACCCACAATCTGTACCTTAGCGCCCATACGATCGGTCATTTTCTTATAACCATCCCAATCATCTTGATCTAAACCATCTTCAATCGAAATAATCGGGTACTTCTCACACCAAGAAGCAAAAAGATCGACCATTTGATCGGCGCTAAAAAGCTTGTCGGGTGCAGATTTCCAGAACTTATATCCTTTTTTACCGCCTTCATCAAAGAGTTCAGAACTAGCGCAATCAAGGGCAATCGCAAAATCCTTATTACGATCCGCCTGATAGCCAGCCTTGGTAATTGCTTCCATGATATATTTCAGGGCTTCTTCGTTGTCGAGGTTGGGCGCAAAACCACCCTCATCGCCGACAGCTGTGTTATGTCCGGCTTTTTTTAAGACTGATTTAAGATTATGAAAAACTTCAGCCACCATGCGAATACCTTCGCTAAAGCTCTTTGCGCCTACAGGCACAACCATAAATTCTTGAAAATCGATCTTATTGTCCGCATGCTTACCGCCATTAATAATATTGGCCATAGGCACCGGCAACTCATGGGCATTGGCGCCGCCAATGTAACGATAAAGGGGCAGGCCCACTGAAATAGCGCTGGCCTTGGCAGCAGCCAATGAGACACCCAATATCGCGTTGGCACCCAGCTTGCCTTTATTCTCGGTGCCATCTAAATCAATCATAGCTTGATCTAAGGCCCGCTGATCTTTGGCTTCAAAACCGAAAAGTTTGGGGGCAATCTTCTCGTTTACATTCGCCACGGCTTTGAGCACGCCTTTACCCAAATATTTTGATTTATCGTCGTCGCGTAACTCCACCGCTTCATAAATGCCCGTCGAAGCGCCTGAAGGCACGCCCGCCCGGCCCAAGGAACCGTCTTCTAACGTTACATCAACTTCCACCGTAGGATTGCCACGCGAATCAAGAATTTGTCGGGCTTTAACGTTTTTAATGCGAGACACAAAAACCTCCTCAAACCGCTTCAATAAAACATGAATGCGGCACAAAAAAGAACTAGAAAAACAGATGGAGTATTAGGCTGCTTTGACTTTTTCGACCGTCTGCAAATATTCGCCGTCCGTCACGACCTTCAGCTCAACCTGACAGCTTGGGCATGCGAGCTCAGTGCCCTCATCCTGTTCAGGACTCAGCTTGATGTCTGTACTGCACTTAGCGCAAGCGACTCGAGCCATGCGGACCCCAAAAACATCCCGTATTTAAAAGGTTTTTCTATTTTAGGGAGCCCTGACGCCCAGGGTCAAGCAAAACCCCGGCTAAAGTCTTAATACCTAAGCCCCTTAACGTGGACCTAGCCCGGAACTGGCCCAACTGTGACATTTATGTAAGCCTATATTCACCCACTTGAAGCCAAAGACTCGACCCAATAAGGGTTTTTGAGGCCAAGCCGCCTTGGCACGTGACTTGCTTTATACAGCTTTGACTTCTCTCAAAGGGGGCGCCCATGCAAGCTAGCGCCGACAAAAATGATATGGCTCCCGCCAGCGCCCAAACCCATGATTTCCAGGGCCGCAAAATCGATTTGCTTCACCGCATCAGTGAGGCACTCGGCTATGACATGGGCCTCAGCGAAACCCTTCAAGTCATTGTGAACGTCACGGCTGATTTAATGGAAAGCAAGATCGTTTCGATATTGCTCTATGACGAAAGTCAGCGCCAGCTATCGATAGCAGCTACACAAAGCCTCAGCCGTAATTATCGCGACAAGCCCCCTGTAGCAGTCGACCATAGCGTTTCGGGCAAGGCTATCTTTAGCATGCAGGCCCAAGCTATTCCCGATGTTCAAGCTAACGAAGACTATGGTTATAAGGCTGTAGCCCAGCAAGAAGGCATTATTTCTCTGCTTTGCGTGCCTATGGTCGTCAAAGGAAGCGCCATCGGAACCATCAATTCATATTCGGCTACCCGCCGAGACTATGTACCCGATGACATCAAACTGCTCTCGCTGGTGGCTAGCCAAGCAGCGGTGGCGGTTGAAAACGCACGGCTTCAAGCAGCTACTTCAGCTATACGTCAAGATCTAGAAGCGCGAAAGATCATTACCCAGGCCAAGATGCTCATCATGAAGAAAAAGCGGCTCGACGAGCCGGCAGCTCATCGTCTCTTGCAACGCGAAAGCATGAACCGCCGCAAACCTATGCGAGACATCGCAGAAGCGCTACTCTTGGCCGAAGGAGCCCTCCATAACAAGAAAGCATCTTGAACGCAAAACAGCCTTTTTTGGGGCTAATCTTTGACAATTTTGTAAGACAACAGATGGCGTTACATAATTGTAACTCTATCTGGCGTTTACCTATCCCGAACAGCTCCAATTTATATGCGTTTTCAAGAAAACCCGTTCTGGCACGCCCTTTGCAGTTATACCGTCATGCGCATCAAGGTGGATGCCCGGGCAATGGAGCCAAATTCAGTTCGCGAATTTCTCCTTAATCCGGACCCCCACACCCTACGCGTCATTCAACCACTATGGAGGCTCCTGTGTTTTCTCTTATCCCGTCCAAGTTCCGCGCCTATGGCGTGGCCTTCTTGGGCGCTTTGCTGGCCAGCGCTGCCCATGCGGCCGACCCAGCACCTGCGCCTTGGAAGCCCGACACTGGCGACACCACCTGGATTCTAGTCAGCTCAGCGATGGTCCTGCTCATGACCCCCGGCTTGGCTCTTTTTTATGCTGGCATGGTCCGCAAGAAAAACGTACTTAGCACCATGATGCAGAGCATGTTTATGATGGGCCTGATCTCTCTGGTCTGGGTGATCTACGGCTACTCCATCTCGTTTCACCCTTCCAACACCCTGGGCGGATTCTTAGGCGGCCTGGACTGGATGTGGCTCGAGGGCGTCAGCAGCAACCTGGCCGCGCCCTTAGCTGGCACCATTCCTCACACCCTCTATATGCTTTTTCAAATGATGTTCGCCATCATCACCGTGGCCTTGATCTCGGGCGCCATTGCCGACCGTATCAAGTTCTCGGCCTGGGTGGTCTTTGCCATTCTTTGGTCCACATTTGTCTATTCACCCGTCTGCCATTGGGTCTGGTCGCCTGAAGGCTTCTTATTTAAGATGGGCGCCCTCGATTTCGCGGGCGGCACCGTGGTGCACATCATCTCGGGCGTCTCAGCCTTGACCGCTGCCCTTTATTTAGGCGGCCGCAAAGGCCATGGCCAAGAGAACATGCTGCCCCACAACATGACCTATGTGCTCTTAGGCACAGGCCTGCTCTGGTTCGGCTGGTTCGGCTTCAACGCTGGCTCGGCTCTAGGCGCCAATGGCCTAGCTGCCACAGCCTTCCTCAATACTAACACCGCGGCTGCAGCTGCAGCCCTCGCTTGGTCAATCTTAGAATGGATCCGCAATGGCAAACCCTCGGCGCTCGGCTTTGCTTCGGGCGCTATTGCAGGTTTAGTGGTCATCACCCCAGCTGCTGGCTTTGTCACCCTTAAGTCAGCCATCGTCATGGGCCTGCTGGTCTCGCTGGTTTGCTATGGCGCGGTCTTCCTCAAAGAAAAATTTGGCTACGATGATTCATTAGACGCGTTTGGCGTGCACGGCGTAGGCGGAACCTTAGGCGCTATCTTAACCGGCGTCTTTGCAGATCCTGCCGTTAATTCAGTCGTGACCGTGACTGGCTGGGCCTTGGTAAAGATTCAACTCATAGCCGTTGGCTATAGCTGGGCCATTGCCATTGTGGGTACGCTCGTCATACTGTTTATTGTTGATAAGATCTTTGGCGCACGCGTGAGCTCACGCGACGAGGAACTGGGCCTCGACTTGTCCCAGCATTCTGAAGCCGGCTACGAAATCTAAGCCCATTAGGAGACTCTACCATGTTGAAAGTTGAAGCCATTGTAAGGGTCGGGGCTTTGAAGAAAGTCCTGACCAAATTGCTCGAGATCGACTATCCCGGCCTGACCGTCTATGAAGTGCAAGGCCACGGCCGCCAACGCGGCATCGAAGAGCATTACCGCGACCAGACCACGCTCTCGTTGGTTCCCAAGCTCAAGATCGAGTGCGTTTGCAGCGGCCCTGCCGAAGCTAAGAAGGCCATCGACGCCATCACCGCGGCTTGCAAGACCGGTGAAACGGGTGACGGCAAGATCTTTGTCTACCCGCTCAACCAAGTTATTCGCATCCGTACAGGCGAAGAAGGCACCTTTGCCATCAATGACAGCGACCACCTGCCTGAAAGCGCCAAAAAGAAGGGCAAGAAGAAATAAACAGCAACTCAACTAAAACAAAAAAGCCCCGGGCTAAAAAGCTCGGGGCTTTTTTTAGCACAAAAATTAGCGTTTTAAAAAACCTCTATCCACTATTTCTGGCAACCAAGGTACCAAGACTTTGGCCCAAATCTTCACAGGCAAACTTGCACTCAAAAGACGACTGGCGCCGCTCTCTATGGCTTTAACAATTTCTTCTGCGGTCACGCTAGCTTCGCGAGGATAGGGCAACTTATTTTGCGGCTTCGCTGCTACGTTGTGAGTGATGGCGCGGTCGCGCAAGCGGGTCAGGACCACGCCTGGCGAGGCATCCAGCACGCGTACTCCGGTGCCTGCCAGCTCATCGCGCAGGCTTTCGCCTAAACGGGCCAAAGCAGCCTTGCTCGCACTGTAGCCGCCACCGGTGGGTATCGAACGAAAAGCCAGATTTGAGCCTATATTCACGATCAATCCGCGCCCCCGGCGTTTCATGCCAGGTAAAAGAGCTTGAATCATACGCAGGGGCCCAAAAACATTCGTATTCATGGCCAACCAAAGCTGGCGTTCTTGCATGTCTTCAACTTTACTAAAAAAATGCGTACCCGCGTTATTGATCAAAACACCCGGCCCCTCTAAATCTTTTTCGATCTTGGCACAAACGCTTTTAACACTAGTGATTTTAGTGACATCAAGGCGATGGACAAAAGCCTTTGGCGAGCCGGCTTTGACGCAGGCCCGCGCAACTTCCAAAGTAGACTTCAGATCACGAGATAAAAGGGCTAAACGGGCGCCCCGCCGAGCGCAGGCTAACGCAATGGCCGCCCCAAGGCCCCCTGAGGCGCCGGTAATAACGATGCCAGAATCTTGAAGAGTAAAACGTGCCAATCAGAAGCCCCAGCCCAGCTTAAGGCCGAATCGAGAAGGAATGGCTACAGGCGTGCCCAGCTTGTCTTTCCAATCCACACCCAGGCCTGCGATATCCTTAATCTCAGGATTTACAATAGGCGCACCGTATTCATAAAAAGGCGTCAAAATAAAGAAGCCCTGGCCTGCGCGTATCTTAAAATCTATGCCGCCAGCTGCCGTCAAACCAAAAGCTGTGCCGCTGGCTTCGCCATACGACACGCTCTTGGCTTTGTCTCGGTAATCGGCGTGCCAGGCGTATAGGCCCATGGTGCCGCCCACCCAAGGCTCAATCATAGGCAAAGGCACACTGAACTTCATGCCTAAGCGAAAGGCGTGGGTGTCCATAGTGTAATAAGTGCTGGAGGCATCTATAAAGGCTATGGGTGCCGCGGGCGGCAGCGTTGTATCTACGGGAAAGCCCATAAAAAGATCTGTAGCCTTGGTGGCGTGGGTAAAGTAATGCCAATCGCCAGTTAAACGCCAGAACGAGAACACACGAGCTTCTAATTCAAGACCCATAAAGCCGGCTTCTTCAATGCGACGCTCAATGGGTATGAGCGTGTCCGGCCTAAAAGCGGGCCTCACGTTATAAGGTTTACCACCACCCACAGGCATATAGATCGAAAATCCCGGCGAGCTTTTGCCCCCGCCGCCCGAGGCGAACCCTAAGCGAGCTGAGCGTTGGGCTTGAAAACCGCTTGTGCTGTTGTTGTGATTATTGGCGTATTGATTTTGCTGACGCACAGTCTGGCGGCGCTGACCCTGGGCCGTCACCCGATTATAAGTATTCACCGTGGTCTGCACCTGCTGCTTTAGTTTCTTACCTTTAGCCATAACGGTTTGCGCCTGAGTCCAAGGGTCATTGGGCACTGCCGTGGGGGCAACGTAGGCCTGAGTGGGCTGACCTTTGATGGCAGGCGTTGGCTCAACAGGCACCCAGCGCGTGGGAATGCGAGTGGCCTCCTCCCAACCAGGCTTAGCTGTGGCAAATGGCGTGGGCATAATCGTGGACCAGCGCGTAGGAATGCGGGTGGGTTCCTCCCCATCAGGCTTAACTGTAGAAATGGGTGTGGGCTCCCAAACTGTAGGCACGCGGGTCGCTGCGATCGTGGGCTCGTCGCCCACGATCTCGGTCGCGACCCGAATTATAGCTTGCGTCGCTGCCCGAGTAGGCACCACGGTGGATTGCACTTGATCATCGCTATCTAAAATAGGAATTGCGGTGGGTTTAGCCGTGGCGCTCTTTTTCACCGTGGGCGTGACCACCGGGCTAACGACCTCTTGCACTTCTTCGGGTGTTGGCTCAAGCACTTCTTCGGGTGGAAAGAAATTAACCTGTGAGGCCATCAAGAAACAAACATGGCCCCCATATTGAATTTTATAAAAACCCTTAAAGAGCTTGTCGGCGCGCAGCACAAACTCGGCGCCTTTCTTCGCCGTACCTGCAATTTTTGACTTGGTGCTGTCGCCCTCATATATATTCACTTGCGATAACTTAACCTTAACGTATCCATAAGTTGGAAAGTCAGCGCACAGACTTTGAGTCAAAAACAAGCTCAGTATCAACAACAATGTTTTCATGGCTTTTTATTAAACTCCTCAAGTCTTCTTTGTTGTTCAGCCAGCTCTAGACTAGCTTGGCGCGCGCCCTCGCGGGCTTCACGCTGCTGGCGCATGAGATATCCGATCAAAAGGCCCAGGGCTGCACAGGCGCCGATATAGACGAAGCTTAAGCCTGCCAAGAGAGGTTCGCCCGGCTCATTCATGCCAGCAACATAAAAACCACGCTTGGCCATCAGGTGCTGGAACACTTGCAGTCCTAAGCCCAGACTCAATCCCAGCAACAAGCCTTTCTTCTCAGTTTTCATATCCTTAGCCTAATCGAAAGACGCGCCAGCTTTAGTTTCGGCTCTGTGATTTCGCTCACTCCGAGTCCGCGTTGTTTTTTCCCTTATTTTCAAGGTTTTTTGCCTTCGTCTGACTGAAATCCCATATTTTGCGGTCTACCAGCAGGCTATCTTCACCCTGGGTAAACCCAGCCACGACTTTAACTGCCTCACTAGGATCGATGTCCCTATAAACCTTGCCCTCGGGCAAGACCTGGCAAACCGGAGCGTATTCACACCACCCTTGGCAACTGGTGCGAATCACATAAAGCTCGCGTCTCAACCCAGCATCATTGCGAGCCGATTTTATCGCATCATAGATGGCCATAGCGTGACCGTGGCGCTTTTTCGTCTTAGAAGCGCAATCTTCACCATAGGTGCAGACCAAGATCTGGCGCAGACCATCATCAAAGTCATTTTCGTTCACAAGACCTCCTAAACAAATATTATAAAAACAAAAGGGGTTCCGGAAAGCCGGAACCCCTTTTGTTTAGACCTATTTTATTGGGTCTTACGAACAGCCGCTGGTCGAGCCGCAGTTCACGCACTTATAACAGGCACCGTTGCGCACCATGACCGCGCCGCATTCGTGACATGGCGGGGCATCAGCCTGAGCTTGAAAAACCAGTGTCTCTTGATTCACGACCTTACCCATCTTAGGAGCATCAAACTTAGCCGCGGCCTTGACTTCACTTTCTTGAATGGCGGTATCGAGACCGGTTGAGGGTGCGTCTTGTACGGTATCAATCTTGGTCTCAGCCCTTCCCTGTAAAAAGCGCAGCTGCAACCAGCGGAAAATATAATCCATAATCGACTTAGCCATGGGAATCTGCGGGTTATTGGTGAAACCGCTGGGCTCAAACCGTGTGTGCGAGAACTTGTTGCACAGAACTTCAAGCGGCACACCATACTGAAGCGCGATCGAGGTTAGGGTGGCGATAGAATCTACCAAACCTGAAACCACCGAGCCTTCTTTAGCCATGGTAATAAAAATTTCACCAGGCTGGCCGTCTTCGTAAAGGCCCACGGTTAAATAGCCCTCGTGACCTGCGATGCTGAACTTGTGCGTGATAGCGCGACGCTCATCAGCCAAACGACGGCGAACAGGGCGGGCTATACCATCGGCCGTCGCAAGACCACTACGGCCCGAGGTGTTCTTGAGCTTGTCGAGTGACGTGTTAAGAGGCTGGCTACGCTTGCTGCCGTCACGATAGATAGCCAGAGCCTTCAGGCCGGCCTTCCATGACTCGGTGTAGGCCTTAATAATTTCTTCGACCGTACTATCTTCGGGCATGTTCACGGTCTTACTAATAGCGCCCGAAATATATGGCTGCACCGCAGACATCATCTTGATGTGACCCATCCAATGAATACTGCGCGTGCCATTGACCGGCTTGAAAGCGCAATCAAAAACGGCCAGGTGCTCGTCTTTGAGATGCGGTGCGCCTTCAATCGTTTCGTTTTGGTCGATGTAATCAACAACTTCCTTAGCTTGGTCTTTCGTGTAGCCCAAGCGTTCGAGGGCTTCGGGCACCGTGTTGTTGACGATTTTGAGCATGCCGCCACCCACCAGCTTCTTATACTTAACGAGGGCGATATCAGGCTCAATACCAGTGGTGTCGCAATCCATCATAAAGCCAATGGTACCCGTAGGGGCCAAGACCGAAATCTGGCCGTTCTTAAAGCCCCAGTCGTGGCCCATCGCAACGCAGTCGTCCCAGACTAATTTGGCTTCGGCCAACATATCTTGGGGAACCAAACTGGTGTTTAAATCATCAACGGCCTTGCGGTGCTTCTTAATGACTTTAAGGAAAGGCTCGCGATTCTTGTCATAACCCGCAAAGGGACCGTGGACTTTAGCCACGCGCGCTGACACACGATAACTATTGGCCGAGAGCAGGGCTGTGATGACGCCGGCATAGGCACGGCCTGCGTCTGAGTCATAGGCCATACCGCGTGACATAAGTAGAGATCCTAGATTGGCGTAACCAATGCCGAGCGGACGATAATCATGCGAATTTTTCTCAATAGAAGCCGTAGGATAGCTGGCGAAATCCACAATGATCTCTTGTGCCAAGATAACGATCTCGCAACTGTGGCGGAATGACTCGATATCAAACTCTTTATTATCGGGCTTGCGGAACTTCATTAAATTAAGCGAAGCCAAATTGCAGGCCGAATCGTCTAAGAACATGTATTCACTGCATGGGTTACTGGCGTTAATAGGCGAGGTGTTGCTGCAAGGGTGCCAGCTGTTGACCGTGTCATGAAACTGCATGCCTGGATCGCCGCAAACCCAAGCGCTCTGGGCCATCATGCGCATCAGGTCGCGGGCGCGGAAGGTGTCCATCACGCGGCCATCGGTGATCGCACGGGTACGCCATTCTTTGTCATCAATAACAGCGCGCATAAAATCGTCAGTAACACGCACCGAGTTGTTGCTGTTTTGAAAGAAAACCGAGCCATAGGCTTCGCCCGTAAAACTACCGTCATAACCAGCGTCAATGAGGGCCCAAGCCTTTTTCTCTTCTTTTTCTTTACACTGAATAAAATCAACAATGTCTGGATGTTCAGCATTCAAAATAACCATCTTAGCTGCGCGGCGCGTCTTGCCACCTGACTTGATGACGCCTGCAAAAGCGTCATAGCCCTTCATAAAGCTGACCGGACCCGATGCAATGCCGCCGCCGCCCAAATTTTCACGTGAGCTGCGCAGGGTGCTGAGGTTAGAGCCAGTACCCGAGCCGTGCTTAAAGAGCATACCCTCGGTCTTGGCCAAGCCTAAAATACTTTCCATATTGTCCTGCACCGAATTAATAAAGCAGGCTGAGCATTGAGGCTTTGCTTCAATACCGACATTGAACCAAACAGGTGAATTAAATGCAGCATATTGATGTAGCAAAATATAAGTCAATTCGTCGCGGAAAGTTTCGCGATCACCTTCGGCTGCAAAGTAGGACCCTTGCCAGCCCCAATCGGCAAAGGTGTTGGCCACGCGGCCAATCAGTTGCTTGACCGAAGTCTCGCGCTCGGGCGAGCCAGGCTTACCGCGAAAATATTTCGAGACCACCACGTTGGTGGCCAAGTTGGACCAGCCAGCAGGTATTTCGCAATCTTTCTGCTCAAAAACTAACTTACCCAATTCATTGGTAATAGAAGCATTACGCTTTTCCCAAATGACGCTATCCCAAACTGACACGCCGGCTTGGGTGTAGCGGCGGGTTATCTTAAGGCCTGACTTCTGCCGGGGCGCGGGCGCTGCGGCTATCTTGCTTTCCTCGGTTTGCGAGGGCTGGCCCTTAGGGGACATGCTTACTCCTTGAGATGACGATCATGAGAGACTCCCTCGACGGGGTGTCTCAAGGCTTCTTAGGTTTGACGGTCCAGATGGACGGTCCGGATACTCAACGATGAGAACCGGTGGGTGGGCCCGCAGGGGCGTAGGTAAGGGATTGCGGGCCAAAGGCTTTCCTCTATCTCTTCAGGGGGTTCTGGGGGCTCTCTATCCCAGAAAGTTATACACAGGAGATGGGGGGAGCGGTATTCTAGTGCAGAGCCATCAGCCAATGGAAGGAATTTCTTAAGGCCAAGTAAACTCTGTTTTTCCCCCTCATCTAGTGCGGGCCCGAAAATATCACACCAGATATTGTGCGTCAAGATGATTGGTAGCAAAATCACAAAAAGACAAAATATCCACAAAACACCTATTTGATAAGGATTTTATTGTTTCATATAATAGAACAAATCTAAAATCTGTTTCACGTTCACAGATTACTTTAGGCTATGACACGTGCCATCTTATGAAACCGTCTTTTATTTTAAACATTACAATATTTTCTAGATTCGAATTATCAAACCAAAATCATGAACGCCTGCGTCGAGTTTACTGTCAAATTTTTGACTTCTATCCACACCTATTTACCAATACAAAATTTCGCAAAAATAGCCTGCAAAACATCTTCACGAGCCGTGGCACCGGTAATCTCGCCCAACGCATCGAGAGCTTCGCGTAAATCTCCGGCTAAAAGTTCAGGCCCGACCCCTGCCTCAAAGCTAGCCACACTATGCAGTAGAGCCTCGCGCGCGCGGCGCGTGGCCTCTTCATGCCGCGCTTGCGTCAACAAGGTGCTACTCAATAGTGCCGCACTATGACTGCCTATAGCTTGCTGCAACAAATCATCTTTCAACTCTTTCACGCCAATTTTTGTTAAAGCTGACACTCGGCTATAACCTATGTGCGGCGCCAAACTCTTAAGATCAGTGCTAGCTAGGCGCTCTATTCGCGCGTCGGGCAAATCACACTTATTCAAAACCACCCACGCTTGCGGACCCGCTAATTCTAGCATGGCGGCTTCGGGTGCACCCCAGGGCAAACTCGCATCAAGAAGAACTAAAACAAGATCAGCATGTCGCGCCTGATCTAAACCGCGCCGCAAACCCTCTGACTCGATAGCGCCTGCGTCTTGGCGCAAGCCGGCCGTATCAATCAAAATAAAACTCAAGCCTTCATATTCAAAGCGATCCTCGATCCAATCCCGCGTCGTACCAGCCTCGGCTGAAACTAAAGCTCGCTCCCGACCCAACAAAGCATTCATCAGTGAACTTTTGCCTACGTTAGGCGCGCCCATCAAGGCTACTTTAACGCCCTGGGCTAAGGCTCGACCTTGACGCGCCTTAGCAAGCCAAAGTTCAGCTGTCGCCAAAGCCTCGCGCATGCTACGCCCATAGGCTGCGCGATCTTTAAAAGCCTCTTCTTCTTCAGGAAAATCTAAAGCGGCTTCTGCTTCTGCACAGAGATCTAAAACTTCCCGCCGCAATTTCTCAACCGGCTCAAAAAGCGCACCCGTCAATTGTCGCGCTGCGGCTTGTCGTGACAAATCACTTTGAGCTCTCACCAGCAAGGCCACGGCCTCGGCTTTGGTCAAATCCATCTTGCCATTTAAAAACGCACGCTGACTATATTCGCCCGGCTGAGCCAGGCGCACACTTAAACCCGCAAGAGCCGAGGCTTCTAGCAAGCGACGTTGCAGCTCGCGCCCGTGTAAAAGCCCTCCGTGTGCATGAAGCTCAACCACTTCTTCCCCTGTGAACGAACGGGGCGGGGCAAAACGCGCACAAAGCACCTCATCTAAAATTTCACCGCTACTTGGGTCGCGCCAGGGCCCTGCCACTAAACTACGCTCAGCCGCTTGCGCCAGGCCTTTAAAAAATAACGATGCCGCTAGCACCGACTGGGGACCTGAAAGGCGAAAGACTGAGATGGCGCCCTCGCCCGCAGGCGTCAGTAAGGCTAATATTGTTTCTGTCTGATAGATCATATCTTGCTCGCCACGACCAAAAAATATTTCAGTTTGTCGTCATGAGTTTCCCGCTGACGTATTACGTTCAAACCAGCTTGCGCCAACATAACCTTCGTCTCGTCAGGGCTAAGTGCGGGCTGGCTTCTGCCCACTACATTGCGACCATTCAAACCCGATGACCAAAGTAAAATCAATTCTCCGCCTGGCGCCAAAACTCGAGCCAGTTCACGAAAAGCCGTTTCGACATTAAGCCAATACTGGGTCTGATCGACACTGACCACCTTGCTGAACTCGCCATCTAAAAAGGGAATCTTTGAAACTACGCCTTCGCGAAACTCGGCCTTAAATTGACGCACGGCATAACCAAACTCGGTAATTGCAGACTCAATCTGTGCTGTCGAGCGGGCTATGCCCGCCACGCGACCCTTGGGTAGATGAGGAATAAGACGGCGTAGCAACTCGGCATCGCCAAAGCCCACTTGCAACACAGCATCGCTCTCGCTCACGCGACACTCTTCGACCACCAAGCCTAAAGCGGGATGAACCATTTCAATGCCCGCTTTATCTGCTTGGTCCGAAGCCACTTTCGATTTTAGAAAATCAAACAAACCCATCTCTCAAGCCTCAAAAAAAAGGCCCCTTTCGGGGCCTGTCGTACTCACTGCTTTTTCTGAATCACAACTTTTTTGCTAACCCCGTCTCCGACACTAAAGGTCTCGATGTCATCAAATGGTTTTAGAGAGAGATGAATGATACGCCTCTCTGCCGGGTCCAAGGGACCGAGGGTCTCTTGGCCACCTTGACTGCGCACCCGCTCCGCCGCTTCCATGGCCTTATCCATCAACTTCTTCTCTTGGCGATACCGATAATCGGCCACATCGACCACGATATAAAGATCAGCCTGAGCCGTGGCTTTCGCCAACATTTCTAGAGCCAAATGCTGTAAAGCCTCGAGCGTCATGCCGCGTTTGCCTATAAGCAAACCTTCTTTAGGGCCCACAATATTCAAAATCCGATTACCCGCATGCTCTTTGAGTTCAACTTCTGATGGCGTGCCCATCAGTTCGAGAGCCTTGGCAAAATCAATTCGCAAGGCCTCGGCCTGCTCCAAGCTAGGCTGGGGCCGATTCGATGTTTTGGGCGCATAAGCCGCGGGCTTAGCATATGACGTTTCAGCGCTAGGTGACGCAATCGAGACTTCCGCCGAACCAGACACCGCAGCCGCCAAGGCAGGGGCTGGTGAAAAAGCGGCAATCTGTCCGTCCGCAGGCATAACCACGCCGGGCTTTCCAACACGCACCTTTACTCGGCGCGCTCCCGCAGCTGACAAAACTTGCACTTGGGCGTCTTTTTCGTCAATGCCTAGGCTCATGCAGGCCGAGAAAACCGCCTCGGGAACGCTGAGACCCTCTTTTTCAATGATATCCATGGCTTGCCTTTCGCTTATTGAATCGTGCGGTTGACGTAAAGCTGCTGAGCAATGCCGAAGAAGTTCGACACGGTCCAATAAAGCAGCAGGCCGGTAGGCCAGTTAAAGAAAATAGCCATCACCGTAAACATCACCGGAAACATGTAGAGCATCATCTTCTGCATCTGTTTCTGCTCATCCGACATGGTGGCCGACGTGTTGGGAGCGATTTTTTGCTGAATGAACATCGAAGCGCCCATCACTAAAGGAAAGAAAAAGCGGGTCGGATCAGGACCTGAAAGGTCGTCCCAAACCCAAAAGAAACTGGCGCCACGCAACTCAAAGGCCGCCATCAGAGTTCCATAAAGAGCAAAAAAGATCGGAATCTGCAAAAGCATGGGCAAGCAACCACCGAGGGGGTTAACACCCTGCTCACGATAAAGTCGCATCATCTCTTGATTCAATTTTTTTGAATCATCTTTATAAGTCTTCTTGAGCGACTCAATGCGCGGTTGCATCTGAGCCATTTTAGTCTGCATACGCCGCATCGAGACCATGCTCTTCTGCGAAGGATAAAAAAGAGCGCCGCGCACCAGCAAGGTAAGCAAAATAACCGCCACACCCCAGTTACCCGTCAATTGATGAAACCAACGCAAGATATGCAGCAGGCCGACACATAATGGGTTAAGCCAATCAAACATTTGGTAAAACTGAAACTGCACCACCGCCGTAAGATTACGACCCACAGCGCCAAGGGTCGCAAATTCTTGCGGGCCCGTGTAGAGCGAAGTCGTAAAATTCACCGTCTTACCCGCAGCCACGATGCTATCGGGCGCGCTCAAACCCGCGGCCAGTGAAGGCCGAGGCGAAAGATCTTTACCGCCTTCTTTGGGCGTTGTGAACTGGCGTAGCTCGCTGCCTTTCCAGGCCGTATCATCGGGCATGAGAGCTGCCACAAAATACTGATTCTTGACCGCTGCCCAACGCGCAATGCCAAACGTCTCAAGCAAGTCCTTGTCTTTTGCGCGCTCACGTTCGATCTTTTTTTCAAGATTAATAGCCGCACCCTGCGCACCCGCAGCCTGCTGCGAGGCATCGTGCTGTCCTAAATCAGGTCCCCAGAGCAAACTGCCTGACGGTAACGTAGCATCTCGCTTTGAAATATTTGTGGCGCTCAATTTAATCTGAGTGACATAACCCTGAGCAGGAAAAATAAATTCTTTTCGCAAGGCCCATGGACCCGCTTGAATGCTGAAAGATATCAGCTGCGAACCATCGCTATGTTTTATGGGCTTAGGGGTTTCAAGCTTCCAATTTGCTTCGAGCAGACCCAAGCCTTTTAAATCCCATGCTGTGTAGAGAGCTTGACTGTTGAAACTGCTCAAATCAGATGGGATAAGATTCACGCGCGCGGGTTTATCTTTGTGCTGACTAAAGCCGCGCAAGTTCCAACGGCTAGCCAGGGCGCCTTGGCTACTGAACTCGACTTCTAATGTTTCACTCTGAATGGTCACGAGCGAAACTTGCGAACGCTTCACTTTGCCAGGCGACAAGGTGGTTGCCGCTGTAACGCCCTGGCCCTTGGCGCCCTCGGGTGCCTTTCTATCGGCAGAGGCGACGGGTCTATGTTGGGCCTGATCTGGGTAGGCCTGTTGCATGACCAAAGCCCAGGTCACATAAATACCCAGGGCAGCCATGACAAAGATAAAAGTATTACGGTTCATAGATGAAAACTCCTGCTTCCTATATTAGGGAAGTGGATCATAACCATGGCCGCCCCAAGGCTGACAACGCAAAATACGGCGCGTGGCAAGGTAGAGACCTTTGAAAAGACCATACTTCCTAAGAGCCTGGGCTCCGTAAATCGAACACGTTGGTTCAAAACGACATGAATTTGGTAAAGATGGCGAAATAAACCTGTGCCAAGCCTCAAAAACAGACGCAATAGCGACAGAAATCATTAATTTTCACCAATAATTATCAAATTTGCGCGAGAAATTAGCCCAAGTAACGACTTTTCGAGGTCCTGATAGCTAGTTTTAGCTGCTTCAGAACGTGGAATTAAGACAATTTCAACATTTTTGGCTATCGATAATTGGTTTTTTCTAAAAATCTCGCGTAATCTCCGCTTGATTTTGTTCCGAATAACAGAATCACCGACCTTTTTAGAGACAGAAAGCCCTAATCTTGGTCCAGTTACGCCTGATTTCGGCTGAAAAAATCTAAAAATCAGTGTCAAAAAAGATGAATTGAGTCGTTTTCCTGATCTAAAAACCCGCCTAAACTCCTCATTATCTAGAAGGCGCTTTGACTTCTGGAACTTCGCGCCACCTAAGGGGGTCACGGCTACTTAGACCTGCGTGAGTTTCTTGCGGCCCTTGGCGCGGCGAGTCTTCAAAATCCGACGACCGCCTGGGCTGGCCATGCGTTTGCGAAAACCATGCTTTTTATTGGCTCGCCGATTATGCGGCTGAAAGGTTCTTTTGGGCATAAATCCCCTTTTAAAAAGACATTATTTCTTTTAGAGAGCCGAGATTTTAGGCCTAGCACCCCCTAGGGTCAAGCAAAAAGCCTACTTATGAACAGCTTTCGACCTAAGTTCCATGTTGAAAATCAAAGTGGCTGCGTTCTATAATCATCAAGCTACATTATATATAGTTAAACAAGGCTGAAACCAAATTTAGCATCTGTGGAAAAGGTTGTTAATAAATCAGAGGATATGAGCGACTCTTCAACCCATATGCCTTGGCCGCAGCTACAAGCCAAGCTTTCATTGGCCTTTTCAGATGGGGATTTCAATACCTATTTGAAACCAGCCCGTTTAACGGACTGGAATGGCCACCAATTGACCTTAGAAGCTACTGATCCCTTCCGCCGCGAATGGATGAATAGCCAACACCAGCGCATTACCGACATTCTGCGGGAGGCCACGAGTGATCCCATTCTTGAAGTGCGCTTTCACACCCCTGAAAAAGAAGATTTGCGCAGTCGTATGGTAGTGGCTGAACGCGTGGTGGCGCCCCTGCCGGTCGAAGAGCGGGTTACGCCACTGAACCCAACCTTTACGTTTACTAACTTCATCGTCGGCCCTAACAATCGCTTTGCTCAAGCAGCCTGCAGGGCTGTGGCTGAAAACCCCTCAAAAAGTTACAACCCCTTGGTCATTTACGGCGGAGTAGGTTTAGGCAAGACCCATCTACTGCATTCCATCGGAAATGCGGCTGTTATTAAAAATCCAGCTCTTCGCTCCCTCTATATCACGAGTGAAAACTTCATGAACGAAATGATTGCTGTGCTCCGTTCGGGCGGTGATATGCGCCACTTTCGTGAGAAATTTCGCAATGTCGACATTTTGTTAATCGATGACATCCAGTTTTTAGCCGGCAAAGAAAGCACACAAGAAGAATTCTTTCATACCTTTAACGATCTCCACAGCCATGGGCGTCAAATTGTGGCGACATCCGACATACCCCCCCGAGAGATTAATCTCGACGAACGCCTGCGCAACCGCTTTGAATGGGGCTTGGTGGCTGACATTGGCCGCCCTGACTATGAAACACGCCTGGCCATTCTCAAGCGCAAAGCAGCCGAAGAAAGCCGCGCGGTTTCTGATGACGTGCTCGAGTTCTTAGCGCGGACTTTTACCCATAACGTGCGAGAATTAGAAGGCTCTCTCGTGAAAATTTTCGCCTTGTCTTCAATCTTAGACCGCGAGATTACCTTAGAATTAGCCAAAGAGGCTTTGCGTGATATTCTCAAAGCGCAAACCCGACCCGTGAGCATTGAATTAATTCAAGAAGTGGTGGCTCAGCGATACAATCTAAAGCTATCCGATATGAAGGCTCGCAAACGCACCGATGCGGTGGCTTTCCCGCGCCAGATCGCCATGCGCTTAAGTCGCGAACTGACGCCTGCCTCGTTGCCTGAAATCGGCAGCGCCTTTGGTGGCCGCGACCACACCACCGTTATTCACGCTATCAACAAGATCGAACAAAAGATGCGCCAAGATCAAGACTTAGCCGCTACTATCGAATCGCTTATTCAACAGATTAAGGGAGCTTCTTAAGGGATTGTTCATAAGCCCTTCAAAAGGTCTTCAAAACCCTTTTTAAAATCCTGTTCAAAACTTTCTTAACATTAATTTATGGATAATGTTGGAAAGCTTGAATAGTTATCGAAAGGTTTTAAACATCAAACTCACTTATGACGACTATGCATAACGCTATTACTCACAAACTCACAGCACCTACTACTATTATTACTACTTTTCTCAACTGTTATAAGAAGAGAAGCCCAGGAGGAAGTCGATGAAATTGGTCTGCCAAAAGGCGGAATTATCCAAAGCCATAAGTCGGGCTCAAAGCGCAGTGTCGAATAAAACGACCATGCCAGTTTTGGGTAATCTTTTATTTGAAGCAAATTCTGAAGGTTTGATTATTACGGGTACAGATTTAGAAATAGGTCTTCGTTGTAAAGTAGCTGTTGAAGTGGTGCAAGAAGGCGCGGTTACAATACCTGCCCGTAAGTTGGCAGAAATTGTTAAAGAAAGTCGAACTGCTGAAATTGAAATTACTGTAAAAGATGGTCATAAAGTTGAAATAAAAAGTGGTAAGGGTGTTTATCGCTTTATGGGCATAACCGCTGAAGATTTTCCTAATTTACCGATTCAAAAGAAGGATCGTAGTATTAAAATTGCTGACTCAATCTTAAGCGAAATGATTCAAAAGACAGTTTTTTCGGTATCGAACGAAGAAACCCGCCATGTATTAATGGGCGCACTTTTCCAAATAGAAGGCAAAAAAATACGCATGGTCTCAACGGATGGCCATCGCCTTTCTTATGTTGAAAAAGATATAGCTCTAGCTTCTCAAAATGTTCACGCTATCGTGCCAGCCAAGGCTATGCATGAAATGGCCAAGGCTTTAGATGGGGCTGATGGCGACGTCGAACTTAGCTTTACCGATAATCATGTCTTTCTTGAAAAGAATGACTTTATGTTGGTCAGTCGCCTAATTGATGGTCAGTTTCCAAACTATGATCAAGTCATTCCTAAAAAGACCGATCTTAGTTTCACGGTCGTGCGCGAAGAATTCGAGCATGTGGTTAAAGCGGTGGCTCTGATGGCTTCCGACCGTAGTAATAATATTAAGGTTAATCTCAAACCCGGCGAAGCACTTGTACACGCCGTCACACCTGACGTGGGTGAAGCCGAAGAGAGTTGTGAAATCGAATATCAGGGCGGCGAAATGACGATCGCCTTTAACGCCCGCTATGTGCTAGAAGCTCTGCGCGCCATGGGCGGCGAGAAAGTCGAATTCAGACTCAGCGGTCCCCTTAGCCCGGCTCTCTTGGTGCCGGGTGTTGGCGCTGATAGCAAGTTTGTTATCATGCCCATGCGTACCTAATTGGTTTGTGGGCGCTAAGCCCACGATCCTGCTCTAACGCGAAAGGTTCCGATGCCGAAGAAAGACGAGACCCTGCCCCCACCCCCGCCCACGGGTAACGTGAAGCCGGTCAATATAGAAGAAGAGATGAAATCTTCTTATATTGATTATGCCATGAGTGTGATTGTGGGTCGCGCACTGCCCGATGTGCGAGACGGCTTTAAGCCGGTGCATCGTCGCGTGCTCTATGGCATGTGGGAGATGGGCCTCGATTTCAATAAGTCTTACCGCAAGTCTGCCAAGATTGTGGGCGAAGTGATGGGCAACTATCATCCCCATGGTGATGCCTCGATTTACGACACCATGGTGCGCATGGTACAAAACTGGAATCTTCGCTATCCCTTGGTTGATGGCCAAGGCAATTTTGGTTCAGTGGATGGCGATCCGCCTGCGGCGATGCGTTATACCGAAGCACGGCTTTCTAAGATTAGCCAAGAAGTTACGGCCGACATTGAGAAAGATACGGTCGAGTTTGGTCCTAATTATGATGAGAGTCGTGAAGAGCCCCTGGTCTTGCCGGTCAAGATTCCTAATCTTTTAGTGAACGGCAGCGCCGGCATTGCCGTGGGCATGGCCACCAACATACCGCCTCACAATCTTAGCGAAGTCATTGATGGCGTTTGCGCTCTTATTGATAACCCTGAAATTACTATCGACGAATTGATGAAGCACATTAAGGGACCTGATTTTCCCACGGGTGGTTTTATCATGGGTCGCGAAGGCATTAAAAACGCCTTCCGCACCGGACGCGGCTCGCTCACCATTCAAGCCAAAGCCGAGGTTGAAGCTGACAAGCGTGATCGCGAGCGCATTGTAGTCACCGAGCTGCCTTATCAAGTTAACAAGGCCAACCTTATCGAGAATATTGCGGGCCTGGTGCGCGACAAGAAAATTGATGGTATACGCGATCTGCGCGACGAGAGCGATCGCGAAGGCATGCGAATCGTGATCGAGCTTAGCCAAGGTGCTGTGGCTCAGGTGATTCTAAATCAGCTCTACAAGCATACCCAGCTACGCACCAGCTTTGGCATCATCATGCTGGCTTTGGTTGATAATCACCCGCGCGTGCTTAACCTTAAAGGCTTGATATATTATTTCGTCGAGCACCGCAAAGACGTGATCGTTCGTCGTACGCGTTTTGATTTAGACAAGGCTGAGCGTCGGGCTCATATTTTAGAGGGCTATAAGATTGCCCTTAAAGATCTTGATCGCGTTATTAAGTTAATTCGCGCTTCAAAGAATACCGAAGAGGCCAGACAAGGCTTGATGAAGACCTTCAAGCTTAGTGAAGTTCAGGCCGTGGCTATTCTTGAATTGAAGCTGCAGCAGTTAACCAATCTCGAGCGCAAGAAGATTGATGATGAATATTTAGAATTAATTAAACTTATCGAGCAATTACGCTCACTCTTGGCTAGCGAAAAAAGAATTTACGGTGTGATTAAATCTGAGTTGGCGGCCATTAAAGAGACTTATGGTGACGCGCGTCGAAGCGAGATCGTGGCTAAGGCCGAAGAAATGGCCGTAGAAGATTTGGTTCAAGAAGAAGAGGTGGTGGTAACTATCTCGCACCTTGGCTATCTCAAGCGCTTGCCATCGACGACGTATAAGTCTCAGAAGCGCGGTGGCCGCGGCGTGGCAGCTATGGGTACGCGCGATGAAGACTTTGTTGAGCATCTTTTTATTGCTTCATCTCACGATACCCTGCTCATATTTACCAATGTGGGCAAAGTTTATTGGAAACGAGTTTTTGAGATTCCTGAGGCTGCTCGCACCGCCAAAGGCAAGCATATCTCATCGTTGATACCTATCAAGCAAGAGCACATCGCAGCGGTCTTTGCCGTGAGAGATTTTGAAGAAAAGACTTCGTTGGTGCTATCGACTAAGCAGGGCTTGGTGAAAAAGACTAGCTTGCAAGAATATGGCAATCAACGTGCTAACGGCATTATTGCCATTACCTTGCATAAAGAAGACGAAGTCATTGGTGTGCAACGCGGGCTAGAGAAACAAGATCTTATTTTGGCCACGCATGACGGCTTGAGCATTCGTTTTCCACTTAAAGAAGTGCGCGCAGTCGGCCGTACTGGCCAAGGCGTCAAAGGTGTGAGTCTATCTAAGGGCGACCGCGTGGTGGGCATGGAGGTAGTGGCCGACCCCAAAGGTTCGCTCTTAACTATTTCAGAGCTAGGCTTTGGCAAGCGTACGCCTTTGGCTGATTACCGCACCCAGGGACGCGCGGGCAAGGGTCTTATTAATGTAAAGGTTACGCCCAAGACTGGTAAAGTCGTCTCGGTTAAGCCGGTTACTGATGATGACGAGATGATGCTGATCACCACGACGGGCACGGCCTTGCGTATGAAAGTTTCAGACATCCGTCCCACGGGTCGTAACACGCAAGGTGTGCGGGTCATTAAGATCAAAGAAAATGAACGCATCGCGGCTGTGGCGCAATTGGCAAGCAAGGATGAAGAGGTCCCTGAGTGAGGCTGGCCAAGGCCCTTAAATCGCAATGGGCAGCCCTTTTGGGCGGCGGCTTTGTGTTGGCGCTCATTTTGCTTTTCTATGTCGACCGGGGCTCCTTTGCTCAACTTAAGGATCTAGCCGATCGTTTGCGTAATTCTGACAAGACTCGGCTCGAGGCTGTCTTGGGCGAGAAGGGCGCAGATATACTTAAACCTTTAGCTGAGCAAGTTTCGGCTCGACGCGACGACCTCATCGAGAGTGCTCAGCGTCTAGCCAATGACGCCCAACTCAAGATTGCGCTCGGTCCCGCAAGCAAACTTAAAGCCGCCGAAGTCTTGCTACGTATGGCTACAGCGCGCGGCAATGCGTGGACCCAAATAGAATTGATAGATGCCAAAGGTAAATTAGTGGCAGTCTGGCCTGAAGGTCCGGCGGGTCGTGACTATGCGGGCAGCGATATCTTTAAGGCTCTTTCAGATAAAAATACAGCCCCGGGTATACCTACTTTTGATTTTCTTAAGACCGAGAATGTGCCGGGCAAAGACAATAAAAAGGGCGTGAGCAATAAGGCCAGCTTTGACAGCCGTTTTGTGGTAGCTGTGGGGGTGGAAGGCGCAGACGGTTCTTTTGCTGGCGTGCTGCAAGCTTCGACGCGGGTCGAGTCGCTCTTTGGCCAAGATCCCAAGTTTGCTTTTAAGCGTATGCGCGATGCCAGTCCCTCGGGCGCCGTCATACTCACGCGCGGCGATGGTGACCAGCCCTATCATTCGATAAAGGGCCCCTACACCGAGAATTTTGAGCGCATCAGTAAGGACTATCAGAACTTGTTGGCCGCTACTCGCAGTAAAGAGCAAGGTCGTGAATGGATGGCATCGTATGACGGCAAGCCTGCCATGCTGCTTTGGCGTCGCTTGGGAGCTTGGCGTAACGAGTTGGGCGACAAGTCCCTTCTCAATCTTGTGCTTTTGTTGCCCTCATCAGATTTTCCGGCTGCAGGCGCAGGGGTCGAGGTTAAAGGCCCGGCGCCATTCTTTGCCCGCCCCTTGGCCATCTTACTGCTCTTGCTGACTTTTGGTTTGCCGCTTGTTCTAGGCCTTTTTCTTATCGATAGAGAAACTAAGGGATTGCGTCGTACGCTTGAGACCGCATCTCAAATTGATGAATTCGGCGTCGCGCCGGCAGGTTTAGAATTTCGTGAAGAAGCAGATTCTACTTTACGAATTTTGAATCAATCACTTAATCAGCTTATGGCGCGGGCTCGGACCCACGAAGATCGAGTCAAAGAGTTAGACGCGGCTTTGCGGCGTGCTGAAGATCAGGTCAGTCGCGATGCCACCAGCGCTGCTCAAGAAATATCTGATCTACGTGTTAAACTGGCGGGCGCTGAGTCTGAGAAGAATTCGGCAAGCGCTAAACACGAGATGGCACAAAAGGCCAAACAAGAAGCCGAGATACAGACTAGCAATCTCAAGGGCGCTCTTGAGACGGCTCAGCGCAGTATTGATCTTAAAAATACCGAAAATAAGAATCTTTCGGCTCAAATTCAAGATCTTATGCATGGCTTTGAAGAACAACGCAAAGTCGTTGAACAGGCCCAAGCCAACAAGGCCCGTCGTGAAGATGAAGTGGTGCGTCTCAGCGCTGTGAATACGCTTTCAGCTGAGCTCAAGGCCACCCTGACAGTCATTAAGAGCTATATTTCAACCATGCTGGGTAGCGCGGGCGCCATCTCAGACGCTCAGCAAGAGTTTTTGGGCGTAGTCATCAATAAGAGCGCTCGCCTTGAGCGCTTAATTAATGATTTGGTCGAATTGTCCGAAGTCGGTTCGGGCGTAAAACCGCCCAAACTCGAAGATCAGCCTTTGTCGGCCTTGATTCAAGAAGCCCTTTTAAATATTAGGCCCCAGGCTGACCAAAAACGCATCGCATTGGAATTTGCCGAGAGCGGCCAGGTGCCCCAGGTAAGCCTCGACAAAGATCGTATTAGTGCTGTGCTGCGCGCCCTGCTCAGTCAGGCGGTTAAAGTGACCTCGCGTAGCGAGAAGATTACTTTGCTTTTGTCGCAACGTGAAAACAGCGCCGAGTTGCGCATTTCAGATCCAGGTATGAGCCTGCCGCCTGATCGTGCCGCTAAAGTTTTTGCGCAGTTTCACGGCGTCGATTCACAGGCTGGTCCCGAGTTTATTGGTACTGGCTTGCGTTTTCCTATTATGCGCGCGGTGATCGAAGCGCATGGTGGTAAGATTTGGATCGAGTCGCAAGTAGGTCGTGGCAAGACCTTCGTGATCTCGTTGCCTAAGGCAGGGTCATTTGTGCCTGTGCCCAGCTTGCCCCCGGCGCCTCATATACCCAGCATGGCCGATGCCAAACCCAAAGCAGCGCCGGCACCTGCTGAAGTCGCTAATTTTAATTCTATTTTTGATGCTGCACCCAAACCTGCTACCCCCCCGCCCACGGCATTGCCGCCTTTGGGCGCTCCTGGCGGGCTAGCGGCGTTGGGCACTATGCCGATAGCAGCACCCGCAGCAGCTCTTGTTGTGTCGCCATTAGGGCCTCCGGGCGGCATCAAGCCTGTCGTAGTGTCTGCGCCAGCTTCTGAACCCGCAGCACCTGCGCTCTTAGGTGCTTTGCCTAAGATTGAGCTCAAAACGAATGCTCAAGTTGGCGTTGCTGATAAAGAGAGTTTTGATTCTATCTTTGGTTCACCTTCCGCCGCTGAGCCTAGCCCAGTTCTTGCTGCTGCACCCGCGCCTGACCTTAAACCATTGCCCAAGATCGAACTTAAGACCAATGCGCAAGTAGGCGCAGCCGACAAAGAAAGTTTTGACAGCATTTTTGGCGGCCCTTCGGTATCGTCAGCGCCCACGGTTCCTGCAACGCCAGCGCCTAAGCCTGTGGGTCCGCCGCCCGCCATGGGCGCAATTCCCGCCCCGCCGCCGCCCGGCACTCAAGTGAATTTGGGTGGGGCAGACCTGGCTGGCTTTGAAGCTATTTTCGGGGGCGCCCCTGCCCCACCACCGCGCCCTCTGCCAGCCGCACCCGCAACGCCAGCGCCTAAACCTATGGGTCCGCCGCCCGCCATGGGCGCAATTCCCGCCCCGCCGCCGCCGGGTACCCAGGTGAATTTAGGCGGGGCAGAGTTGGCTAGTTTTGATGCTATCTTTGGTGGTGCACCTGCTAGCGCAGCGGTAGCGCCTTCTCCTCCGCCCGCAGCACCCGCGCCCAAACCGGCGGCTCTGCCAATGAGTGGCGGCATGGACACGCTCGATGACCTCACGGATATGATTCAGGGCTCATGAGTGCGTTTGACCCGCGTTTTGAGTTTTATGCCATAACGGATCAGCTGAGTGCCCGTGGCCGTAGTGACGAAGTTATGGTTAAGGCTTTGATTCAGGGCGGTTGCAGTTGTTTGCAATATCGCGCTAAAAAAGTCAGCGCGCGCGAGCAGTGGACCACCGCAGCCCGTCTCAGAAATCTTACACGACGAGCCGGTTTGCTTTTTATCGTGAATGATCGTGTGGATTTGGCTTTGGATGTCGAGGCCGACGGGGTTCATCTAGGCCAAGATGACGCACCGGTACTTGCCGCGCGTCGCGCAGCTCAAGCCTTTGGCCGCGAACTACTGGTGGGCAAGAGCACCCATAGTATTGAACAAGCTCTCGCTGCCGAAGCCGAAGCAGCGGACTATATCGCCTGCGGCCCGCTCTATGCCACGCAGACCAAAGAGAACAACGTGTCTCCTCTAGGCCCGGGCCTGCTTAAGCGTGTTTTAGAGGCTGTAAAAGTGCCGGTGGTGGCCATCGGCGGCATTAAGTTCGAGCAATTAGGCGAGGTGGCAGCTCAAGGTGCGCGGCACGTTTGCGTGGTCACGGCTTTGACGGGCGCTGAAGATCCGGCCACCGAGACGGCGCGTTACGTCGAGGCGTGGCGCGCTTTAGCCCGGGCCAAGATGTGGCAGCACTAAGCGATATTTATTCCGACACAAGTGCCCTAAGAGGGCGAGGCATCGACGCATGAAGCAGCTCGGAAAACTTCTGCTTGAAGAAGATATGATCACGCAGGAGCAGCTTGACCAGGCTCTGACTCTGCAAAAGAGTGAGGGCGGCAAGCTGGGCTCCACGCTGGTTAAGATGGGCGCGTTGGCCGAAGAAGCCCTTTATTATTTTTTGTCAGTTCAAAATGGTGTTGATTTTGTCGATTTAGCTAACACTGAACTTGATTCTGAAATCGTTCATAGCGTTACAAAAGAAGTCGCTCGGCGTTATCAAGTCGTGCCCTGGTCACGCCGCGAGGGCGCGTTTGTGGTGGCATGCGCAGATCCCAATGAGCCGGGCTTGCTCAGTCTTAAAGATGACTTGCGTTTAGATGCGCGCACCGATCTGGTTTATGCCGTAGCTACCGAATCAGCCATTCAAAATGCCCTATCTAAATATTATGGAACCACAACCAATGGAATGGGCGGCAGTGATAACGGTCAAGACAGTTCACAGGATATTGTTGAAGCCGAGAAATTGCTTAACCCCGAAATGCTTAGTGAAGGCGAAGGCGAGGTTGAAGGCAGCCCAGCCAATACGGATGATGAGTATGATGAAAACAAGGCTGACGACGCGCCCGTCATTCGATTGGTTAATTCAATCATTTCAACCGCTGTAGCCAAAGACGCTTCTGATATTCACTTAAATCCTTTCGAAAAGACCCTTGTCGTGCGCTACCGCATTGATGGCGCATTGCAGGTTCAGGCCAATCCGCCAGCTAAATACCGTCGCGCCATGATCGCCCGCCTCAAAGTGATGGCCAAACTCGACATCATGGAACGCCGCAAACCACAAGACGGGCGCATTAAAATTAAAGTGCAGGGACGCGTGATTGATCTTCGCGTATCAACCTTGCCCACGATCTATGGCGAAAATGTCGTTATGCGTATTTTGGATCAAGAGAATTTAAGTCTTGATTTGACCAAGATGGGTTTTGAAAAAGAGGAACTTGACGAATATCTTAAAGCGCTGACCAAGCCATACGGCATGATCTTACATACGGGGCCAACAGGTTCAGGCAAGACGACGACTCTGTATTCAGCCTTATCGCGGGTGACGGACGCATCGAAGAACGTGATGACCATCGAAGACCCCGTCGAATACAATTTGCCAGGCGTGGTGCAATGCCAAGTCAATGCCGAAGCCGGCTTGACGTTCGCGGCTGTACTGCGTGCAAATTTACGCCAAGATCCTAATATCATCATGGTGGGTGAGATTCGAGATGGTGAAACCGCTGAAATTTCGATTAAAGCGGCGCTGACGGGTCATTTGGTGCTCTCGACCTTGCACACGAATTCGGCGCCCGCCACGGTGATGCGCTTGGTCGATATGGGCATTGATCGCATGTATGTGGGCGGGTCGCTCTTGGTGGTGGTGGCCCAACGTCTGATTCGGCGTATCTGCGTCAATTGTAAAGAACCCTATATTCCCACCGATGACGAGCTAGCTAAGATTCAAATTGAGCGTAAAGATCTCGAAGGCCATACCCCTCACCGCGGCAAGGGTTGCAGCACCTGTGGCGGTTCAGGTTATAAAGGCCGTGTGGCCCTCTATGAGGTCATGCGCATGACGCCCCGGGTGGAAGAGGCCATCTATGCCGGTGCAGACTTAAATGATTTAACCGAAACCGCAATTCAAGAAGGCATGTCCACGCTGCGCATGATCGCGGTTAAAAAGATGCTAGCAGGCATGACTACCATTGATGAAATTGTCTCTATGACGGCGGCGGACTGATGAAAGTCAAACGGCTGGGTGAAGTTCTCGTCGAAGAGGGAATGATCACCCCTGATCAGCTGCAACAAGCGTTGGAGCATCAAAAGTCTACGTCGCGTTCATTGGGCATGACCCTGGTCGAGCTAGGCGTGCTCTCTGAAGAAGCCCTCTTTCACTTTCTAGCCTTCCAGCATGGCCTAGAATATGTTGATGTCAGTAAGGTTAATGTTTCTCCCGAATTGATCAAGATGTGTTCAGAAGGCGCGGCTCGCAAGCTCATGGTCTTTCCACTTGAGAAGATCGGTAAAAAATTGCGTGTGGTGACATGCAACCCCGAAAGCCCAGCACTCTTACATTTAGACTATGATTTAGTAGTGCCGCAAGGCACTGAATTTGAAATCACCCTTACGAGCGAGACCGACCTTAAGAAGCTGATTGACCGGCATTATAAAACGGCTGAAGCCCCTGCGGGCCCTGATCTCGACGCTACGTTAAAAGAAATTCAAGCCGAAGAAGATGGCGCGCTCGATGGTGGCGATGTCGAAGTTTTGACCATCAAGAAGATAGGTTCTGAGGACGATGACGGCGGCGGCGAATTATTAGGCGATGAGGGGCCGGTCATTAAGATTTGCAATTACATCTTAGATCAAGCCGTGGCTATGGGTGCATCGGATGTTCATATCAATTGTTACGAGAAGAAAGTAGTGCTGCGTTATCGCGTTGACGGTGCCTTGGTTGAGCAGCCCGCACCCTCGATGCAATATAAGCGCGCCATCGCGTCGCGCTATAAGATTATGTCGCGTCTCGATCCGATGGAGCGCCGACGCCCTCAAGATGGGCGCATTAAATATAAAGTGAGGGGCCGCAGTATCGATTTACGCGTGTCGATCTTGCCCTGCATTTGGGGCGAGAACATCGTCATGCGCGTGATTGATCAAGGCACTCGCAAACTCGATATCAAGGACATGAATTTCACCGAAGATCAGATGCAGATCTTTGATGATGCCTACAACTCACCCTATGGCATGATCTTGGTAACCGGTCCCACCGGCTCGGGCAAAACCACCACCCTCTATTCTGTTCTCAGCGCCATCAATGATCCAGCCTCGAACATCATGACGGCTGAAGATCCGGTTGAATATCGCCTGCCCCATCTCATTCAATGTCAGGTCAATCCGATTCAGGGCCTGACTTTTGCGGGTGTTTTGCGAAGCTTCTTGCGTCAGGATCCGGACGTGATCATGGTGGGCGAGATTCGTGATAAAGAAACCGCAGATATAGCGGTTAAAGCCGCCCTCACGGGTCACTTGGTGATTTCAACATTACATACCAATGATGCCCCGGGCACGATCGTCCGCCTGGTGGATATGGGCATCGACCCTATGTACGTAGGCACGGCCGTGCTCGTCGTCTGCGCCCAGAAATTGCTGCGCCGTATCTGTTCTAGTTGCAAAGAGCCCTATACGCCTACGCCAGAAGATTTCAGCGAGGCTGGCATGAATTCTGAAGACGCGGCGGGGGGAACTTTCTTTAGAGGTAAAGGTTGCGCCGTTTGTCATAACACGGGCTTTAAGGGTCGTGTTGCTATACACGAAGTGCTTAAAGTTAATGCCACTATTCGTAAAGCCATCTTTTTGAAACTCGACGTGAAGAAACTCAAAGCTATAGCCCGCGACAATGGCATGCGCACCATGCGTGAAGTGGCTTTAGGCGACTGGAAAAAGGGCCTCACCACCCTGCACGAGGTGATGAGCGAGACCGCGCCTGACAAGGCTAAGATCTAGAATGCGAGGGAAGCATGGCAGCTGAAAAGATTCTAGTCGTCGACGATGAACCGCATATTCGCCAAGCCTTACGCGCTGCGCTAGAAAGCGACAATTATTTGGTGATGGAAGCTGAGAATGGTAAAGATGCCGTCGAGAAGGCTAAAAGTTTCAAACCAGCTCTAGTGATACTCGACGTGCGCATGCCCGTCATGGATGGCCTGCAGGCCGCCATTGAAATTAAATATGATGAAGTTTTAAAAAACATCAAAGTTATTTTTCTGACAGCCCAAGCCGATGAAGACACACGCAATTATGGTTTTGGCTTTGGTGCCGAAATGTATTTAACCAAACCCTTTCAAGTGGATGACTTGTTAGCGCGCGTGGCCAAGCTCTTGCGGCCTCATGGCGCTGACACGGCTGCGTCAACCCAAGCCACCCTGCCAGCCACCTCTGCACCGGCGCCCAATGTCAGCGATAAAGAGCGCGCGGCTTATCTTGAAAATCTTAAAAAGAAGTTGGGCGGAAAATAATTCATGTTACAACGTCTATGGCTGCGTCTGAGGTCACGTTCGGTTAGCCTCAGCACCAAAATTCTCTTTTTGATTCTCGTGGCCGTGGTGGCTAGTTTAAGCCTTACGGGTTGGCTAATTTTTCGTACCATGAGCCAGCGTTCGCTCGAAGTGCTTAGCCAAAGTTTGATTGATATTGCTAGCTCTTCGTCATTAGTTTTTGATGCTAAGCAGTTGAAGACGATTCAGGGACCCGAAGATAAGGCCAAGCCAGGCTATCAAAATGCTCGACGCGCATTAGCAGAGTTATGGAAGAAAAATCACTTAGGCAGTGAAGATCATTGGGGTCGGGTGCGTGTCTTACGTCTCGATTTGGCCACCCAAAAGATTAAAGTGTTGGTCAGTCTTGATGGAAAACCGATTGAAATGGCAGCTGCGCCCCAAGCCATCGAAGCGGTGATTCGCAACGAAGCTGTATCTGAAAAAACCCCGGGCCACGATTGGATGAGCGCTTTTGCGCCCATACCTGGCGGAACGACCTCGCAAGGTGTCGATCTCGTGGTGGTAGAACTCAGCGCCGCAGGCCTGCTTTGGGACGAACTTAAGATACTCGGCCAAATTTTAGTCGCTTCGCTAGCCGGCCTGGTGCTGGCCCTGTTAGGGGCCTGGTTGCTAACGCGCGAAATCACCAAGCCGATGCGCGCCTTTGTAGATGTCATGCGCTTGATGCGCAATACCGGCGACTTTGATATTAAGATCGACGTGCACCCTGAAGACCGCGATATGTCGGTCGTCGAAGAGACCTTTACTAGCTTGATTGGCCGGGTGCGTGAAGCACGCGATAAAGAGCAGAAATCCTACTGGGCCACACTGCAAGCCTTAGTGGCAGCCTTGGACGTGCGAGATAATGAGACCGCAGGCCATTCTGTGCGGGTTACGCGATATGCTCTGGCTGTGGCCGAGCGTTTACGCGTCAATGATTTAGTGCAAGATCAGGTGCGCCTCGGATCCTTGCTTCATGATATTGGCAAAATCGGTGTGCCCGATGCCATCTTGCGTAAAGCCTCAAAATTAACGCCAGAAGAATGGAAAGAAATGCAGAAGCATCCTATTATTGGGCGCGAGTTTTTAGCCGGCATAGAATTTCTCAAGCCAGCTACGGCTGTGGTTTATTGTCACCACGAACGCTGGGACGGCAAAGGTTATCCGGGCGGTATCAGTGGTGACGCCATTCCCCTGGCGGCCCGCATCTTTGCTGTGGCCGATGCACTCGACACGATTACTTCGGATCGTTATTACAAAAAAGCTCGGCCTTTTCGCGAAGCACGCGAAGAGATCGAGCGCAGCAGTGATTCACATTTTGACCCGGCCATCGTAAAGGCCTTTATGAGTATCCCCGAGCGTGTTTTTCTGCGCATACGTCTCGAGGCTAACCAATCCATGGATGAGATGGGGCCCGCCCCGCGCACCCTGCGTTAAGGAGCTTTGTGAACGCAAGACACGAAAAAATACGCCAGAAGTACTATCAGGTTTTTGGCGATCACGGCAAATATGTAAGCATGGTGCGCGCCCCGGGTCGGGTTAATTTGATGGGCGAGCATACCGATTATAACAACGGGTTTGTGCTTCCTACCAATTTGGGCGGCCTCGAGGTGATCGTCGCGGCGCAAACAAGGTCTGACAATTCGCTCTCTCTATACTCGATGGATTACGATGAGCGCATGACTGTCACGCTGGGCACTTTGAAATACATGGCGGGCGATGGTTGGGCCAACTATGTCAAAGCCGTGTTCTGGGCCTTAGAGAATGCAGGCCATCGCCCTACAGGCATGAATATACTCATTAGCGGTAACATTCCCCAGGGCGCCGGCCTTTCGTCATCGGCCGCGCTTGAAGCTGCTATTGCCGCTGCGGCCTTGATTAGCGAAGGCGCCCAGATGGAAGCGCCTCGCCTGGCTAAGGCTTTGCAAAGCGCTGAGAATAGTTTTATCGGCGTGCAATCAGGCCTCATGGACCCCATGTCGGTGTTGAATGCTGAGAAGGGCCATGCGTTGTTTTTAGATTGCCGCAACGGCGACACGGAACAAATTCCATTGAAGTTAGAGGGCGCCACTCTTTTGGTGATTGACTCGGGCGTGTCACGTAGTCTCAAGACCGGTGATTACAATAAGCGGCGCGAAGAATGCAAAGAGGCGCTGAAGCTTCTCAAATTGAAAAATGATAAATATGAAAGTTTGCGCGATGTGAAAGTTTTGGCTTTTGAGCGCTGGAAAACATCATTGCCTGGCGCCTTGCGCAACCGCGCTGAGCATGTCATCTGGGAAAACGACCGTGTCTTAAAAGCTAAAGAAGCTTTACTAGCGGGCGACATGGTGACTTTGGGCGATCTCTTTAACAAATCGCATAACAGCCAAGCGCGTCTTTACAATGTCAGCACTGAAGAAATTGAAATTTTGGTCGGCTTGGCTCGCGGGCACGACGCCTGCCTAGGTGTTCGCCTAACGGGCGGTGGTTTTGGCGGCTGTTTGGTAGCTCTTGTTAAAGATGAGGGCGTTGAAAATTTTGCTGAAACCGTCAAACGTGGCTATCAAAAACGCGCGGGTGGCAAAGCCGTCATCTACCCTGTGATAGATACCGAACCCACCAGTGAGATCGTGGACGAAGATGACGAGCCTGAAGGTATTTCGCCTGAGCTGGGAATCGATTTAGGGTGAGCGACTGTCTCTTTTGTAGGATAGGTTCTGGCCAAATTCCTGCGCTTAAAGTCTACGAAGACGAAGTTTGCTTTGCCCTTAACGATATTGCACCCAAGGCGCCGCTGCACTTGCTTTTTATTCCTCGCGAACATTTTAGCGGTGCGCCCGAGGTAACCGAAGCGCGTGAAAAGGTGGTCGGGCACCTTGTTAAAGTTGCAGGTGATCTGGCGCGCCAAAAGGGTTTTGAGAAGTCTGGCTACCGTTTGGTGATCAATAACGGGCCCGATGCAGACCAGTCGGTCTATCACTTGCATTTACACCTTTTGGGCGGCAAGGCATTAGGCCCTATGGTTGAGCAAAGCTGAATTAAGCCTATATTCTAAGGCGATAATTCTTTATACCGTATTTGACCCTTACCTCTGATTTAGATAGAGTTATGACCCTTTTGCAAGATTCCAGCGGGTTTTAACCCGCCCCGAGAGGCAGGTGATTTTTCAACATGGTCGAGATTCGAGTCGACCCCAACAAGCCCTTTGAAGTGGCCCTACGCCAGTTCAAGAAGAAAGTGGAGCTCTCGGGAATTACAGCTGAGATGCGCAAGCGCGAGCACTATGAGAAGCCCAGCGTTCGCCGCAAGCTCAAGTCGCTGGCCGCGCGCAAGCACGCACGCCGTCGCACGAAGGTCTAAACACAAAAAATCCAAGGCGGAAGCCCACGCACGACGCGTTTGCGTCGTGGTGAGCTTTCGCCTTCGGTGTTTTTATGGGTTTTTTGGGAGAAGCAAATTTCATGCCTGTCCGTCAAGATTTAGATAACGCGCTTAAAGAGGCGATGAAAGCCAAGGATTCAGTCGCCTTAGATTCCATTCGGGCCATCATCGCTGAGTTAAAAAAGGCTGATGTAAAGAAGGTCTGGGCTGATGAAGAGATTCATGGCGTTATTCAAAAAGCCATCAAACAGCGCAAGGACTCGATTGAGCAGTTTATCAATGGCGGTCGTCCTGATTTAGCTGAGGGCGAGAAAAAGCAAATCATCGTGCTTGAAAAGTTTTTGCCCGAACAGTTGAGTGAAGATGAGATCGAAAAGCTCGTGACCGAGGCTGTGGCTGCCACTGGCGCCGCAGACGCCAAAGATATGGGCAAGGTGATGGGTTGGCTTATGCCAAAGATTAAAGGCAAGGCCGATGGCGGTGTGGTCAACCGCGTCGTGAAGGCCAAGTTAGGCTGATGGCATGCCGCCTCGCGTCTTGGTGGATGGCGACTCGTCGGGCCGGCGCGACATCATCTTTGAGCTTTGCCTAGAGTTTAGCGCCGAGTTGCACTGGGTGCATAACCCTTCGCAGCGAGCGCCCTACCCAGTCGAAGGATTAAGATATACCGAGCATTTGGCCGACGCCGAAAATCAAGCGGCCGACATGCTCTTGATGAATCTCGCGGGCCCTGGCGATGTGGTGGTCACCGCAGACCTCGGCCTGGCTGCGGTCGTCTTGGCCAAGCACGCTGCAGCGTTGAGCCCACGAGGGCATTGGTTTTATGAGCACCGAATGGCCGACTCTTTAGAGTTGCGTCATTTGCTTAAAGAAGCGCGGGCCCGGGGCGAGAATCCGGGCGGCGGGCCATCGAAGGCCCGGCGCTTTGACGAAGAAGTTTTTGAGCGTGAGCTGCGTAAGGCCTTGTCGGGCGAGACGCGGGAGAGTCAGTGATACCTGCGGACTTTGTGCAAAAGGTCAAAGATGCCTCGGACATAGTCCAAGTCATCTCACGTCACGTGGCTCTCAAAAAAGCCGGTTCGAGCATGAAGGGGCTTTGCCCCTTTCATCAAGAACGCACGCCCTCGTTTAACGTGACGCCATCTAAGCAGATGTTTTATTGCTATGGATGTCAAGAAGGCGGGGATGTGGTGGCTTTCTTGATGAAGAAAGAGCGCCTGGCTTTCAATGAGGCTGTGACCCAACTGGCCCAAGCCGCGGGCATAGAAATGCCGGCCGAGCAAGAGCGCGACCCAGAAGCAGATGCCAAGGCGCGCGAGCGCGAGCGCTTGCAGGCTCTGCTGAAAGATGCGGGTGAATGGTTTCGTCGCAATCTGAAAGATTCACCCGAGGCAGATGAAGCTCGTGCCTATGCGGTCAAAAGGGGACTCAAAGCCGAAGATGCTGAGCGCTTTGGCTTGGGTTACTCACCTCGCGATCCGCAAGCGCTCGAACGGGCTGCTCAGAAAAAAGGTTACAGTCGAGAAGAGCTCATTCGAGCTGGCTTGCTCGGTGAAAGCGAAGGCCGAGTCTATAGTCGCTTTCGCGGCAGGCTGATGTTTGACATTCTTGATGCGCGCGGGCAAATGTGTGGGTTTGGTGGCCGCGTGATCGGTGAGGGCGAGCCCAAGTACCTTAACTCGCCTGAAACCACTCTTTTTGATAAGGGGCGACTGCTCTATCTCTTGCCCTTGGCCAAAGAGGCCATGCTCAAGAAAAAGCGGGCCCTGATCTGTGAAGGCTATCTCGATGCGATTGCCTGTCATCAAGCGGGCGTGAGCGAAGTGGTCGCAACCCTCGGCACAGCGCTTAGCGATGAGCACGCCAAGGCTCTTCGACGTTATGTCGATCGCGTGCTACTCGTTTTTGACGCAGATAATGCCGGGCTTAGGGCGGCCATACGGGGCGCTGAGGCGCTGTTAAAAGCCGGGCTAGAACCTAGAGTGGTCCGGCTGGATGGGGCTAAAGATCCTGATGAGTTTTTGAAGCTCAAAGGCAAGGATGCCTTTGAGAACCGTTTAGACGAAGCGCAAGACGCCATTGAGTTTATGGCTGAAGCCGGCCTTAAATTGGCGGCAGAAGCTGCGGTCAAGCAGGGTCGGCCCGAGCTCAGCCTGCGTGAACGAGCTGCAGTTTTGCAGTCACTCTTTCCGGTGCTGGCACGATATGCCACAGCCATGGAAAGCGAGGCTCAACTGCGGCGGGCGGCCGAAAAATTAGGCCTCGATACCACTGCGGTGAAGGCTGATTTTGAGAGCTATCGTCAATCGGGCGCCCTAACCCGCCTGATTGAGCGTGAAGATAAAGAGCTTGAGGCGGCCAAGATAGCTTCGGCCCCGAGCAAAGCTGACCCAGCTTTAGCTCAGATTCAAAGGGTTGAAGAAGACCTCTTGGCGCTACTCGCAACTCACCCTGAACTAGGGACCGTGGCTGTGCGTTTATTGCCTGAGCCTGATTTTCAGACGGCTGAGGCTAAGGCTGCAGCGAAGCTTATGTGGGCTCATCCTGGTGTGCCGGTGATGCGCCTGCCTTCAGCAGAAGATGAAGAAGGTCGAGTGGCAGAATCTTTGCTTTCGCGCCTGACCTTTGAAGGCGGAGATCGTTTTCCTGCACCCGAAGTGGGCCTGCGTTTGCTGATCAAACGGCGCAAGACCCTCTTGCTCAAGCGCGATCGGACCAAAGTCATGGCTGAACTAGATTCCATGGCTGGCTCTGAAGGTGAAAAAGATTTGTTGGCGAAATTAATGGAGCTAAACCAAGCCATGAAGGTCGTTGACAGTGAATTCTAGTCAAACCGAAAGGACCAAGCATGCCTAAGAAAGCTGCCCCGCAAAAATCAAAACCCCTCGCTAAGCCAGCCGCCGCGCCTCTTAAGACAGGTCGCCGGCCTGGGCGTCCGCGAAAAGAAGATGTCATCGCAGCTAAGGCGGCGGCGCCAGCCCAAGGGCAAGCGGGTGAGGTTAAAGAAGGTGAAGCCCAGCAGGGCGGGACCGTGAAAGGTTTGGTAGATAAAGCTCGAGCCAAGGGTTATCTAACCTATCAAGACGTTAATGAGGCTCTACCTGATGAAGTCGTGAGCCCTGAACAGATTGATGACGTGCTTTCGTTGCTTGGCGAAGAAGGCATTGAAATTGTTGATAAGGGTCGCTCGGTGGACGATGACCTAGGCGAAACCAAGGGCGACAGCAAGATTTCTATTTCAGATGGTCGACCCGATGGCGAAGAAGCCCCGGCCCAAGCTGCGGGCCAGTCTGAGAAAGAGGCCCCAGCCGAAGAAGAGGAAGAGGCCCGAGTCGAAGTTCGTGAAGCCGCCCAAGGCTCAGATGACCCGGTACGCATGTACTTGCATGAAATGGGTAAAACGCCCCTGCTCACCCGCGAGCAAGAAGTGCGCCTGGCCAAGCGCATCGAGGACGAAGAAACCAAAGTTCAGAGTGTTATTCTCTCGGCTGAACTCTCTCGCGAGAAAGCCGTGCAGTTGGCCGATGACGTGGCCAATCTAAAATTAAAACCTTCGGAATATGTCAAGCATACGCTCGATGGCGAAATTCCGGATATCGAAGAAGCCAAGATGGCCAAACATGTGGCCAAGCATCTTAAAGAGGTTAGGGCCGCTCGTAAGGATCTTGAAAAGGCCAATGATGATTTAGCAAAGAAGGGGATCGCTGAAACCGACCGCCGTCGTATCTTAAAGTCGGCGGACGAGGCCAATAAGCGCGTGCTTGAGCACCTGCGCCTTATGACCTTCAAGCCCAAAGAAATGGAAAAGCTAGGCGAGGCTTTTAGAGGCTTCTTAGAACGTATTGCCCATATCGAGCGAGAAATTTCTAGTTTGTCGCGTCAGTTGGGCGGTCGCGATATGGATAAAGTCGTGGCTTTGGCGCGTGTGGCTCTTGAGCGCAAGAAGCTTGAAAAAGAAACCCGTATTCGCAGCGAAGAGTTAGATGCGCTGCTTAAGCAGTACGGTGAGGCTTTGGTTAAGATTGAGCGCGTGGCCAAAGAAGCCCAAGCCCCGGCTCCTCTCATTAAAGATATCTGCCGTCGCATCGACGAGGGCAATGAAGCTGCTTATCGCGCTCGTATGGAGCTGGTCGAAGCCAATCTGCGCTTGGTGGTGTCGATTGCCAAGAAGTACGCTAATCGCGGTTTACAATTTCTTGATTTGATTCAAGAAGGTAATATTGGTTTGATGAGGGCAGTCGAGCGCTTTGAATATCGTCGTGGCTATAAATTTTCAACTTACGCTACTTGGTGGATTCGCCAGGCCATCACGCGTGCCATTGCAGATCAAGCCCGCACCATTCGTATTCCTGTGCATATGATCGAAACCATCAACAAACTTATCAAGACCAGCCGTGATATTGTGCAGCAGACCGGTAATGAGCCCATGCCCGAAGAAATTGCTAAGCGCATGGGCATGCCCGTCGATAAGGTACGCGGCGTACTCAAGATTGCCCAACAGCCCATTTCACTAGAAACACCTATTGGTGAAGAAAAAGATTCGCACCTGGGTGATTTTATCGAAGACAAAGAGGCGATCTCGCCTGCCTCTGCCGCTTCTTATATTTTACTGCAAGAGCAGATTAGCAAAGTCTTGCAGACGCTCAAAGAACGCGAGGCTAAAGTTTTGCGTTTGCGTTTTGGACTTGAAAATGGTTACCCCCACACCTTAGAAGAAGTGGGTAACATTGAGGGTGTGACGCGCGAACGCGTGCGTCAAATCGAGGCTAAGGCCTTGCGCAAGCTGCGTCATCCAACCCGCGCGCGCAAGTTGCGCGGCTTCTTGGACTAAGTTTTGTTTTTGTGGATCGGTCTGGGCCTAGGTTTGCTAGGCCTGGCAGTTTTCTGGTGGAGGAACCGCGTGGCCATCAAGACTTTTGAACCCCTTGCTAGTGACCGTAAACTTAAAGTCAACATCACCCTTAAAAGGGGTGGGGTGATTGAGCTCGAGCTTTACGCTGATTCAGCGCCTCAGCATGTGGCTTCGTTTGTTGAGTTGGCTGAGAAGGGCTATTACGATGGTCTTGTTTTTCATCGTGTGGTGCCTGGTTTTGTGGCCCAGGGCGGCTGCCCTGAGGGTACAGGCACAGGCGGCCCGGGCTACCGCATTAAGGCCGAATTTAATGAGCGTCCTCACCTCAGTGGCACCTTGTCGATGGCACGTGCATCTGATCCCGATTCGGCAGGTTCGCAGTTCTATATTTGTTTGGCGCCCCAGCCTTCTTTAGACGGTCAATACACGGTTTTCGGCCAGACGATCAGTGGTTTTGAGCACGTGAAGGCAATTCAGAAGGGTGATATCATAGAAAGTCTGAAAATCACCGGATAATAGGCTTTTTTGGCGGCTTTAGCGCGGAACCTGAGCTAGGCTAAAGGCGTCTTTCTCCTGGGGCCTAAGCAGGGTCCTATCTTTGGAGGCTATTTATGAAATACGTGATGATCTGGGTTTTGGCCCTGTTTTTAGCGCCCTGCGCGGTGAACGCTGCCACGGTGCAGCTCAATGACGGCAGCAGCCTGAGTGGCGAAATCACTGAGCAGGCGAATGGCGATGTGGTGGTTAAGACCGGTGCGGGCGACGTGACGGTCGTGAAAGACAAGATACGCGCCATCGTTAAAGACGGTTCAGCTTCGGCCGAGGGCGACATGAGCTATGTCGATAAAGTCCTTAAGCGTCGCAAAAAATATGGCAACGAGGACGGCCTGTCTCACGCGCAAAATCTTCACGCCGAGCAATGGCTCTTCACAGTGGGCCAGCTCAGCAACGTGGGCGACGCTTTTCTGGTGAAGGACAACGCGACGGGAGCCACGCTTTTGAGCGCGGCGGATATCGCGGGACTTTCGTTTGGACTGGCCTGGGCGCACAGCTACACCGACTATGTGGCGGTCGAGGTTTGGGGTGATTATAGCGGGGTGGTCAAAGACTACACCGTGGCTAGTGTTAAGAATGAGTATAAGCTGCAGCGCTATAATGTCGGTTTAGGGCCCAAGATTCAGTTTGCCCGTCACATCGGCGACGCCGAGGGCGGTTTTGAGATCATTCCCAACATCGGCATCAGTCCGGTCTGGTCAGGCGCGAATGGCAGCAATGGCGGTGTAAGCTTTAACTCGAGCAGCATCGGCGCCGCCATCACCGCGGGCCTGGATCTGCAGTTTGGCGGGGCTCTGATCGCGATCAAAGGGCGCTATTTGCTGACCTCGGATGTCACAGGGGGGCTTAAGAACAACAACACCAGCGCCTTTTTGCCTCAAATTGGCGCGGGATGGGCCTTCTGAGCTGATCGCGCTTTTTGTTAGAATAAGCGCCGGGGCGGCGAGCCGCCCCGGCGTTTTTATTTAGGAGTCGCATGCGCGGCCCAAAAAATATCTTCTACGGCATTCTTGGTCTGGCGCTCTTGGCCCGCCTCAGCGGCGCCTATTTCATGCCGCTTTGGTCAGACGAGTTTTTCACTTGGCGCAGCGTCAGCCAGCCCAATCTCATAGCCTTTTGGTTAAGGGTTTCAGGCGCGGATGTGTATCCGCCACTCGCCTATTTGCCATCTTATTTTCTGGCCAAACTTAGCGACTCGATCCTTATGATGCGTTTGCCCTCGGTTTTCGCGGGCGTAGCAGCCGTGGGCTTGACTTATCATCTGGCGCTGCGCGCTGCAGGCTCGCGCGCAGCGCTATGGGCCGGGCTTTGCGCAGCCATCTTGCCCTTGGGCGTGACTTTAGGTTGGGAAGCCAAGCCCTATGAATTTCTCTGGCTGGCTGAGTTGTGGATCGCCCACGAAGTCATTCGCTTGCGCGGCCTTGAAACTCATAAGCCCTGGCGCCTAGGCCTTGCGTTGGCAGCATCGTTCTATTGCCACTACTCTGCCCTGATTTATTTTCCTATCTGGATCTTGCTCACAGCCAAGAGCTTGGTTACGCGCAAGCAGTTTCTGCAAGCCTGGGGCTTGGCCATAGCTCTCATGCTTCCGCAGGCGCCTTTTTTCATCAAGACGCTGCTGCTCTATCAAGGCTCATCCAGCAGCAACGAAGCGCTGCTTCACGCGCCCTGGCTCAGTCTGGCAAATTTGGCGGGTGGTTACTGGAACCCATTAGGCTGGTCATTGGCCTGGGCAGCGCTGCTTTTGCTGCTTTGGCGCTTGAGCCGCGGGCAGCGTCAGGCATGGGCTCAGGGCCATGGCAATCTCCTGTCGTGGCTGGCCTTTGCGCCCGGGCTGCTTTCTTTTGCGGCTTCGCTGGCAGGCAAGGCGGTTTATAACGACAAGGCTTTGCTGGCCAGCGCCAGCGTTTTCTTAATTTTGGCTGCTCCCAGCGTGCAGCATCCTAAGGCCTGGGTGCGCGGCTTGGCCCTGCTGCTGCCCCTAGGCCTGGCGTTTTCATTGCTGCGGGCCTATCAGCCCGGAATTTTGCGCGCAGATTTTGCCGGGCCCGCACAGAGCATCGAAGCCCAGCGTCAAGACGGCGATTTGGTTTTGCACGCTTACTTTGAGTCTGGCTTGCCCGCGGCTTTGGCCACCCGCTCAAGCCATGGCGTCTGGCAGCAATGGACCTGGGATGCCGAGCCCGTCTTTGCCCAGGGCGGCGCCTCTGAGGGCGTGCGCGCGTTGTGGCGAAAGTTTAAGGAGCGCCTCTCGCGCCATGGCTGGGCGCCCGAGACCGGTCGCGACGAGCTTTTTGTCTCGGGCCCCATCTTGAATCAAAAGCTGGGGGCCGCGTCTCGGGTCTGGTTGATCATGGCCAAGCGAGAAGCCCTGCTTAAGCAGGTATCGCAAGTGCCCAATATGGCTTGGGCGGGCCATCCCAAACCCCGGGCTTTTGATCAAGCAGGCCGAACTTGGCTTGAAAAGGGATTTGTCCTGAGAGAGAAAAGAGATCTGGGCGACTCTGAGCTTGAGTTTTGGGAGAAAAAAGCAAAGAAATGAGCGAGCCGCGTTTTCATGTTGTTCTGGTCAGGCCCGACATCGCCGGCAACACGGGCAATATTGGCCGTTCTTGTATGGCCCTGGGCTGCCGCTTACATTTGGTTCATCCGTTAGGCTATCAAATTACTGACGCGAATTTGAGGCGGGCTGGGTTAGACTATTGGCCCATGCTCGACCTGAAAGAGCATGCCAATCTTGAAGCCTGGTTAGGCAGCCTCGATAAGCCTGAGCGGGTTTTTTTGTTCAGCACCAAGGGTAGTCAAGATTTTGACCCCCCTGAGCACCAGCTTGGCGATATGCTGGTATTTGGTTCAGAGACTTCAGGCTTGCCAGATGAAGTGCATGAGAAATTTGGTGCGCAAGCTCGGCGTTTGCCGATAGATCTACGAGCCAGATCTTTGAATCTTTCAGCCTGTGTGGCTATGGTGTTAGGAGCATTGGTTTTTAAGAAATGACTTATGGAGGGGTGGCCGAGCGGTTTAAGGCAGCAGACTTGAAATCTGCCGTTGTCGTAAGGCAACCGTGAGTTCGAATCTCACCCCTTCCGAAGTTCAAGAAAGCCCGCCGAAAGGCGGGCTTTCTTGCATTTAAGGGCAAGTAAATCCGTACAGCCTCTGAAAACGTATAATCTACACATAGGAGAGCTGGCATGAAAAAAATAGATAGCGAAGAAGAAATTAGCATTGGCAAGTTGTCTCAAGCCACAGGCTTTGAGGTTGAGCGTCTGCGCATGTGGGAACGCCGCTATGGAAACCCTAAAAGCCTGAGGCGGCCCTCAGGCCATCGCCGTTATCCTTTTAGCGCTATCGAACAGCTTTTGCTGGTGCGAAGCCTCATGAGCCAGGGCTTTAGGGCAGGCAAGGTGCTACCCCTAAATGAGACCCAGCTGAAAGAGCTGGCCCAGCGCAACCCCAGCCCCCATATGGCGGCCCAAGCCTGGCTTGAGGCCACTCGAAAGCTTGATGCCAAGGGACTGCGCGAAGCCATGCAGCGTGCTTGGAATGAAATGGGCGCCTGGCGCTTTTTGCATGAGGCGGCCCAGCCCTATCTTCAGGCTTTAGGAGCCGCCTGGCGCAGCGGCAAGGTCTGCGTGGCTGAAGAACATTTTGGCTCTGAAGCTTTGAGCGATTTTCTTGCCGGCGCTTGGCGCAGCATGAACGAAGCCAACCAAGGGCCTATTGTGGTTATGACGACCTTACCCGGCGAAAACCACCGCCTAGGCCTGCAAATGGCCGCCTTGGTGGCAGCCATGGAAGGACGGCGCGTGCTTTATCTTGGGCCCAATACTCCGCTCGAAGATCTGCCCCGCGTGGCCAAAACGAGCGGATCAAAGCACGCGGTATTCTCGATCTCGAGCGCGTCAAGCAAGCGTCGCGCCACATTGGCCTTGGAACGCATTCGCCAACTGCTGCCCTCTGACGTGAGGGTTGATTGCGGCGGCCAAGGCGCCCCAAGGCATCTTGAAAACATCCATCGCTATGCCACTTTGGAGGAGTTTCGCGCAGCCCTACGGGGCGAAAGCGGAACTCGGGCGGCTTGAAGCCGGGTCAGAACGTTGCGGTCATCGGCGCAGGCGTCGCGGGGCTCAGCGCGGCCTGGCTCATCGCCAAGCAACATCACGTTACCTTATTTGAGACCGAGAATCGCCTGGGCGGGCATACGCATACCGTCATGCTCGATTCGGGTTCTGATGCGGGACTGGGCGTGGACACGGGCTTCATTGTCTGCAACAACCGCAACTACCCCCTCTTTCACAAATTCTTGGCTGAGCTGGGCGTCACCACGCGCGACGCAGACATGTCCTTTGGCTATGAGAACGAGCAAAGCGGCTTGGCCTACTCAGGCAACGGCCTCAACGGCCTGCTGGCCCAGCGCGGCAACGCGCTGAAGCCAAAGTTCTGGCGCTTTGTCAGGGACATCCTGCGCTTTCAAAAGGCGGGCCGGGCAGCGCTGGCCAAGGGAAATCTGGCGGGCAAGAGCCTGGGCCAATTCATGCGCGAAGCAGGTCTTGGCCTTGAGGCCCGGCGAGATTATGTGCTGCCCATGGGGTCCGCCATTTGGTCAGCCCCTTATGACAAGATCGAGACGTTTCCGGCCGAGTCGTTCTTGCGCTTCTTTGAGAATCACGGCCTCTTGAGCATCAGCGACATGCCTCGCTGGCAGACCGTGCTGGGCGGCAGCCATAGTTATCTCAAGGCTTTTGGCGTGAAATTCAAGGGCAAGGTCCAGCTGGGCGAAGCGATAAGGGGCCTGAAGCGCCATGACGACCGCGTGGAGATGCAAGGGTCGAGCCGGAGCTGGTCTTTTGACCAAGCGGTGCTGGCTACGCATGCTGATCAGGCCTTGAGCTTGCTGCAAGACGCCGACGAGACCGAGCGAGTCCTGCTGGGATCCTGGACCTATCAAGAAAATCATGTGACCTTGCACCGTGACGAGAGCTTCTTGCCGCGCAACCCGCGGGCCCGGGCGTCGTGGAACTATCGCCTAGCCGCGGGGCAGCTGCCGCAAGATGGCGCGACATTGACCTATGACATGCGACGCCTACAAGGCCTTCAGACCCAATCCCCCTATTGTATTACGCTCAATTCACGCGGCTTGGTGCCGCGCGAAAAATTGCTTCGCGAGATCGTTTATGAGCACCCAGTTTTTGACGCCAATGCCGTGGCCACCCAGCCCTTTTTGCCGAGCCTGAACAGCCGCCGTCGAACCTATTTCTGCGGCTCGTACTTTGGCTGGGGCTTTCATGAAGACGCGGTTAAAGCCGGCAACGAAGTGGGCCGTCATTTCGGGAACACGCTATGAGTCTTTTGGCCCCTTTGAAGCCTCCGCAAACTCAGCCGGGCGCGCCGCCCCCCTGGGGCCCTTTTCAAAGCGGCCCGCGCTCAGCCATTTATACCGGCCGGGTCATGCACTCTCGTCTTGAACCGGTCAGCCATGCCTTTGAATACCCGGCTTATCTTTATGCTTTGGACATGGATGAGCTTCCGAAGCTGGCCGAGTCCTTGCGTTTATTCAGCTTGGACCGTTTCAATATCGCCTCGCTTCGCCAAACAGATTACCTGCGCGGAAGCGGGCGCCTGCGCGACGAAGTTACGGCCCTGGCGCGACAGCACGGGCTTGAGGCGGCCCGCGTCCAGCTTTTTACGAGCGCGCGATATTTCGGATATACATTCAATCCCGTTAGTTTCTATTACACGTATGACTTAAAGGATCAGCTGAGCATGATTCTGGCTGAGGTGAACAACACCTTCGGAGAGCGGCATCTCTACGCGCTGCCGAAACCCGAGTGGCGAGACGGATTTTGGCGGGCGCGTTTGTCCAAGGATTTCCACGTGTCGCCGTTCTTCGGGGTGGAAGGGGATTACGAGTTCCTTTTTTCGCCGGCCGGGCCCCAATGGGAGGCCCGCATCAACATTCACCAGCAAGAGAGAGTGGTCTTTCGCTCCCGCATCGCGGGCCGGGCAACACCGCTCAGTGATCTGACCCTGCTCAAGACCTTGGCGCGTTTTCCCGCCAGCGCCACACTCACCATGCCCCGCATTCTTTGGCAAGCCGCCAAGCTGCGATATCAAAAGAGGTTGCCCGTGTACACCAAACCTTACGCCCAAAGCGCCATGACCTTGCGCGCCGAAGCCCCCTCGCGCTGGCAGCGCTGGCTGCGCGAGCGCGTACTGCCGTGCTGGGCCGCGCCCGGCGGGGCCGCCTCAGCCTGACCCTGCCCGACCGCGAGACGCGCGTCTTGGGCGGGCAAGAGCCCGGCCCCGAGGCCAGCCTGACTGTCGGCAACTACGCTTTTTTCAAGCGCCTGGCCCTGAGCGGCGACATCGGCTTTGGCGAGTCTTATCAAGAGGGCGAGTGGAGCAGCCCGGACCTGACCAAGGTGATCGAATTCTTAAGCGCCAACCTTGAGTACTTGAATGACCGCGAGCTGGGGCCCTTGGGCCGATGGATCAACCGCCTGCGTCACAGCCGCCGCGCCAACTCTTTGGATGGCAGCAAGCGCAACATTCAAGAGCACTACGACCTCTCGAACGAGCTCTATCAGCTTTTTTTAGATGAGACCCTGACCTATTCGGGCGCGATCTTCGAAAGTCGCGATGAGAGCCTCGAAAGCGCCCAGTTGAGAAAGATCCAACGCGTCCTCGACAAGGCCCGTCTCAAGCCAGGCATGACCCTGCTTGAGATCGGCTCGGGCTGGGGCACTCTGGCCATCGAGGCCGCCAAGCGCCACGGGGTCAAGGTGCTCTCTCTAACCCTCTCGCATGAGCAGCTCAAGCTGGCCCGCGAGCGCGCAGCCGATCAGGGGCTGTCAGAGCAGATCGAGTTCAGGCTGATGGACTACCGTCAGCTCAAGGAACAATTTGACCGCATCGTGAGCGTAGAGATGCTTGAGGCTGTGGGCCACGAGTACCTGCCGGCTTATTTCAAATCACTCGACCGCCTGCTCAAGCGTGACGGCCTGGCGGTGCTGCAGGTGATCTCGGTGCCGGATGACCGCTATGAGGCCTACCGCAAGAGCGTGGATTGGATTCAAAAGCACATCTTTCCGGGGGCCGTCTGCCCCAGTCTGGGCGCGATTCAAGGGGCCTTGGCCGAAACGAGCCTGGGCGTTGAGGAGCTCGCCAACATCGGCGCGGACTATGCGGCCACCCTCAAGATCTGGCGGGGGCGTTTTCTGGCTCAGAGCGAGAAGATTCGCGGGCTCGGCTTCAGCGAAAAGTTTATCCGCAGTTGGGACTATTACTTCGCGTATTGCGAGGGCGGTTTCAGGCAGAGGATGATACGCAATTACCAGATCACCCTGACCCGATCGAATAACCTTGCGGGCCTGGAGTCTTCACGAGGTGAGCAATGATTTCGGATGTCATTATGGATCCCGCCAACTCGGGCAAGAGTGAATGGACCCCCAGCCCCGATGAAAAGCTGGATGTGGCGGGCTCCATCCCTTTCTTGTCGGTGCACGCAGGGGTGCTGCTGGTGATTTGGACCGGCTTTTCATGGACGGCCTTCTGGGTGGCTTTGGCCATGTATGTTATTCGCATGTTCGGGGTCACGGCCGGCTATCACCGCTATTTTTCGCACCTCTCGTTCAAGACCTCGCGGGTGGGGCAGTTCCTTTTGGGCTGGCTGGCGGCCTCGTCGGGCCAGATGG
>CAZFUM010000001.1:0-55614 GCA_964521965.1 uncultured bacterium | reverse complement strand
AAACCCGCGATCTTTGCACCCGCGCCTAAGAAGGCGGTGACAGGGCTGGGAGCACCTTCGTAGGTATCGGGCGCCCAAAGGTGGAAAGGTGCCAGACCGACCTTGAATGCCAAAGCTACTAGCACCAGGCCAATGCCACAAAGCATAAATAGCCTGCGCGGATCATCGGACTGCAAAGTTGAAAAGACCTGCCCAATTTCAGGAATTGAAACTGAACCCGTTGCGCCAAACAAGAGGGCCATACCGAACAAGAAGAAAGCTGCCGCAAAAGCCCCGATTAAGAAATATTTTAGAGCGGCCTCACGACTTGAAGCGCGACGGCGGTCAAAACCCGCCATGACATACATAGCTAAAGAAAAGGTTTCGAGCGCCACAAAGGCCATGGCCAAATCGGTGGCCTGGGCAAAGATCATCATGCCGGCCACGGCAAAAAGCATAAGGGCTTCAAATTCAGCGTAGGCTAGGCGCAATGCTTTGGCACTAGGAGCAGCCAGGGCAATGGCAAGTAAGCCGCAAAGTGCTAAAAGCGGTTTGCTACCGCGGGCAAGAGCATCGTGGGCAAGCATGCCTGGAAAAGCCGTGTCGCCAGTCGAAGGGTGAATTGCTAGCCATAGTGAGAAGCCAAAGGCCAAAGCACTGAGACTTAATGTCAGGGTGCGCTTGCCCCGGGCGACCATATCAACGCCAAGCACAGCAAAGGCGGCTAGGAAAAGCAGTAATTCAGGATAGTGAGCACTTAGATTGGCCGCGACAAAAACACTGTTCATCAGATTCTCAGGGCGCGCCCGCGCCGGCAACCGGGCGGATCATAGAAAGAAGAATGGAGTTCACCGAGTTTTCGGTGAGGCCGAGAATGATCTGCGGGAAAATGCCCAGCGCAAAGATGATAAGTACTAAGGCACCTAGTGAAAGTTTCTCGCGTAGGTCAAGATCGGTGAGCTCTTCCATCGCGTGTGACGCAATCGGCCCATACATGACTTTTTGCGTCAAGCGCAGCATATAGGCTGCACTTAAAACAATGCCCGTGGTGGCCAAGGCCCCCATCATCGGATCCCATTTAAAGAGACCCCGTAGGACTAAGAATTCACTCACGAAGCCATTCGTGCCAGGCACGCCCATGGATGACATGGCTATCGGCAAGAAGAGCAGTCCCAAAGCGGGCATTTTAGCCACTGCGCCGCCGTATTGGCCAAGGTCGCGGGTGTGCGTGCGCTCATAGAAAATGCCCACGATCATGAAAAGCGCGCCTGTCGAAATGCCGTGATTGATCATCGTGAGGGCTGCACCTTGGTTGCCCGATAGCGTGAAGCTAAAAATACCGAGAACGCAGGCGCCCATGTGTGACACGGAAGAATAGGCCACCATTTTCTTAAAGTCTGTCTGGACGAGTACCATCGCTGCGCCATAGATAAGCGAAATCATGCCAAGCCAGACAATGGGGCGTTGGTAGAGTAGGGCGGCTTCTGGAAATAATGGTAAGCAGAAGCGGAGTATGCCGTAGGTACCTAGTTTGAGTAGAACGCCGGCAAGCAATACAGAACCGGCCGTAGGGGCCTCGACGTGAGCATCGGGTAGCCATGTGTGGAGCGGGAAAAGTGGTACTTTGATGGCAAATGCCACAAAGAATGCTAAAAAGAGCCAACGTTGGGTTTCAACTGAAATGCTTAAAGTTTTCCAGTCGGCCAGTGCAAAGCTAATTTGGCCGGCTTGATCACGCACCGCCAGGGCCAGCCAGATCATGGCGACCAACATCAGCAAAGAACCCAGTAAGGTGTAGAGTACAAATTTGATCGTTGCATAGATTCGTCGTTCTCCACCCCAGATGCCAATTAAGAAATACATGGGAATGAGAGAGAATTCCCAGAAGAAATAGAAGAGCAGGCCATCGGCTGCTAGGAAGACACCGTGAGCCGCGGTCTGCATGGCGAATATGAAAAAATGAAAAGCACGCGTCTTTTCGCGCACCGCTTTCCAAGAAATGAGAATGGCAAAAGGCGTCAGTAAGGCATTGAGTAAGACCAATGCATAGCTGAGGCCATCCATGTTGAGGTGATAAGTCGAGCCCCAGGCCGTGAACCAAGTGCGCTGCTCTTCGAGCATTAAGGGCGTGTCGGTTGCCAAAAAGCGGGGTGCCAGACTGAGAACTAATGCAAAATGGGCTACGGTGGCGATGAGCGAGTAGCTTCGAGTCAGCCCTTGTTTTGTTTTGGGCAGCAGCATAAGTACAAGGCCGAGGGCCAGAGGGCTAAAGACGATGACGCTGAGTAACGCAGTAGGCATGCCCGGGCTCACTTGGTGTTGAGAAGAATGAAGAGGATGGCAATGGCGCCAAAAAGCACAGCGGAAGCGTAGCGCCTCACCATGCCATCATGCAGCGTAGCGCGTACAGCGGCACCTGCAGCCGCACTGATCCAGGCCGTGGCATTGACCGCGCCGTCGACCACCATGCGCTCAAAATAGTTGTAGAGAATGCGGCAAAGGCCCAAGAATCCGCGTACAAAGATTAGGTCATAGAGTTCATCGACATAATATTTATTCCAAAGAATTTTGTAGGGCCTGCTAAAGCTGGTGTAGATGCGGCCCGGAAGCTGCGAAGCTCTGCCAAAGAGATTCCAAGCCGTGATGATACCCAAGCTTGCGAGTGCAATATAAATACCGATGAGAGCCCAGGGGCTAACCGAATGAGCGGTGATCGGCGCGGTGTTATTGATGGTGTGGTTCCCTGCCCTGATCACATCAGCAAAGACCGGAGCTAGCCAGTCTTGAAAAGGTGCAAAGTGGATGATGAAGTGTGGAAGGCCTAAAAAGCCGACCGCGATCGAGAGCACAGCCAAGACGATGAGTGGGATGGTCATGGGAGCGGCGCTTTCGTGGGCATGTTCAAAGGTATGGTGGTCACGCGGCTCGCCATGAAAAGTCTTGAAGAAAAGGCGGGCCACATAAAAAGCCGTGAGGAGAGATCCGAAAGTGCCGGCAGCCCAAAGCCAAACTGAACCGTGGGGTGAATTGAGTGCTTCCCAAAGAATTTCGTCTTTTGAGAAAAAGCCCGAGGTACCCGGTATGCCGATAAGGCAGATGGCGCCTATAAAGAAGGTCCAATAAGTGATGGGCAGTTTCTTGCGCAAGCCACCCATGCGTGTCATGTCGAGTTCGCCGTGCATGGCGTGCATGACTGAACCGCAACCGAGGAATAATAAAGCTTTAAAAAATGCGTGGGTGAAAAGATGGAAGAAGCCAGCACTGTATGCGCCCACACCCACGCCTAACATCATATAGCCAAGTTGTGACAGGGTCGAATAAGCCATGATTCGTTTGATGTCGTTTTGGACAAGTGCGATCGACGCGGCAAAGACTGCGGTGAAGACACCTAAGCCCGAGATGATGTGCAATGCCGTGGGTGACAGCTCGAAGATGGCATGACAACGCGCCACCATGAAGACACCAGCTGTCACCATGGTGGCAGCATGGATCAATGCTGAGACAGGCGTGGGGCCTTCCATCGCATCGGGTAGCCAGACATGCAAGGGCACTTGAGCTGACTTGCCCATCGCGCCCATGAAGAGCAAGAGCGCTACAAGCGTGGCAACCTCGCTACCCTCGCCTAGCATGGCTTTTGCGCGAGGCAGTACTTGGGCAAATTCAACGCTGTTAAAAACATTCAAGATGATAAAGATAGCTAGCAAGAAGCCCAAATCACCTACGCGATTAACGATAAAAGCTTTTTTTCCGGCATCGGCAGCGCTCGTTTTAGAGCGGTAATAGCCGATGAGTAAGTAGGACGACACGCCGACTAGCTCCCAGCCGATGAATAGAACCATAAAATTGGCAGCTAAGACCAGAGTCAGCATCGAGAAGACAAAGAAATTCAGATATGCAAAGTAGCGAGCGTATTCGTATTTGCTCTCTTCATGCATGTATGAAGTTGAATAAACATGAATCAAGAAACCAACACCGGTAACAACCAAAAGCATGATGGCAGAAAGCGGATCAATCAAAAGGTTGAAACTCAGGCTCTCAGTGCCGACTGCGGCCCAAACAAAAACAGGCTCGATGACACTGCGGGCATTCACCGCTAAGTGGCTAAGATTCAGAAAAGATAAAATGGCGGCTGATAGCGAAATGGCAAGGCTACCGCAGGCTATGGCTGCCACAGCGTTTTTGGGCAGGCGGCCAGCACTGAGACGGTTGGCTATAGCCCCAAGTAGTGGGGCAAAGAGTACGATTAAAAGCGATTTCAATTCAAACTCCCTTGGACTCAGCCTTTGAGGGTCGAAATTTGGTCCACATCGATGTCTTTTTCGGTGCGGAAGATGGCGATGATGATAGCCAGACCCACGGCCACTTCAGCGGCAGCCACAGCAATCACCAAGAAGACTAAAGCCTGACCCTGGGCCAGGCCGAGATGGCGGGCAAAAGCCACTAACGCGAGATTAGCTGCGTTGAACATCATTTCTATGCAGATGAACATGACCAGCGGATCGCGGCGAATCAGTACACCCATGGCTCCTATGCAAAAAATCATGCTAGCTAGGCCGAGTGTAAAATTGGCGTGCATAGGGTCGAATAAGTTCATGAATCGAGCCTCCGCTTTGCCATGACCATGATGCCCACGACGGCGACAAAGAGCAGTATGCCGACCAGCTCGAAAGCCGCGAGGTATTTGCCGTAAAGCAAACGGGCGATGGCTGCAATACTCTCGTTGCCCTCGGCAAGAGTGCCTGAGACTGGCGCCAGTAGGCTTTCGAGGTGAAAGCGGCCTGTGAGGCTCATGAAACCAAGCAAGAGCGCTAATGCTAGAGATATGGCTGCGGCTATTTGCCCACGTTCTAAAGAAGGTGACATTTTTTCAAGAATCGAAGCATCGAGAATCATGATGGCAAATATAAATAAAACCATCACAGCGCCGGCATAGATGGCCACCTGCAGTACAGCGATGAGGGGAGCCTGTAGCAAGGCATAAAGCACCGAGACGCAGAGCAGATGGGTCACGAAATAAAGCGCTGAGTGCACTGTGTTTTTGGTAAAAACCACGGCTAGGGCGCTGGCTAGGGCAAAGGCGGCAAAACCCGCGTAGATAATATGGCTCAGTCCCATTCCATGCCCCCACGGCGCCATTCATATATCAGGCCTAAAGTCAGTACCACTAAAAAGAGGCCTACCGCACCCAACGCGAGGGTGCCTTGTGCTAGCGATTCTTTGAAGATCAGCACAAAAGGATAGAGAAAGACCACTTCGATATCAAAGATTAAGAAGAGCATCGCAACCATGTAAAACCGTACGTGAAAACGGCCGTTGGTAGGGCCGACGGGTATACTGCCACATTCAAAGGGTTCATCTTTGACTGGATTGCGGCGGCGAGGGCCGAGGAAAGTGGATGCAGCTAACATGCCACCAAAATTGGCAGCAACAACGATGAAAAAGATCAGCAGGGCGATGAGGTTCTCGTTCACGCGCGGTCTCCTGCAGCTTTTTTAAGGGCAGCTTTTTTGGCTGCGTAAGGGTCATCACTGAGTAAGGTGGGCATGTCGTAGATGAGGCCTTTGCGGTCAAAGAAGGCCAATTCAAATTGGCCTGTGTCCATGCGAATGGCATCTTCGGGGCAGGCTTCCACGCAGAAGCCGCAATAAACGCATTTGGACATATCGATGTCGAAATGGCGGGGGCGCTTTTCAATGCTCGGGTCCGGATGCTCTTCGGCTTCGATGTAGATGCAGTCAGCTGGGCAAGCCGTCGCGCACATCATGCAGGCCACGCAGCGTGGGGTGCCGTCTTCACGCTGCGTTAGGCGGTGGCGCGAACGGGCTACAAAAGGGTAAGCGCGTCGCACTTCGGGATATTCAATGGTGACCATGGCCTCTGTGTCTTTGGCCATGCCCACCTTATGCAAGCTATGCAGAATCATGTTACGAAAGAAATGCCGCGCTGTAAGGGCAAGGCCCTTGGCGATTTCTGGCAAGTACATCCTCTCGATGAGGCTTAGTTTGGGGGCCACGGGGTCGCGCTCCAAATCAGAAGTAGGCTAGCCACAGGGCTGTAACGGCCACGTTGATGAGCGCCAGCGGGAGCATGATCTTCCATCCCAAGTGCATGATCTGGTCATAGCGGAAACGTGGCAGAGACCAGCGTATGAGCATCATGAGCCAACATAGGAAGACTATCTTAGTTATAAAAGCTAGGGCCTGCAGGACGACCACGCCGTAATAAGGCAATTCTCGAATCAGGCGTTCACCTAAATAGATACCCGATGCCCCGCCTTCTAGCAGTTTCATAAAGGGCACGTCCCAGCCACCCAAAAAAACCAAAACGATAATCCAGGCAAAGAGTAGGGTCTCGATGAACTCAGCCATCATAAAGAGCATGAACTTCATGCCTGAGTATTCTAGAAAGTAGCCAATAATTTCTGACTCGGCTTCGGGCAAGTCAAAAGGTACGCGTTTCATCTCAACAATGGCTGCCGTCAAAAAGAGTACAAATGCTAAAGGTTGGGTGAAGATGCCCCACTTAGCTAAGCCAAATGAAAAAAGATGAGTTTGTTGCCAAGTCACCATTTCGCGAAAATCTAAGGTTCCGTAAATGAGTAGGCACCCCATCAGGGTGAGGCCTGCCGCGACTTCGTAAGAGATAACCTGGGCCGACGCGCGCAGGGCACCGAGTATGCCCCACTTGTTATTACTGACATAGCCAGCCAAGACGACGCCATAGACACCAATTGAAAGCATGGCAAAAACAAAAAGCGTTGCTACCGACATGGGTGCAATGGTGAAGTGAACGACGCTTTGGGTGCCGGGTACGGTCCATTCGCCACCAAAAGGCAGTACGGCAAATGCTAGTACGGCGGTGCTGCAGGCCAGCCACGGCGCCAGGGTATGAAGGAACTTGCTAGATCCTGGCGGGATGAAGTCTTCTTTGGTGATGCCCTTGAGCGCATCGGCCAGGTTGTGAATCAGCCCCATAAAACGAAATTTAAGATTTGTGCCTGGGATGTGCAGGGCGGCGCGGTTGGCGCCAATGCGATCTTGCATAATGGCGCTCTGCTTGCGTTCTACCCAAGATAGAACGAGACCCGATAGCATCACCACCGTCATGATAAAAATAACTTTGCCAAGGGTAGCTACCCAGAAAATAAGTTCAGGGCTAAGGGTTAACGTCGGCATTTTAGACTCCGGCGCCAGCTGCGCTTAGCGCGCCGCGGCGTCCCAATTGGTCCCAAGTCATTCCCTTATAGGCCGCCACTTCGCTGCTAAGGTGGCTAAAGAAGCCAGCTGCATCGCTGGCGGGTGCGTTCAAGCTCAAACGGCGTCCCAGGGCCAGGGCCCATTCCCATGCTGGTCGCGATTCACCGAGTGGCTCGAGGGCTTTGCGGAATCGCTGCACCCGACCTTGAACATTGGTGAAGCTACCGTCTTGCTCAGCGTAGTGGGCGCGGGGCAGTAAAATACCCATGCTGTCAGCGCCGCCCGATTGTTGGCTGTAAAGGCCTACCAGAGTGGCGACTTTGCCAGCGAGTTTGGCGATATTCGAGTGCTGATGCTCAGCCACGATAAGTAAATCAAGGGCTCCGGCAGCTGCCTGAATCAAAAGGTTTGAACTCGAGGCGAGGCCTAAATCTTTGGCGCCCTGTGTATTTGGGTTTTTGTCGGCCTTAATAAGATATGCGTCTGAACTGCCCGTAGCCTTGATGTTATCGCCAAATTCCAGCGCTTGAATGCCCATCTCGTTCGCAAGCCATTTCCAGGCCCATAATTCTTCGTTGCTCATTTGGGGCGAAAGCAAAAAGCCGGCTTTACCGGGGGCCACGGTCTTGAGCGCGGCTGCGAGGGTGTCGAGGGCGGACTCGGGTAAAGTATTGCGTCCTGCTACGCGCACATGCTCGGCGCGGCCATGGTCAATTGCTTTGTATGAGTAACGGCCTTCGTCGCAAATCCACCACGCGTTTACGTCAGTATTCTCGCGAGGGTAGATGCGGTAGGCGCGTTCTTGGCCAACTTTGTTGTAGGGATTAGGGTTGGTGTTAAGCACGATATTGCAGCCCATGGCGCAACCGCCGCAGACAGTCTCAGTTTCTTGCAAGAACCAAGGCCGCGATTTGAAGCGAAAATCTTTGTCGGTCAAGGCGCCTACTGGGCAAAGATCAACGACGCAGCCCGAATATGCATTTTCAAGGCGTTGGCCAGGGGCTAGGTCTAGCACCTCGGTACTGCCGCGCCCAAAAATGCCCAATTCGTGCGTTTTGCTAATTTCGTCGGTGAAGCGTACGCAGCGTGAGCAGATGATGCAGCGTTCTTGGTCGAGCATCACGTGGGGGCCAATTTCCCGAGCCTTTTCTTTCTTGTTTTTGCCTAGCTGAAAGCGTGAAGACTTAAGGTCGTGATCCATGTAGTAATCTTGCAGGTAGCATTCGCCGGCACAGTCGCAAATGGGGCAGTCAATGGGGTGGTTGAGCAGTAAAAACTCCATCACACCTTGGCGAGCTTTTTTGACTTTGTCGCTGTCGGTAAGCACCACCATGCCTTCACTGACCGTGGTATTGCAGGCGATTTGTAGTTTAGGGGCTTTTTCGATCTCGATCAGGCACATGCGGCAATTGCCGGCGATTGAGAGACCGGGGTGGTAACAAAAATGCGGGATCTCGGCACCAGCTTGGCGGGCAGCCTCAATGAGGTTGCTACCCGTAGCTGCTTCGATCTCTTTGCCGTTGACGGTTATTTTGGGCATGCGCTTCCCTGCCTCAGTGTGCCGCCAAGGCCGGCGCGGCCTCGGGCTTAAAACCGGTCAAGGATAGGCGTTGGCCACCCTTGATGTAGGTCTCGAATTCAGAACGGAACTTGGTAATGAAACTGCGGGCTGGAAAAGCGGCAGCATCCGCTAACACGCAAATGGTATTGCCGACCATTTGATCCGTGATGTTGAGTACTTTGTCAAGATCGCCCACCTCGCCTTGGCCTGCGGCGATATCGTGCAAAATTTTATTCATCCAGCGTGTGCCTTCGCGACAGGGTGTGCATTGGCCACAAGATTCGTGCGCATAGAAGGCCAAGAGGTTGTCGAGGGCCCTTACCATACTTGTGCTGTCATCCATCACGATGATTGCCGCCGAGCCCAGCATGGAGCCGGCTTTCATCAATGAATCAAAATCCATGCGTACATCTAACTCGTCGGCGGTCAATACAGGCGCAGACGAGCCACCCGGAATGACAGCTTTGATAGTTCGGCCTGGCCGAGGCCCGCCGCAAACGTCAAAGAGCAATTGCCGCAAGGTGGTGGCGTGGGACAATTCGTAGAGGCCTGGCTTGCTAATCTGACCGGATACGCAATAGAGTTTTGTGCCGCCGTTTTTTTCAACACCCAAGGCTGCAAATGCTTCGGCGCCCAAGGTCAAGATGTGAGGCACGCAGGCCAAGGTCTCGACGTTGTTCACTATTGTCGGCGAATCAAAAAGACCTTTAATGGCTGGGAAGGGCGGCTTTAGTTTTGGGAAGCCTTTCTTGCCCTCGAGCGAGCTAATTAATCCAGTTTCTTCGCCACAAATATAGGCGCCGGCACCAGGATGGGTCCAGATGGCGAGTTTGAAGTCGGTGCCAAAAATCTTGTCGCCAAAAACGCCCTGAGTGCGACATTCTTCGAGTGCTTTATCGACGATGGCGATAGATTTGTGAAACTCGCCGCGAATGTAAATATAAGCCGTATGGATATCGAGGGCGTAGCAAGCAATGATCACGCCTTCTATCATTTGGTGCGGGTCTTTTTCCATTAAGGGCCCGTCTTTAAAAGTACCTGGTTCGCCTTCGTCGGCATTGACACAAAGGTATTTGGGGCCTTTGTGATCTTTTGGCAAAAAGGACCACTTCATGCCTGCAGGAAAGCCAGCGCCACCGCGGCCGCGTAAGTTAGCTTTTTTTACTTCTTCGACAATGGCAGCTTTCTCCATTTTCAGAGCTTTCTTAAGCCCCTCGTAGCCGCCTGTGGCGATATAGCCGTCCAAGGTCAATGCCTTGGGATTATCAAAATTGCGCGTGAGCAGCAGGGTCTCAGCCATCAGGGCCTCTTTGCGAGCTGATCAATGACTTGGGCGGTCTTTTCGGGCGTGAGCTCGGTGAAGACTTCTTCGCCAACTTGCATGACAGGGCCTTCACCGCAGCGAGCTAAACATTCCACCACTTCGAGAGAAAACTTGCCGTCAGCGCTAACCTGGCCGTCATTCAAACCGAGCTTATCGTGGACAGCCTTGATGACCGCGCTGCAGCCAGTTAATTCGCAGGGTAGTGTCTTGCAAACCAACATGTGATTTCTGCCGCGAGGTTTTTCGCTCAGCATGGTGTAGAAGCTGACTACTTCGTGCACCTTCGATACAGGAATGCCAATGTAATCTGCCACTTCTTGTTGGGCGTCTGCCGTGAGTAAGCCGGCTTTGGCTTGAGCCAAATGCAAAATGGGAATAACCGCCGCTTGACGCTGGTCCGCCGGGTAATGCGTCAGCAGAGTCTCAAATTTCTCTTTGAGGTCTGAGGTCAAAATGCTCATCGGTCGATCTCTCCGCCAATCATGTTGACGCTGCCAAAGATTGGGATGATGTCAGAGAGTTGCTCGCCGAGCACCAGTTCTTCGACTGCAGAAGTAATGGGAAAGCAGGGCGGGCGCACGCGCACGCGGTAAGGCCGGTCTGAACCGTCAGAAATAACCCAGAAACCGAGTTCGCCATTGCCGCCTTCAACGGCCATGTACACTTCGCCAGCTTCAGGGCGTATGCCGTGGCCAGGCATGATGAGCTTGAAATGGTTCATAAGGGCTTCGATGTTTGAATAGACCTCTTTCTTGCGGGGCAGGCTTACGCGCGTGTCTTTGCTGCGTATAGGGCCTTCTGGCATTTGCGCTAAACATTGGCGAATGATGCTTAGGCTCTGTTCGATCTCGGCTAGTCGCACCTCATAGCGAGCGTAATTGTCGCCTGCGCTGCGGGTGGGCACCTCGAATTTCATGCGGTCATAAATGAGATAAGGCTGTGCCTTGCGGACGTCATAAGGCAGACCCGACGCGCGTGCAAAGGGGCCTGTCATACCGTAACTTAGCGCTCTCTCTTTGGGCATGATGCCAATGCCCTTCATGCGGTCAATAAAGATGCGGTTGTGGTCGAGCAAAGCGCGTACTTCGCTCACGGCTTCGTAAACTTTGCTCTCTACATAGGCATAGCGTTCGCCAAAACTAGCGGGAAGATCGCGCACCACACCGCCCACGCGGGTGTAAGAAATTGTCAAGCGCGCACCAGTAACTTCTTCGATGAGCTGCCAAGTGTACTCGCGGGCCTTGACGAAATAGAGAAAGGGGGTGAGTGCGCCTAACTCCATGGCGGATGCACCGATGCAGGTCAGGTGATCGCCCACGCGAGATAACTCACTCATGACAACGCGAATGTACTGGCAGCGCTCGGGTACGGTGATGCCCAGAAGTTTTTCGACGGCCATCGCGTAGCCCACGTTATTGATGAGGGGGCTGACGTAGTTGAGGCGGTCTGTGTAGGGAATAGCTTGGTTCCAAGTCTTGCACTCGACAGTTTTTTCGAAGCAGCGATGCAAATAGCCGATGTCCATCTCGGCGCCCACAACCGTCTCGCCATCTAGTTTTAGCACCATTTTGACGGTGCCATGCATGGCGGGATGCGAAGGCCCCATATTGATAATCATGGGCTGAATATCAAAGTCCTCGCGATCGGCGGCTCTTTCGGGAAACTTTTCTTTGAGTTCCATGGGCACGGCGGCTCAGCTCCCTTCCACGTTTTCGCGGCGGGCCTGCTGAGCGACGGCTTCATAGTCCACAGCGTTGCGCATCGGAATGAGCGGCTGCATTTTCATAATGGGATAGTCTTTGCGCAGCGGATGGCCTTCGAATTCTTCGTAAAGTAAGATGCGTTTGAGATGGGGATGGCCCTTAAAGACCACGCCGTACATATCCCAACATTCTCGTTCGTACCAATTGGCTGCGGCAAAGACAGCGCACAGTGAGGCTATTTCAGGCCCCTGCATGGGCAGGTAAACCTTGAGCCAAGCCCGCTGGTTGTGGCGAGTCGAATAAAGCTGGTAGGAAACGCAAAGAGGATTGCTAGGGGCGTTGGGATACTTTGAATAGTCCGCGCCCGCTAAATCCATAAGCAGATCGAAAGCTAAGGCTTCGTCTTGTTTGAGTAAATCAATGGCTGTGAGCAACGAGGCCGGAGCGATGACTTGCACTTCGGCGCCCGACTGAATCTCAAGATTCAAACGCAGGGTACCCAATTTATCGGCAAGCAGCTGCGAAAGGCTGATATTGCTCATGCTTTAGACCAAGGCCTGACGGGAATTTTGAATGCGTTCTTGCAGTTTAAGTAAGGCGTCAATCACGGTCTCAGGGCGAGGCGGGCAGCCTGGGATGTACATGTCCACGGGCAGAAAGCAATCGATGCCAGGAACCGAGCCATAATTTTGATAGAACCCACCTGAAGTAGCGCAAACACCAAACGCCACTACCCATTTCGGGTCGCACATTTGGTCATAGACGCGCTTAAGAATGGGGGCCTGTTTGTGGGTGATAGTGCCGACCACCATCAAGAGGTCAGCTTGGCGAGGTGAAAAACGAGGAAAGGCAGCGCCAAAGCGGTCGGTGTCATAATGCGAGGCTGATACAGCCATGTATTCCATGCCGCAGCAAGCCGTCACAAAAGGATATTGAAAGAGGGAATATTTGCGGGCCCAACCCAGCACTTTATCAAGGCGGGTTGTGACGATAACGTCTTGTAGGGGATCGCCTGGCATCGCTCGGGCTCCGTCAGGGGACTTTGTGAGAAAATTCACAAAGTGAGGCGAAAGCATAATCGAAGACCCGGGTTTTCGCAACTAGGATCAGGCTTCCTTGTGGACAAGATCGTCCAAAGCGCGTGATGCGCCATCTTGTTCAGCTTCCTTCTTAGTTTTTCCTTTTCCGCGCGCAATAATTTGGCCGCCGACTAAAACCTCAACTTCAAACTCCTTGGCGTGATCCGGTCCTTCAGTTTTCAATAGGCGATAAAAGGGGGGTTTCTTATATAGCTTTTGGCTCCATTCTTGCAAACGCGATTTAGCATCGAGGGTTTTCTGGACTCCGCGAGCTAGGGGGTTTTCTTGTACGCAGCGAAATATAAAGTCTTGGGCAGCTTTCCAGCCTTGGTCCATAAAGAGTGCGCCTAAGACCGCTTCAAAAGCGTCGGCCAAGATGGCTTGTTTTTCTCTGCCCCCGGTTTGTTCTTCGCCCTTGCCCAATTCTAGGTAACGGCCCATCTCATAATGACTAGCCCAGGCAGCCAGCGAGGTTTCACTGACGAGAGCAGATTTTTTACGTGCCAGTTGGCCTTCGTTGAGGTCTGGAAATTGGGTGTAAAGATATTCTGAGACAGCTGCGCCTAGCACCGAATCGCCCAAGAATTCTAGACGTTCGTTGCTAGACTGTTTGGCCGAGCTTTCATTGAGCACACTGCGATGACGCAAAGCGTCAGTGAAGATCTCAGGGTTGTTAGTACTCACGCCCATGCGACCTAGCAAGGCATCGACCTCAGCCCGATCTGCCCCGCGACGGGGCACTTAGTCCTCGAAGGTTTTCAGCAAAAGACAGGCGTTCACGCCGCCGAAGCCAAATGAATTATTCAGGGCGTATTTGATCTTCTTTTCGCGGGCTTGATTAGGCACATAGTCTAGACCGCAATCGGGATCGCTATTGAACTGATTAATGGTGGGATGAATTTTTCCGGTTTGTAACATCTTAATGCAGGCCACAGATTCAACGCCACCCGCTGCACCCAAGAGATGTCCCGTCATTGATTTGGTCGATGAAATCCAAAGTTTCTTAGATGTCGCATGTTCGCCAAAGAGTCGGCAAATGGCCAAAGTCTCAGCCTTGTCGCCGAGGGGCGTTGAGGTTCCGTGAGCATTTACATAATCGACTTCTTCGGGCCGAACCTTGGCGTTATCCAATGCCATTTTCATGGCCCGGTATGCGCCGTTGCCATCTTCAGGGGGGGCGGTCATGTGATGAGCGTCATCCGACAGGCCATAGCCCCCGATTTCGGCATAAATCTTAGCGCCACGCTTTTTAGCGTGTTCTAGTTCTTCAAGAATAAGTAGGCCGCAGCCTTCGCCCATGACAAAACCATCCCGATCCCTGTCAAAAGGACGGCTGGCGGTTTCAGGCGAATCATTACGCGTAGAAAGAGCACGAGCTGAACAAAAACCAGCCAAGCCCAAAGGCGTGATGGCAGCCTCTGTGCCGCCGGCGATCATGATGTCGGCATCGCCGCGAGAAATGATCCAAGCAGCATCGCCAATAGCGTGGTTACCGGTGGCGCAAGCCGTGGCCACGCAGATATTGGGGCCACGAAGGCCAAATTTTATGGCCACATGCCCCGGGGCCATGTTAACGATGAGCATAGGAATGAGAAATGGATTCACTCTTCCTGGGCCTTTTTCATAGATGATTCTATTTTGTTCTTCGATGACAGCTAAGCCGCCAATGCCGCTGCCGATGAGGGCTCCAAAACGATCACGATCAACTTTGTCAAGGTCGATGCCTGAATCGCGAATAGCTTGGTCTGCGCAAGCCACCGCAAATTGAACAAAGGTGTCCATGCGACGTGCTTCTTTTTTGTCAGCGATGCTGGGCGAAAGTTCGAAACCCTTGACCGTCCCCGCAATCTTGGCAGCATAGCCGGTCATGTCAAAACGGTCAAAAACGGTTACGCCCGATTTGCCCTCAAGTAACCCTTTGAATGAGGTTTCAACATCAAGGCCTAGGGGCGTAACAGCACCCAGACCCGTGACCACTATTCGCCGTTGGAACATCTTGTTGTCCTCAGCAAAGATTCAAAAGAAAACGCGATCCCTGCTATTGCGCGCCGGATCGCGTTTGCCTTGCCATCATGAACGCTTCCCGTCATGGGAAGGGCTCACGATTTGGCGTGAGCCTTGATGTAATCGATGGCGTCAGAAACCTTCTTAATTTTCTCGGCCTCTTCGTCAGGAATCTCGATATTGAATTCTTCTTCGAACGCCATCACCAGCTCGACGGTATCGAGGGAGTCCGCGCCAAGATCGTCGATGAATGAAGCGTCTTCTTTAACCTGGGCAGCCTCTACACCGAGCTGTTCGACGATGATCTCTTTGACCTTTTCTTCGATGGCCACGCTTGTCTCCTCTCGTTGGTTACATCATCATGCCGCCGTCAATCCGGAGCACCTGCCCGGTGACATAGCGGGAACGATCAGAACCTAAAAACAAGGCAACCTCGGCAATTTCACTGCCTTCGCCAAAGCGGCCTAGGGGAATTTGATCTAACAAGGCTTTTCGGGCCTCTTCACTTAGATCGTCTGTCATCGCGGTGCGAATGAAGCCCGGCGCGATGGCATTAACGCGAATTGTACGTGAAGCTAGTTCTTTGGCCAGTGACTTGGTCAGCCCGATCAGGCCGGCCTTGGTGGCCGCGTAGTTGGCTTGCCCGGCATTGCCGCTTAGGCCCACGACGCTTGAAATATTGATCATGCTGCCTTGGCGTTGCTTGAGCATAGTACGGCAGACGGCCTTGCAGCAAAGAAAAGCACCTTTAAGGTTGGTTGCCACCACCTCGTCAAAATCTTGCTCGGTCATGCGAAGGAGCAGGTTGTCACGAGTAATGCCTGCGTTGTTGACTAAGATATCGATGCGTTTGAACTTGTCAAGAGCCATGTTCACCATAGCCTCGACATCGCTTGATTTTGCCACATCGGCTTGAATTCCGGCCACGTTGGCGTTGTTTTCTTTGGATATTTGCTCAGCGACAGTTATGGCCTTATCTTGTGTACGGCCGCTGATAAGTACCTGAGCACCATGTATGGCAAAAAGCTTAGCGATTTCTAGGCCAATGCCTTGGGTGCCGCCTGTAACAATGGCAACTTTGTCTTTGAGATCCTGTGACATATCTATATCCCCTTAGGTCGCGGGCGCGGTGGCTGACGCCAGCGAGGCCGAATCGCCTAAATTGACAACTTGGGCAGTCTTGTTGATTTTTTTCATTAAGCCAGCCAACACGCGTCCTGGGCCGATTTCAAAATATTGGGTCAGGCCTGCTCCCTCGAGATAATTCATGCTGGCGGTCCAGCGCACCGGTGAGCTGATTTGCGCAACTAAGCCTCGCTTGACTGCCTCAGCATCAGCATAAGGCGCAGCGTCGACATTGGCCACGACCTTAATGCGGGGTGGCTGCCAGACCACTTGAGTCATAGCGCCTTCGAGTTTTTGGCCTGCAGGCTTCATGAGGGGTGAGTGAAAAGCGCCTGATACAGCGAGAGGCACACATTTAAGGGCACCCGCCGCCTTGCAGAGCGCAACGGCTTTGGCCACGGTGACTGGGTCACCTGAAATCACGACCTGGCCCGGAGAATTAAAATTGGCCGGAACAACTACGCCGCCAGCAGAGCTAGCTTCGCGACAAGCGGCTTCAACCTTGTCGTCGTCTAAGCCTAGTACAGCTGACATGGCACCGCCGCTGCTTTGACCTGCTTCAAACATAGCTTGAGCTCGAGCTTCAACCAGTTTTAGTCCATCTTCAAAGCTGAATACTCCGGCGACGGTGAGGGCACAGTACTCGCCCAAGGAATGGCCCGCCACAAAATCGGCCGGCGGTAAAAAGTTTTTGGCGGCTTCGTAATAGGCTAGGTTTGCGACGTAAAGAGCCGGTTGGGTGTTGCGAGTGTCTTTGAGGCTTTCGTCAGGTCCTGTAAGTATAATCTGTTTGAGGTCCCGTCCAAGCACTTCATTGGCTTGGTCGAGTAAGCGAAAGGCAAGGGGGTGGCTGCTTGCTAAATCTGCAGCCATACCGACAGTCTGCGAACCTTGGCCCGGGAAGAGATAAGCAATGCTCATGCTACCATTCCAATGCAGCAGAGGCCCATGTCAGGCCAGCACCAAAAGCAACTAAGACGACCTTGTCACCCTGTTTGATTCTTCCCTGCTCGGCTGCTTCGTCTAAGGCAATGGCTACCGAGGCAGCCGAGGTGTTGCCATAGCGATCTAAATTGATGAAGACCTTGTCAGGCGGCAAGCCGAGGCGGTCAGCGGCCGATTCAATAATACGTATATTGGCTTGATGAGGGATGAAGAGCGAGACATCTTTTAATTCGAGGCCCGCTTTTTTCATTACGGCTTCAGAAGCTTCGACCATGACTCGCACAGCGAATTTAAAGACCTCTTTGCCGTTCATCTTGAGGTAGTGCTGCTTTTCTTCGATGCTTTTTATGCTGGCTGGACAAAGGGTCCCGCCGCCGGGTTGATAGAGGAGCTCGACCGCATTGCCATCCGAACCTAGATGGGTAGCTAAGATCTTCCGGTGAGCCTGCACGGGTCCGACTACGGCAGCGCCTGCTCCATCGCCAAAGAGCACGCAGGTGTTACGGTCGGTCCAATCTACTAAAGAAGTTAGCTTTTCGGCGCCAATCACCAGAACATACTTTGCATTGCCTGCGGCTATCATGCCTTCTGCCAAGCTGAGGGCATACACAAAGCCTGAACAGGCGGCTGAGATATCGAGAGCGTAGGCCTGGGTTGCGCCTAGCTTGCGCTGAATTAGGCAGGCTGCGGCAGGCCAGGTATAGTCGGGGGTGAGAGTGGCAACAAGGATAGCGTCGATGTCGCTGGCCCTCAACCCGGCCGCTGCCAGCGCTTTTTCGGCAGCCTTGCTGGCCATGTCAGAAACATGCTCTTCGGGGGCGGCCATGCGGCGTTCACGAATACCGGTCCGGCTGACTATCCATTCGTCGGTGGTGTCTACGCGCTTTTCAAGATCGGCATTGGTAAGTATCTTGGGCGGCAAATAGCAGCCCGTGCCCAAAATGCTGGCAAATGGCCGGCTCAAGCGACAACCTCAGGGCTGTTTTCTAATGCAATTTTAATTTTGCCAATGACGCCTAGGCGCACACATTCATGCGCTACGCGAATGGCGTTTTTAATCATGATTTTATTAGCTGCACCATGTGCGATCACGCTGACGCCGTTAACACCCAGCAGCACGGCTCCACCGGCATCGTCAGCACTGACTCGTTTGCGAAAAGAATGGAAGGCAGGCTTTGATAAAAAGCCCCCAATCTTGACCAGAAAATTGCTTTTTAAAAAAGATTCTTTGAGGCCGTTAAGGACCATTTTTGCCAGGCCCTCCGCTGTCTTAAGCACGACATTTCCAACAAATCCGTCGCAGACCGCCACATCACAATGGCCGTTAAAGAGGTCGCGCCCTTCAATATTGCCGATAAAATTAAGGTTGGTTTGCTTGAGAAGGGGCAGTGATTCTTTAGTGAGGGCGTTGCCCTTATGATCTTCCTCGCCAATTGAGAGCAAACCGACCCGGGGTTGTTGAATGCCCCGTACTTCCTTCATATAAATGGAGCCCATGAGGCCCCACTGCAGCAGGTCTTCGGGGCGGCAATCCACCACGGCACCTGAATCAAGTAATGCCGTACTGCCGTGGCTCGAAGGTAGAAGGGTCATGATAGCAGGGCGGCGTACGCCTTTCACACGTCCAAGTATTAATGTAGAGGCAGTCAAGCTGGCACCTGTGTTACCGGGCGACATAACGGCGTCTGCTTTGCCCTCAGCAACTAGTCTATTGGCTACAGATACCGAAGCATCTTTCTTAGCTTTGAAAGCTGCTCCCGGCTCGTCTTCCATGCCAATCGTTTCTCGGGAGGGTACTATTTCAAGCCGATCGCCGAAACGTTGGGCATGAACCAGGGGTTCGAGTTGGGTTGGATCACCGACAAGTATCACCTTAAGGTCGGCGAACTCTTGCAGTGCCAGTTGAGCCCCCAAGACAGCTTGCAGCACGCCCTTCTCAGAAGTCATGGCGTCAACCGCGACCCGGACTTGCTGGGACATGCTTAAGTTCAGGCCTCTTCGGCGGCGATGATTTCGCGGCCGTCATAATACCCGCAATTGGGGCATACGCGATGAGGCAACTTGGGCTGGCGGCATTGCGAACAGCTACCCAGGCCGAGAGGTTGGATGCGGCGTTCCCATTGGGCGCGGCGAGTATTGCGGCGCTGTTTCGAATGACGTCGTTTTGGGTTAGGCATGAGATCTATTTTCCTTTCGGTGGCTTTCGGGGTATGGCCTGATGCAAGAGTTGAGAGAGTTTAGCAAAGGGACGCTTTTGATCGTCCACCGTGCCAGGGCAGTCGTGTTCGTTTAGGTTCAATCCACAATGGAGGCACAAACCTTTGCAATCTTTCTTGCAAAGGGGAGCCCAAGGTATTAAGAGCTCTAACTCTTGGCGAAATTCTTCGCCTAGGGGCAGCAGCTCATTTTTGAAATACGAAACGGCCAGATCGGGATCTTCCGGATCCAAATCTGAACGCGAGCCCGTGCTTTTAGGTTCAGGCTCGAAATCCACAATAAATTCTGTGGAAAAACCTTCTTCGAGAGAAATCAAGCAACGGGAACAAGTCAGATCATAGCGCCCCTGGGCTGCAAACTTGCCCATGACTTTGTCACCTATCCGCCTTAACTGCATATCAAAACTCAACGAGCCTTCAACAAAGGGTTCGCTGAGTTCTAGTTCATCCAGGCGCAGTTTCAGGCCTTTTTCTTCGAAAAGCCCTGTTTCTGGTACGAGATTCAATTTGACCGAATACACGGTTGCTCCCAAAGAGCCCATTTGGGAACGAAACATTATAAGACACCCCTAAGGGTGTCAAGCTTTTATACTATTGCGGCTTATAAAACGTTCAAAATATCTGCCCTAAATTGAAGTAATAGTAGGTTGTTCCGTAACGGTCGGTGCGTTGAGCGATATCAAAGCTGAATACTAAGAGTACTTTTTCAAACATAAAGGTGTGAAGGCGTATGCCACCGCCGTAACCCGCCCTTACATCGCTCCAAAGTAAGGACTGCCCATCGCGCAGAGCCAAGCCAAAGTCGTAATAGAAGACTAATTGAGCGTCTTTAATCAAAAGATAATCTAAGGGCCAAAGGCTTCCATTTATATTTTTAAGGTAGGGTTGGCGGATCTGAATGTTGATCATACCAAGATGTTCGGCTAGTTCCTCGTTATAGCTAAGGCCGCGTACTTGTGCCCCACCAAAATAGAAGAGGTGGCGATCTGAGCCGCTTTGACCTAAAGCCAAGGCCCTTGCGCTAAAGACCGTATCGCGGCTCAAAAAAGTCAGTGGTAGAGCGAAACGGTACTCGGCTTGGTGCAAAGCAAAATTACGGGTTGCCCCCAAGAATTTATCAGCATAGCTGGTGGTCAAGCGAAGCAATTGGCCGCGATAAGGCTGGTAGTCTTGAAAGGTGTGGGTGTCATGCACCAAGTTTAGGCTGACAGAATTAATGAGAGACTCGCCTAGCGTTGAGCGTAGCACAGGATCGACAAAGCCGGCGCCATTGGCTGCGCGTAGTAGATATCGCGAGCCCAATGAAGTTTCGAGTCGGGTGAATGCGCTGAGGGGATAAGAGGCTGTCAATGCAGCGCCCCAATCTTGGTCTAAGAAAGTTGAAGCGACTTGCTGGGGGTTAATACCTGTTAAGAAATAATTGGTATTGCGATAGAACGCAGCCACAGAATAAGTGAACGGTCCTTTGAACCAAACATAGTCAGTCTGAAAAACAGACTGATAGCCCGGCACGAAATTGGCAAAGATATTAAAATTATGGTCGCCCAGCATATCACTGGCAGTAAAATAGCCACCGCCCACTAGGCCGCTGAAATTGTCAAACGCCAATACCATAAAGAAAATATCGGGTGTAATTTTAAGGCGATAGGGCCGTGTGCTTATATCTTGAGCTGTTAAGGTTACGGCAAGGGCGTCACCGTCAAGATAGTGCCCTGCGAGTGGTGTTTTAGGCAATGCCATCGCCGCATCTAAGTCTGGGCTCATGCCTTCAAGAGCCGCGTCTCCGGGTAGCCCCACGCCTGACTCGTGGGCTGTGGCTGTTAGCAGACGCGCCACGGCCAGGTAGGGATTAGATAATAGGCGTAGCCCTGCGCTGGGTGGCTCACGCAGATAGCCCGGGGCATCCATGACATAGATGTTTTGACAGCCATCTTCATAAGCTACGCAAAGTAATTTTGAGCCATTGGGACTCGGCTCGGCTTGAAAGAAACCTGTCACGAGCTTTGTGTGCTGAAGCAGCTGGCCACCCGTTCGGTCCATGGTGTAGAGGTCATAAGCTCCCCCGGCATCACTGCTGAAGAGCACTTTCTCGCCCTTGTCGAGGTAGGCAGGCATGATGGCATCGTTTTGGCCTGAGCTAATGCGTTTTGCCGTTCCGCCTTGGCTACTCACTTCAAAAATTTGGTTGCTACGATTTTGTTCAGCACTGAAAAGCAGGCGATCGCCCATGGGCGACCAAGCTGGATCGGCAATCATCGATAAGCTTGGGTCGCTGTAGATTTCACGGCACAAGGCGCTGTCGACCTCAACCGTCATGAGCCTTGAACGGCCACCTTGATAAACGGCCAAAGCGATCTGTCTGCCATCGGGGCTAAAACGTGGCGAGCTCATTTCGTCAAAAGGAAGTTCTAGCTCGCGAAGCTTGCCATTCGATGTCGATCCTAGCGTCAGGCGTTTGCGACCGGCTCGAGCCTGAATAAAGGCAATCTGATTGCCGCGGTTGGTCCAACTGAGGCGCTGGCCCGACACGCCATAGCCGCCTGAACGTCCAATCTCTTCAAAAGGTCCTGTGAAGAGAGGCTTAGCGTTCTTGCCATCTGCATCCATGACCCAAATTTCTTCGCGCCCTCTTAGTGTTGTGACATAGGCCAGGTGGCGACCATCGGGCGACCAAGTGGCGCCATTACTGTGCGTAAAGCGGCTTGAATCATCATGAGTGAGGGGCTTAGCATAGGCGCCAGCGGCCTTTTTCTCTCCTAGTGCGCTCCAATATTTTTGACGAAGCGAGGCTTTCCATTCACGATTAAATTGGCCGTAGGATTTTCCGGTGACGTCGCGAATGACCTGACCAACAGAGATTTGCGCCTTAAATTTTTTCATTAAGCTCGCAACGGCAGCGGGGCCCTGGGTGTCAGAGAGAAACTGAATGGCGGTTTGGCCCGCCTTATAGGCTACGTAAACTTCATCCAAATGGCTGAAACCGTCCATCATATCGAGGTCAGGTATGCGGTCATTGAGTACAGCATCGCGCATGACCATGTCAGAATAGCTATCCCAATTGTGGGCGCAATATTCAGCCATGCCCTCCATGACCCAAAGTGGGATGACGTAGTTGCGGAGAACCTGCCAGGACCGCGAACCTTCGCCATAGAGGATGTTGAACTGGGTGGCGTGGGCCAACTCATGGACAATAACTACTTCGAGCCATTTTTCAGAGCCCATGGTCGGCAGCACCATGCGGTTCTTGAAACCTTCGGTGAAACCACCTGTCCCAGGACCTATGACTTCTCTCGAGATATTGGTTTGTTGAAATTCGAGGTGGCTTTGATAGAGGAAGAGCGGAATTTTCTCTTTGGCGAAATAGTCTAGCAAACGTGAATTATTGAGATAGCCTTTTTCGGCAATGATTGCGGCTCGGCGCGCTAGTTCTTCTTCTTCGGGATAAAAATAAATTTCAAAATGAGGGGTACTGAGTACTTTCCATTCAAATTTTTTGGCCCGCTGCTTGTTGTAGGCATGCAGCGGGCCGGCGTTTGCAAATGCCAAAAGCAGAATGAGGACACGAACAAAGCCTGCCATGGCACAGTTCCTTGGGTCTAAATCAACGTAGTTGCGAGACAGCTAAAACTGCTGCGCGGTCTGCATTCAGGCTAAGCGACCATCGCGCTCCGTCAGTGAAGAAGCCCATCATACTGCCGTGGGGCGAGAAGGCAGGCTGGCGCGCAAAAAGACGGCCGGCTGTGAGAGATCGGGCTTTGCGATCTTTGATATCAACAACCATGATGCCAAAAAGATCGGGGCGAATAATGCGAAAACCCAACAAGGTGTAAGCATCTTTTTCTTCGACTGCGACGTGTTGGCCTTCGGGTGACCAACTCAGACTGCTTAATTGACCATGACTTTCATACAGTCGCTCTGGGCTGGTTCCATCAGCAGCGGCTATCCAAAGTTCCTGCTTGCCTTCGTTACGGTCGCATAAGTACGCCAGGTGGGCTGAATCAGGGCACCAGCTCAATTGGCGTAGGCGATCATGGGTGAGGAAGAAGCGTGTGGGCCAAGAACCATCGGAATTCATGGTGAGTATGGAATAGCGTCGGCCATCGCGGATGATCATGGCAATGCGTCGCCCGTCGTTTGACCAAATCGGCGGGAAGATTTCTGAGCAGTTCGTCTCGTATATTAACTTTTCACGGCGGCCATCGGGACGCGATATAAAAATACGACCCCGTGATCCGGTTTCTACTTCATCTAAGGTAAACATTTCGCTGTTGGACTGGGTCTTCCAGATCTTACTGTTGAGCATATAGTTTTCAAAGGGTTGGGCATCATTTTGATCGTTGGAACTCATAAATTTAAAGGTGCCCTCAGCGTCAAAAAAGAGCACATGAGTTTGTTTGGCGTTCCAGGCTGGGAAGCGATGCTTTTCTCTGTCTGACGAGAACTGCCGAACATGGGCACCCTCTGAGCCCTGCCCAATTTCGAGCACACGCTTACTTTCTTCATGACTAACATAAAGCAAGGTGTCGCCAAGCTGGTTGAGGGCCGGATGAAAACGAAATTGGCCGCCTGCCAATATTTTTGGTTTTTTAGAAAAATCAGGACTACTCATAGCCAGCTTGACCCTTTTTTGCTTCATTGCCGAAGAGGGTGCGGCATAGTAGAAAGCATCACTCTTGGGTGTCCAAATTTGGCCATGGGCGCGTTGCTGCATCACGTCAGCTTTAAGCGTGGCGGAACGGGTCACTGCTGTACTGCTGTCAGTAGGGTCGACCCAATTATAGATACTGAGTTCCCCTTTGACGGGCTTGCCTTGCAGCGATGTGACCAAGACTTGGCGTGCATCCGGCGCCCACCATGCCGCTTGAGCGCTAGAACTTACGGCATAGTTCAAGGTGTAAGGCTTCCTTTCGTTTTGGACATAGATATTTAGTACCTGGTTTCCGGTTTTAGCTTGGCGATCTAGATAGGCCAACTTGTCGGAATAAGCGATAAGGCCAGGTACACTGGCCTGAGAATGCACGGGCGACCACGCTAAGCCGTGGGCTTGGCGACTAACGGGTCCATGCAGTTCTTGAAAACGGGGGACAAAAAGTGTTTCTTGTTGCACCGGCTGAAGCGCACGGCCCCAGATAGAATGAAGCAGAAATAGTACTAGTGGTAGTGCTAGGCCGATCGTCGCCAAAGCAACGCTGCCCGCGACTGAAGGGTTAGCTTTAAGAGCGCCTCGCAAAATGGCAAGTGTAGCAAAGAGTAGTGAGGTAAAGCCGAAGACTGAGGCCCAGGTTAATGTGAAGGGCACACTAAGGTAAACAAAGGCAAGAAATTGAAGAGCCAGGGCGGAAAGTAGCATGGCATGAGGCAGTACGTCGCGTGATTCGGTCGTAAGTTCAACGACATAGGCTACGACCAAGTATAGAACCATAAAGCCCACGCCTAGAAGTAGTAATGAATTGGAAGCCAAAGGGAGAGCGTGAGTTAAAGTTCGGACGAGTAAAAAGCCGCCTAATCCAGCTAGGAAGAGTCCGCGAGCTAAATTCAGAAGATTGCGGGCTTTCGCCCCTTTTGACTTCCAGTCATTCATGCCACGTGCGCTATTGGCGAGATCTAAGAGTCCCCAACCCAGCAAGCCCGCACCTAAGATCCATGGCAGGCTTGAACCTGAAGCATAGGTGAAAATCCCCATCAAGCTGAGCGCCATAAATATCAAACCAAGGATCAGCCAAACGCCTCCACCCATCCACGCAGATTTCTTGCGAGACGCATCTGAACTGGAGTTGGCGCCGCGGGTGATTGCGCGTTCGTCGATGGCAGGGCTCTGTGTTTCTTCGGGATTTTGACCGATGTCTTCGGCCATAGTCTTACCTCCTCGTGTGTCTACCAGGCAAAGAATCCAAAGCGACGGGCTTTGACACCAAAGGCTTCTTTTAGTTCGCCTTTGAGTTCAGTCTTGCTCATGCCCGTTATCCATTCGCTGAAGCTGCGAGCGGGACGGTGCGTGATGACATCGTAATCTTCGACTTGAGCCAGCTCAGCCGCGACACGGATAGCTTGACTCAAACCACCAAGCTCATCGACCAAACCATAGGCCAAAGCCTGACGACCTGAAAAAACGCGGCCATCAGCAAAAGTACGCAGGTAGGCTAGCAGCTGAGCTTCATCAATGCGAGCAGCTTTGACCCCGCGTTTTTCGGCCAAGAGTTGTGTCAGTGCCTCTTTGCGGCCTGAGAGGATTTCGTGCAAGAACTGATCATAGACATCATCAATGACTTCTTGAAAGCGTCGGCGTTCTGCGTCGCCCATACGGCGAGTTGGATTGCCCATATCTTTGAATTCACCCGATTTGACGATTTGGAGATCCACACCTACTTTTTGAAAAAGACCACCATAGTAGGGCGCCTCAAAGATCACGCCAATGCTACCCGTGAGAGTACCTGCGTTGGCGACTACTCGGCGCGCAGGCGCGGCGACATAATAGCCACCCGAAGCCGCAACTGAACCTAGAGCCGCCACCACGGGAATGCCGTCATTCTGAATTTCGCGAATGGTATCGCTGATTTCTTGCGATGAAGCAACGTCGCCACCTGGACTATCAATAGCGAGCACAATGGCTTTCACGCCTGAGATGTCATCGCGGTAGCGGCGTAGTAAGCGAGTCACGGGACCGGGATCAACGATCTCGCCGTAAAGCGGTACCACGGCAATTCGAGACCGGCCCAAAGGCAAGCGTTGTCGCAAGCCCTGTGGTTTGTCGCCCAGCACCCAAGAGGCAGCTACAAGCACAAGCGCTAATGCTAATAGTTTATGCCAAAGTCCAGTGCGGTTCACGTCAGACTCCTAAGGTGAGGCCGAGATCTTTGGCGACGTCGCGGACCAGGGCGTCACTCACCTGCTCCCTCTTTACCAAAAAGGCCTCAAGTAAGGCATTGTCGCAAAGTGTATTGATAAGGCGCGGCACGCCTTGGCTGGCTTTGTGAATGGCCGCGATACCGTCCGGCGAAAAAATTTCGCGTTGGGTACCAGCCACACGCATGCGATGCTGAATATAAGCGCCAGTTCCCTGCGGAGTGAGTGGCTTGAGCTGCACTTTAACCGCCACTCGTTGCACTAAGGGTGGGTCGACAGACATATTGAGTTCAAGGTCAGGCAAACCAAATAGAACAATTGAGATGAGTTTGCGGCCCGGCACTTCGAGATTTGATAAACCCCTAAACTCTTCAAAGATTTCTTTTGATTTAAGCATGTTGGCTTCATCAATAATCACAACAGCCCGACGTCCAGCCTCGTAAATGGCCATCAAACGCTCAAAGAGCTGGGGTAGCAAATCAGCTTTTTTCTCAGCGGGTTGATCAATGCCCAGTTGCAAGGCGATTTTGCGTAATAGCCACTCAGCGGATATTTCAGAATGCACAATGACGAGTAGTGCGGCTTCGTTTTGCTTGTCGTCTTCTTCGAGTTTTTCAAGCACGCGCCGCGCCAAGAGAGTTTTGCCAGCGCCGCTGCCGCCGATGACCACCGTCAGACCTTTCATGGTATCGATGGAATGCTGGATGCGGATCATCGCCTCTTGATGCTGCTCACTCTGAAAATAAAAACGACTGTCCGCTGCATTAGAAAAGGGTTGTTCGACCAAACCAAAATGCTGTTCGTAACTCAAACCATGCTCCTTGTGATCTGCTCAGGCAACGGAAACCTGCTTGCAATCAAAGATAGGATACCTTGCTTTTCTTCTTTGTGCTCTCATCGCTTTTTTCTTCAGTTCTGGCCATTTCAGGCGCAGGCACTTTTCCGGTCAAGGCATCAAGCTTTTTTCGTATCTCGGCATTGCCGGGTTCTCTTGCAAGAATCTTTTCATAAATCTTGACGGCTTCCTTGACCAAACCTTGTTTGGTGTAAATATCGGCCACGGTGGCGGTCATAAAATCATCCATTTCATCTACTGCGCTGCTAGCTTGCGCCGGAGCAGGCTTGGCTGATTCACCGGGTAGTTGTTTAGCTTCTTCGACTTTTCTGCGAATTTCTTCAATGGTCTTCTGGTAGACCGCCTGCTTCTCTTTTTGTTGGGATTGTACGCGAGCTAGCACCTCTTGTTGAATTTTTTGCTTGGTCTCGAACTCGGCCTTTTTGCGCTCAGCATCTACTTTAGTCAGGGACTCTTGGTCGAATTTGGCTTTTTCTTGCGCTTCGATAGCTAAGCGCATCTCGGCCTGGAGCATTTTTCGAGTATCATCCTTTTCCGCGTCGAGCTTTTTGCTCTCTTCCGCAAATATTCTACGCGTCTCTTCTTCGACTTTTGTGCGGGCCTCTTCTTCGGCTTTCTTGCGCGCTTCTTCGACCCTGCGTTCTACTTCTTCATCAGCTCTTTTGCGGGCATCTTCTTCGGCTTTGCGTCGATATTCTTCTTCGAGCTGTTTGCGTATTTGCGTCTCGACCTGCTTGCGAAGCTCGTCTTCGCTCAGACGTTTGCTATCTTCTTCCTGCTTCTTACGAGCTGTTTCATCTTCAGCTTTGCGTCGGGCGTCGGCAGCTTCACGAAGCGCAATTTCTTCTGCCTCGGCCTTTCTGTGCGCTTCATCTTGGGCACGGCGCATTTCAACCAATTTTCTTTGTTCATCTTCTGCCTGCTGGCGCAATTGTTCTAGGCGCGCAGAGGCGTCGGCGGCGTCGGCTTTGAGCCTAGCATCTTCTTCGGCGCGCAGTTTGGCTGAATCGACCTCTGCCTTGCGACGCGCTTCGTCTTCTTGTGCCGTATGGGCTATGGCAGGAACAGCCCCACCCATGGCGTCTTGAGCCAAGAGGCTGAATACTCGTCGTTGGCCAGCTTTGGCTTCGGCATCCTCAGGAAAATCTGTAAGGATGCGTTGATAGACACTGAGCGCCTCATCCAGCGATCCTTCGGCCATTAAATTCTGCGCCATGGTCAATAAAGTGCTGCGCTCTTCTTGTGGATCTTGGGCAGGCGCTTCGAGCTGTGGTGCTGGGGCCGGAGGCATCGCGAAACTTGCGATCACGGGTAGGGGTGGCAGTGCCGGAGCAGAACTGGGCAGTTCTTCGTGTAAAGGCTCTGGCTCTGGCGTTGGCGCTGTCGAGCTAGAGGGAGTGAATGTTGTCACAGGGGCAGGCGGGCTTAGGGGTGCAGCTGTTTGACCGCTGCCTTCAATATTGGCGTTGTTCTCTGCGCCCTGACTATCAGTCATTTTGACTGCAGGATCCAAACCTTTGGCCCGTTGCGCTAGCTCAGCCGCTCTTTCAGTTTGGTTGCCCATGGCCGCTATAGCTGAAGCTTCGGCTAAATAAACTGCCGCTTGCTGATTTTGGCCCTTCACGGCCAGTTGCGCTGCAGCTAGCTCGTAAGCTTCGAGATTGTTTTTGTCTACCTTGAGAGCCTTCTCGAAATTCTTTAGGGCTTCGTCGGCACTACCAGCCTTGAGTTGAATCTGGCCCATGCTAATGAGGGCGCCAGCATGGTTGCTCTTTACGCGTAATAATTTCTCGTATTCAGCTTTGGCTTCGTCAAACTTACCTTGCTTGAAGAGGACCTGGCCAAGGTAGAAATAGGCTTCAATGCTTTTGAGTGCCACAGCTTTTTTGGCAAAATTCATGGCCGTGTCGAGGTCGCCCTTATTGAGCATGGCCTCAGCTATTAATAAGTATTCTTTTTTGGCGTCGCTTTCGTTGCCAGACTTAGCGTGGATCTCGCCCATGGCTGCGTGTGCATCGACATCAGATGGGTCTAGCTCAATGATTTTCTTGTAAATTGGGGCGGCTTTTTTGTGCAATTTATTTTTGAAATAAATGTCGGCAATATCTTTGTACTGGCGCACGGCTTTTTCGAGCTCACCTTTGCGAAGGTGAAGGTCACCCAGTTTTTGGAATATATCAAAACGTTCAGGGTCAAGTTGCAGTACGGCTTGATAGGCTTCGATGGCTCTGTCAAATTCGCCCGCTTCGAGGGCGGCGTCGCCTTCTGCTAGTTTTTGAAAAACGACCTGTTTTTTTTGTGATTCAGGAGTGAGTAGTTTCGGATCAAGTTTTGCAATTTTTCGATAAACTACCCCGGCTTTTTCCATTTGGCCAAGGCGTGAATAGGCTTCAGAGGCAATCCAATAGGATTCAAAAGCTGGTTGCGCCTCTCCCTTTTTGACATAAACATCACCCATCATGTTCTGGGCATTAAAGTCTTCAGGATCGAGCTTAATCAGCTTTTTATATTCAGCAATGGCTTTTTCCCAGCGACCTTCCTGGGAATAGATATAAGCCATTTTAACGACTGTTTTTTTGTCATCTGCCACGAAAAGCCCCGAATTTTTCGAGCTTTTATGTCTTTTTAGCCTAGCGCAACCTTCAAGGTAACACCTGTCAAAATGATTGTCAAACCAAAAGAGCTATAAAATATGGGCCTTTCCGGTATTTAGTCGATAAAAACCTTTGACCCAATTCTATGAAAAATTTAACATGACGGCCGCAAGCCGAAGTGGTGGAACTGGTAGACGCAGAGGACTCAAAATCCTCCGTCCGCAAGGGCATGAGAGTTCGAGTCTCTCCTTCGGCACTATTTTTTGAGGCAGGCATGGCCGTTTCAAAACGCGCAAAAAAGGTTGTCGATGAAACACGCATCGCCAAGCGAGTTACCAAGGTGTTGCCAGTAGAATGCAAGGTAGTGGCGTTGCCGATGCTTCGTGTAGGGCGCACCATGATGCGTCCAGGCGATAGTTTTGGCGGACGTACGATCAATATTAGCCGGACGGGCCTGCTCATCAATTCAGATGTTGAGCTTGATTTAAAAACCGTGCTTGATGTCACCTTGACCCTCGAGAATCGAGCGAAAACAAAAATGCGTATCACAACTCACGTGGCGCGTGTTAAGCGTAATGCCTTCAATTTGTATGGCCACTGGGCGATGGGTTTGCATGTTGTGCGTGACGAGGATAATACAATGGATTTTTTGGACAAGTATTTCAACGCCTGAGTCAGGTTCATGACGCCCGATAGTATCCCAATTCAAAAAAGAGCCGCCCTGGGGGCGGCTCTTTTTTTGACTGTTTTCGTTTTTTACCTGCAGACGCTTTCGTCGTCAATTTATCTCGATGACAGCGGCGAGACCGCGACCCTGGCCTGGACCCTTAGCATAGGCCATCCGCCCGGATATCCCCTTCACACGTTGTTGCACCGTACGGCCTGCATCCTGCCTCTAGGTGATGCGGGCTGGCGATTGGCCGCGGCTTCGGCTTTTTGGTTTTCTCTAACCGCTGGGCTGCTAGGTTTTTGGGTTTTGTCTCTAACCCGAAACTTCTGGTTAGCCATTTTGGCTGCTATCGCAATTGGGCTTGGGCCCGCTTTTTGGCGCCAGGCTTTGATCGCCAAAGGCTCGGTTTATGGCTTGAACAATGCCATCACCCTGGCAGAAATTTTGGTCCTAACTCTGGTCATGCGTGAGAAGCAGCGGTACGCTGCTTTCTGGCTTTTGTTAGGCCTGGGCGCGGCTCACCACTACATGAGTCAACTCGTGCTAGCACCCGCATTCTTCATCTTGGCTCGCCAAGGCAAGCCTTTGGCGTGGCGGTTATGGTTGCGTCAAAGCTGGCTGCTTTTGCCAGGACTCACGTTATACGCCTATTTCCCTTTGCGTTCAGCATCAAGTCCACCGGTGCATTGGGGCGAATTTAATTCCTTGGGAGATTTCTTTTTTTATTTTCTAAGAGCGCAATATGCCGCTGCCGAGGGCACGCGAAGTCTGGCAGGCTCCTGGCAGCAATTACGTGAGGCGTTGGGCTATCTCTTGCGTGAAGGCCATTATGTGGCGCTGCCCTTGGCTGCTTGGGCAGCATGGCATGGGCGCCGCGATGCTTGGGTCAACGCCCTTGTGCTGGGGGTGTTGGCTCCATTGCTGGCTGTGACGTTTTATCTCAATCTGGCGGCAGAACGACTTGAAATTATGGAACCCTATTTGTTCCCTGCTTATCTTTGCCAAGGCCTTCTTGCAGCATGGCTTTTTAGTAAGTTGCCAAAAAAATGGAGCCCGGCCTTCTTAATTATATGCAGCGCAGGTCTCTTGACTGTGGGTGCAACCCAATTTTCTAAGCGCGATCGCTCGCAATATTTCATGGCGCTCGACAGAGCCCGAGATGTTTTGGCAGCTCTGCCACGCAACTCAGTGCTTTATACTTCGGGCGATGCGTCGGTATTTCCCCTTTGGTATGCCCAGTTTGTCAAAGGAGAACGCAGGGACGTGGCAATCGTGGGTGTGCCGTTATTGCCTATGCGTTGGGTACGTGAAGATTTGGCTCGGCGTTTTCCGGCTATGCGGCTGCCTTGGGTGGATACTCGCGCTGGCAATGAATCTACCCCTGCCATACTCGAAGCACTGCTTCGCCTCAATGCCGAAAAGCCCCAGTTTTTCACCTATAACGAGTTGCCCAAAGAGCTGAATGGCTGGCGCCTGCTACCTGCGGGTCAAATCTATCAGCCCCTGGTTTTGGCTGCAGCGGCACCTAAAGATTGGCTTCAGCGTGGCCGCCACAATCTGGCCTTAGTTCGCAAGCGTGGCTACCGTGATCCAAAGCTAGACGTTAATAGTCGCAAGCTGATGGTGAATGATTTTGCGATTTTTCATAATTCTTTGGGCACCTTAGCTGAAGAATCCGGCGCCTTGGCCGATGCGCTCAAACTTTATGAGGACGCTGAAGTTTGGGATGCGAGCAGCCACGAATTTCCCTATAACCGCGGCAATGCCCTGCACCGCATGGGGCGCATGCAAGAAGCCGAACTTGCCTACCGCCAAAGTCTTAGTAATAAGCCAGGCTATATTGATGCTTGGTATAACCTAGGGGTAACGTATTTTAAGACGGGGCGCCCCGCCGAGGGACGCCAAGCCTTTCAGAAAGTACTTGAACTTGATCCAAGTCGTGCAGATGTGCGAAGAATCTTGAATTGAATACCTAAAAGAGCTTAATTTTGCCTGTTTTAGCTTGTCAGGGTATGGCCTGGCTGACTAGAATCAGGGCGGTTTCGACTTTTATTCTATGAGGTTTCAATGGCGGGCGGCGGACTCGAAGGAATTATTGCAGGCCAAACAGCTATCAGCACAATTGACGGTAAGCTGGGTGTACTCACCTATCGCGGCCTTTCAATTCACGATGTCGCAGATCATTGTTCGTTTGAAGAGTGCATTTGGTTGCTCTGGTTCGGGCGACTACCTAAGAAATCCGAGCTGGATACTTTTAACCAAAAACTTTGGGCCGAAATCAAGTTGCCTAGCGAAACTGAGGCCCTTATCAAGCAATTTCCTGGTGACGCAAATCCCATGTCATTGCTGCAAGCCGCTGTCGCTAACCTGGCGTTGACCGAGCGCAAATACAAAGAAGATAACAACGCAACGCCTGCCAATGGCCAGTCTATGATGGGCCAGCTTAAGAGTGATGGCTCTGGCTATGCCATGGACAGCGCTAACGTGGCTCGTGCTATCCGATTAACGGCCCAAATGGGTCCCTTAGTTGCTGCGTTGCAACGTGTGATGAAAGGTCAGGCGCTTATTCAGCCTACACCCGGCAAAAGTATTGCCTTTAATTTTTTGCGCTGCATGACCGGCACTGACCCTGATCAGCAAACCGAAAAGATGTTTGATAAATGCCTCGTCTTGCATGCAGACCATGAATTCAACGCATCGACATTTACAGCTCGCGTAGCGGCCGGTACCCTGACTGACCCGCATAGCGCGGTCGTGGCGGCTATTGGAGCCCTCAAAGGCCCGTTGCACGGCGGCGCTAATACAGCTGTGGCGCGCATGCTGCTCGAAATCAAAGACCCGAAGATTGCCAAAGAATGGGTGAAAGATGGCTTAGAGAAGAAGAAAAAGATTATGGGTTTTGGTCATCGCATGTATAAGACAGAAGATCCCCGTGCCACCCATTTGCGCAAGATGAGCGAAGAACTCTGCAAAAAGACCGGCCACGAGTATATGTACTTGCTGAGCCGTGAAGTTGAGCAGGCTATGCTCGAAATCAAGAATATTTATCCCAACGTCGACTTCTATTCGGCCTCGGTTTATTACTGCATGGGCATTGACTTAGAAATGTACACGCCCATCTTTGCCCTCAGCCGCGTCTCAGGTTGGCTGGCCCACGTCATGGAGCAACTCGCCAATAACCGCCTCATCCGCCCTGAAGGCGAGTGGGTCGGCCCCGTGGGCGTGGAGTACGTGCCCATCGATAAGCGCTGAACTTAGTTCCCTCTTAAAAACAAAAAGCCCCGCAGCAATGCGGGGCTTTTTTTTATTTTGCATAATACATATGAATATCTATTTTTTGCCTAGCACTTCAGCCACCTTGGCCCCGATCATGCTCGGATTCTCTACGGTGTAGATGCCATAGCTAGCTAGCATTTTGAGTTTGGCGTCAGCGGTGTCGTCTGCGCCGCCGATGATGGCGCCAGCGTGGCCCATGCGCTTGCCTGCAGGGGCTGTGCGGCCAGCTACAAAGGCGACGATAGGCTTTTTCATATTGGCTTTCCAATATTCAGCGGCCTGCTTTTCTGCATCGCCGCCGATTTCGCCGATGAGCACGATGATCTCGGTGTCGGGATCTTTTTCAAATAAAGGCAGAATGTCTAAGTAAGTGGAACCTAGGATCGGATCGCCGCCAATGCCCACACAGGTTGTCTGGCCAAAGCCTGCGGTCGTCGTTTGGTGCACGGCTTCATAGGTCAACGTGCCTGATTTTGACACAATGCCGCATTTGCCTTTTTTGTGAATATAGCCCGGCATGATGCCGATTTTGCATTCGTCCACGGTGATGATGCCAGGGCAGTTGGGGCCGATCAGGCGCACGTCAGGATACTGCTGACGCAGGATCTGCTTGGTGCGGCTCATGTCCAGCACGGGGATGCCTTCGGTGATGCAAACAATAGTTTTGATACCCGCGTCGGCAGCTTCGAGGATGGCGTCAGCGCAGCCAGGAGCTGGCACAAAGATGGCGCTCGCATCAGCGCCGGTTTCTTTGACAGCTTGGCGTACCGTATTAAATGCAGGCACGCCCTCAACCGTGGTGCCGCCTTTTTTGGGCTGCACACCCGCGACCACCTTGCTGCCATAGTCTTTGCAGCCTTTGAGGTGAAAGCTGCCGGCCTTGCCAATGCCTTGAAATAGAACTTTTGTATTCTTGTTGATAATGATCGACATATTATTTTCCCCCCACAGCCGCAACGATTTTCAAAGTCGCGTCATTGAAACCATCGGCAGGGGTGATGGGAAGTCCTGAGTTGGCGATAAGTTTTCGGCCTTCTTCTGAATTAGTGCCCTCTAAGCGCACAACCATGGGAACGGTCAGCTTCACTTCTTTGGCCGCATCAATCACACCCTGGGCCACGAGATCGCAACGCACAATGCCGCCAAAAATATTGACTAATATGCCTTTGACTTGGGTATCGCTGAGTAGCAGCTTAAATGCCGCTAGCATGGTGTCTTTGTTGGCTCCACCGCCAACGTCTAAGAAGTTATTGGGCGAGCCGCCGTGCAGTTTGATCAAATCCATCGTAGCCATGGCCAGTCCAGCGCCATTGACCAAGCAGCCGATGTTGCCGTCCAAAGAGATGTAATTCAGGCCAGCTTCAGCAGCTTTGACTTCTTTGGGGTTTTCTTCGGCCACGTCGCGCATGGCTTCGATTTCAGGATGACGGTAAAGGGCGTTGTCTTCAATGGCCACTTTGGCGTCTAAAGCAATGACCTGCTTGTCAGGCGTGATAATTAAGGGGTTCACCTCGACCAGGCTGGCATCGTACTTAAAGAACGCGCGCGAAAGGCCCAGCAGCAACTCGGTGAGATTGGCGTATACGGTGCTGTCTGCCGGCTCGCCAGGAGCCAATTGATAAGCCAAATCACGGGCTTGATAGGCCTGCATGCCGGCCAGGGGGTCCAAATGCACTTTGAGAATCTTTTCAGGGTTGGTCTTGGCTAGTTCTTCGATTTCCATGCCGCCTTCAGCCGAGGCAATGACCAAAGGCTTGCCAACTTTGCGGTCCATTAAAATCGAAACATAGATTTCTTTAGCGATGTCCACAGCCTCAACCAACAAAATCTTTTTCACCAATACGCCTTGGGGACCAGTCTGGTTTGAGATCAGGGTCATGCCCAGAATGGCCTCGGCCTTTTCTTTAAGTTCCGGCTTGGTCTTGGCCAGCTTGACGCCACCAGCCTTGCCGCGGCCGCCTGCGTGTACTTGGGCTTTAACGACCCAGGGGCCCTTGTCGCTTAATTTTGAAATAGCGCCCTCAATCTCGCTCTTCTGGCTGGCCACAAAGCCTTTGAGCACTTTGACGCCGGTAGCCTCGAGCAAGTCTTTGGCTTGGTATTCGTGAAGCTTCATATGCTTACCACCCCATCAGCTTGTCGACTGCGCCGCAAAGTTCTTTGACTGCAGCGGCGCTCTTGTCGAGGGCAGCTTGCTCATCGGGATTCAGCTTCATCTCGATAATCTTCTCTACACCTTTGCTGCCGAGTACTGCCGGGAGCCCGACAAAAAGTCCTTTGATGCCATATTCGCCGTTGGCTAGTACAGCCGAGGGCAAGATGCGCTTTTTGTCTTTGAGTATGCTTTCGACCATGACGACTGAACTGGCCGAAGGGGCATAGAATGCGCTGCCGGTCTTAAGCAATTTGACGATCTCAGCGCCGCCGTCGCGGGTGCGCTGAACAATGGCGTCGAGACGATCTTTAGGAATGAGTTGCTCCACAGGAATACCGGCTGCGGTGCTGTAGCCAAGCACAGGGACCATCGTGTCGCCATGGCCACCGAGAACCGTGGCGTGTACGTCTTCGACGCTGACACCGAGTTCCATTGCCAAGAAGGTCCTGAAGCGGGCGCTGTCGAGTACGCCCGCCATGCCGATCACGCGGTTGGATGGAAAGGCGCTGACCTTGTGGGCCACATAGGTCATAGCATCGAGAGGGTTGCTAACGATGATGAGGATGGCGTTGGGGCTGGTCTTGGCAATTTGTTGAGTTACCGACTGCACAATGCCAGCGTTCGTCTTAAGAAGATCGTCGCGGCTCATGCCCGGCTTGCGGGGTATGCCGCTGGTGATGACGACAACATCAGAATTGGCGGTAGGTTCGTAGTTGTTGCTGCCCGTAATGAGAGTGTCGTAGCCATAGACCGGACCACTTTGCATGAGATCTAAGGCTTTGCCTTGGGGCATGTCTTCAACAATATCAACGAGAACTACATCACCGAGCTCTTTTTCAGCAAGTCGCTGGGCCGTGGTGGCTCCGACATTGCCGCCGCCAATCACAGTGATTTTAGCCATGGGAAAACTCCTTAGTGTCGAAGGGGGCGCGGGTTGGGGCCCGGTTTTTAAAAAGTGGAGGTGGCGATGGGATTCGAACCCATGAATAACGGTTTTGCAGACCGTCCCCTTAAACCACTTGGGTACGCCACCAAAAGCGCCAAAAGAGACGTTAATATATCGAAAAGAGGGCCTCGCGGCACCTGCTATTTTTTGCTTGAGCGCTGTTTTTTTGAGCTTTTCTTGAACTCAAATCGTTGAAGCACTTTGAGTTGGTCCCAGCGTGGCAGCCCATAGCTGTCTCTTTCTTTTACTTCGACCATGACCACCCGGAAAACTTTGGCCACAGGATAGCGCTGTGCGCCCCAGTCCAGTGCCAAAGCTTGAGCTATGTCAGCTATGGCGGTTGAACTGAGGAATTTGAGCTGAGTTTGATACGGCATAGAATCCCACATGACCGTGACATATTTGGGTGTCTTGGCAAATGACACATCACAGTGTTTGAGAGTCAGGGGTCCCAGCTTGGCTGAGCTGGTGCAGCCTTGTTGCTGAGCCGTGAAATCAGCTCTAAGGGCAGACGTAGTCAAGATACTCATTAGGCAAGCAAGCATGATACGCATTTTTAGGCAGGCCTCAAAACAGATGGCGGGAAATTTCGATTACTTTAGCCAATGGATAGGTAAAGAGCAACCAACCCCAGGCCACAAAAACGAGGGTTAGCGCCCACGAAAAAACAAAACGCAATGGATCTCGGCCTTCAGGAGCCGGAAAGCGTTTGGCCCACAGAGCGTGAACGCTCATTCCCATGCCATGGTAAAGGCCCCAGAGCACAAAGTTCCAGGCCGCCCCATGCCAGAGCCCACAAAGGCCCATGGCGAGTAAGAGATTAAGAGCTCGACGCCAGGGTGCGGCGCGTGAACCACCCAACGGTATGTAAATATAGTCGCGTATCCAACTCGACAGCGACATATGCCACCGCCGCCAGAAATCTTGAATGTTGCGTGCAGCATAGGGAAAATTGAAATTCTGCGGCACTTCAATGCCGCAAATTTCTGCCAGACCAATGGCGATATCTGAATAGCCAGAAAAGTCAAAGAGAATACGAATGGTGAGCAAAACGATTAAGGCAACGACAGATGACGTGTTCCATTGATCTGCTTTCTCAAGTAAAGCGATAGCTACGCTGCAATTATCGGCCACGAGCATTTTCTTAGAAAAACCTAGCAGCACGCGGCCTGCGCCTTTGAGGGCCAAAGGATTATGCATGGGATGGGGAATGCCCCGCTTCAGACTTTCGGTGAATGGCTGATAGCGCTTGATAGGACCCGAGACGATAGACGGAAAATAGATGCTAAACAGCGTGAAGTCACCCGCATTGCGTATGGGCTGCGAACCCTTGTAAATGTCAGTGAGATAATGCGCAAATTCAAAAGTGAAAAACGAAATCGCCAGTGGCATAGCGCCAACCTGGCCCATGCCAAAGAATCCGCGATATTTGTACCAGATCAGCCCTGCTACCGGCACGGCTAGGCCAAGCAAAAGGTAGTGCATGCGCCGCGCGCCCTGGGCTCGTGAAAGTGGCCCAGCGATATAGTATGTGCTGACCGCCATGACGATGATGGGGGCCACACCAGACGGTCCAGCGAAATGCGTGTGAAAAATAGCGCAAGCTATCAATAACAATGCATAGCGTGTTTTGGGGCCTGGCGTGAGCCAGGTCATCGCATAGTAGATGATGAGAAACGCGATGAACCAGGGCGTATTGAATATCATCTAAAAGTCCACGTATATGAATTTAGAAGCGGCAAAGCCAGCGCCCCAGACCAATAGCGCTGTCAGCAGCAAGAATGCCGCCACACCTATGAGCCAATTGCGCCACTTCATGGCAGCTCCTTGAGCAGCCATGTCGCCAGCTCCTGATTACCGACTTCGTCTAGATGGCAATGATCTAAGAAACGTCCTTGACTGGGTTTTCTGTCAGCCCAATCCACATAGATTACATTCTTGGGCCAAGGCAAATTTTTCAGGATTTTTCGGTTTTTGGCATAAGCCTTTTCATCGGTATACTCGCCGATTAAGTCCCAATTTTGTGGGGTGAGGAAGACCAGTACCCTGCCTTTTTGTTGGAGCAATTCAGGCAACCAGGCATTCAGTGCGGCTAGACCTGCATGCTGGGGCGCCAGAGCCGGCGCAGAATAATAGGGTGAGATTTTCATCGCTAACAGATTGGCTCTGAGCTCGTCGTCTACAGCGGGCCCTGTGCCAAGAGCCTTGCCGAAACGCAGCCATTGGGCCACGCGTGTCTCGCGTGATGGTTGCCAAAAAAGATATCGGGCAATTTGGGCGTACCGATAATAGGCTGAATAGGCAGCAAGATTCTCTTCCCAATCTGATTGATATGCAGGCGCTAGAAAATTGCGTGAATAAGAATTCTCAATTTGGCCTGCGTCAGCGCTGAACATTCGGTAGTTAAGTTCTATGATGAGCGTATCACGAGCTGCAGGTTGCGCTATTTGAACAATCGCCCTCAAATCAGGAATCAGCAAGCCTTCGGCTGATATTTCACTCCAGTTTCGTTGAGAATCCTGTCGCCTTAAATAGCTGCCAACTGTCTTCTCGCGCCAATGGGGCGTGTGGTGCTCGAGCAGGGCACTACCGTAAAGCACACTGTCACCAAAAAGCCAAACGTGAGTTTGGCTTGGAACTGCTATGCGTACGGCAGTGACATAATCTGTCAAACTGGATGCGCCCACAAGTTCTGCCCTGCCCCATTCTTGCCAGAAGCTAGAGCTTGCCAAGCGTAGCCCGATTTCAGCTGTGAGCAGGCAGATGCAAAATGCCCGGGCAGCGTGCTTCAAAGCTGTCTTTCGATATATGTCCAGGCCGTAATCAAGGCCGCCCATTCAATTCCCTGTGTACGGTAATGGTGCGTATTGTAGCCGACCAAAGGAAATACGTTTGGTTCAAGCGAGCGCATGGCATCAGTCAAACTGATAAAGGGTACGCCTTCTTCTTTGGCGATCTTGGCAAGCTCAGCGTCGAACCATGGCGCTTGGGTCGTGTCGCTGAAACTGTAGCCTCCTTTGATATTTTCACCAGGAGCCAGCTGGTTGCGCATCGGCAGCAGTATTTGAATATACCCTGCTTTTCGCTTCTTCATGTTTTCAACGCAGCGTTTCACCACTTTTTGATGCGCCTTTGACACCCAGGCTTGGTACGTGGGTTTTTGTAATAAGTCAAAGGCGAAAGGACTTTGGGGTGTGTCGAGTCGCGAGGCGGTTTCATCAGTGCGAAGGTAGGCTTCATAGTCTTTTGGATTCTTGCGAAGCCAATCCATGAAGCTGCGCCGTAATGGTCCCATGTTCTCGCGAAGTTCGTCTGTTGTCTGGCCCCAGTAGGCTGGATCTACTAAAGCGCCGGGCACATCATCGGGCGATTTGGTCCGTATCATTGAAAGTAGTTCTAGGTTCACATTCATGTAAGTGAGCAGAGTGATGGCTTCGTCAAATTCGGTTCCGTTCTGGGGTATAGGCAGGCTCGCTAAATATGCACTGACGCCTCCCCCCATGGCGCCCAACGCCATTGACTTCTGTAGGACTTGATATCGTTGGTTCTTCCCCTTTAAGGATGAAAAAAGATTGAGGTAGAACTCAAGTTTCTTTCCAAACCCGGTTTCGATTCGGGCTTCATCTTTGGCGCCTAAATCATCCGAGAGAACCATGGAGTCACCCACCAATAAGATGCGCTTAACCCCTGGTATACGTTGATAGTGATAGTAATCATCAAGTTCGGTGAGGCTCACGGCTGTCCATTCAGGACGCTGCAGTCCCAGCATGCGATTGCCTTTGCTTTCGGCGATATAGAGCAGGCCGCGGGCATGGTCACTCACGATACCTAGAGGGCCTTTCAGCGCGGGCCGATAAGTCGCATCGGTGATGTCGTAGGTATCTCTGGGCCAGCGTGGCGCAGGGTCGCTTGGCTTGATAAAGTTGCCCTGCGCAGTGCGCAGGTACATTTCACGGGTCTTAAGGGTTTGAGGATCATAGACCCAGAATGCGGGCTTGGATTCATCCCAAACCCAAATCTCCCAAAATGGGCGCTCACGTTCAACACGAACTGCGCAAAGTCCACGAACACTGGCTTCGCCCCAGCTCTGCAAGCCCTCGGCTTTCAGGGTGCCGTTGAGGGGGAAGTCTTCGCGCGGATTGCCGACAAGGGGGCCTTGATCGCGCAAGAGGCGCCAGAGTCGGCCACGGTAGCGGTCAAGGGCGTAGAGCTCAGTGTCAGTGGCCGCCAATTGCCATTGGCCAGGTGCAGGCGGAGCCTGGCCGGGGCCCGGCTTAAATTCAACAAACTCGCCGATTTTCACCAAGCTATTCTTGCCGAGGTCCCCGAAATAGACCGAGCCACTAAGCGGATCAAGTCCATAGACCCAGGGCCTCAAAGGATGTGCAGCAACCGCTTCGCAGGGAACTTCTTTCCCATCAAGTTTCCATTCGCTGGGGCTTCCGCCATTCGCGTTCAATCTCATCAATACAGGTTTTTTGCCTGCGGCAAGGACAAGCATGTTCTGCTCAGAAACCAGGGCCAGCGACATGGGGCTTTTGCAAGCTTCGCTCAAAGGTCCGCCAGCCAAAGTTTCAACCTTGCAACCTTGGGCCACGTCAATTCGTCGAATAGCATGATTGGCCAAATCGGCTACGTAGATCCACTTGCCATCTTGACTCACCGCGGAGGCCGTCGGTGAATTCAACGCAGCGTCAACATACGCCGCGTCACGAAAATCAGGATCACCGCCACCCGCTACCAGATGAAAACGGCCCCAGGCCGGGGTGACGGCATGGCTTTGTCCAAGCTGAGCTAGCGATAGCGCCAGTACAGGAAGGGCTCTAATCCAAAAATGTGAAACCTTCATACTAATCCCCCTCGTGGAGTTTTTTTTCAATATCTTTCAAGAAGATCTCGAGTGCGTCCTGATCTTCAGTTAGCGCTGGCCTAGCGGTAAAAAATTCTCTCATTAACTGATTGGCCTTTAATTTTGCACGTCTCAGATCGCCATGATCAAGAGCTTCCCAGGCGGCATCTAAACGGTCCCAGGCTACGAGTAGGCGCTCTTCGAGCTGAATGCGCTGATGCAATGTCGCTTGCTGTTTGAGGGCCCGCAAATGGCGGGCGCTAGGCTTTGCTGCAGTCTTATTGAACTCAACACGGATGACAGCGCCATTCTGCTCATAGTGGGTGGCAATGATGCGCATTGCCATGGCGCTCAGCACTTCCCTTTCAACGCGCAGGCGCAGGCGGGGCGTGCCATCGCCATGAAGGCCTAAACCGGTGATAATACGCACTTCGGCATGCCCTGCCGCATGCGTCGTTTCAAGAAAATGGCGGCAAGCTGCCAGGGCCTGTTCAGGGCCCTGGCCAGGCATAGCTTGTGGGTGTAGATCGATCTCAGGTGTGCGGGCGCTCATTTGCCTTAGACAGAAAAATGATTTTTGACGTTGCCTTTTTTAGGCCGGGCACTATAATACAGCCCTGATCGCTTTGACGTAACTTTTCGTCCAAGCTCCCGAGGCATCGACTTGAACCTGGTCAAAGAAACCCTTTGGCGCCAAACGCTTGACGTTTTGGCATCAAAGATCGATTCGTCGTCTTTCGACACTTGGTTTGCCCCTAGTTCGGCACAGTGGGAAGGCGAAATCCTTCAAATACTGGTACCCAGCCAATTTATACTTGAATGGGTGCAAACTCACTACCTACCTTCAATTCATGACAGTCTAGCCAAAATTGCTGGCAAGCCTGTGGAATTTAGGATCCTGGTGGATGAGGGCAGCCGTAAACGTTGGGAAACTAATCTGAGCCAGGCACCTCTGGAAGCTCCGAGTGCCCCTGCTAATCGGAATCCCCGCCCTGACCAAAGGGACGCCTACCAGCCTTCGGCCGAAATTCTTAAGGGCATACCCCTTAATAGTCGCTATAAATTCGAGAATTTTATCATCGGAAATAGCAACCGTTTTGCCTGCGCAGCTTCGATGGCTGTGGGTGAAACCCCCAGCCTCTCATACAACCCCCTCTTTATTTATGGCAAGGTCGGCTTGGGTAAGACCCATCTGCTGCATGCTATTGGTAATTTTATTCGGGCCCATCGCCCCGAGTTAAGAGTCTTGTACGTCTCGTCTGAGATATTTCTTAATGAAATGGTGCGTTGCCTGCGGTCGAATCGCATGGACGAGTTTCGTATGGCCTTCCGTGATACTGATGTTTTGCTCGTAGATGATATTCAGTTCATGGAACGTAAAGACTCGATGCAGCAAGAATTCTTGAATACGTTTAATGCTCTATTTGAAAATAGTAAGCAGATCGTGGCCACCTCAGACAGCCATCCGCGCGACATTCAGGTTTTTGATAAGTTGCGTTCGCGTTTTGAATGGGGTCTGACGGTGGATATTCAACCCCCTGATCTTGAAACTCGAATTGCCATTTTAAAGAAGAAATGTGAAATCGAAAGCCTGCAGGTACCCAACGATGTGATCTTATTGCTGGCTGAATCCATGCGCAGCAATATTCGCGACATGGAAGGTTCCTTGAATCGCGTGGCCGCATTTGCTTCATTGACCAAGCAAGAACTGAATCTCGATCTTTCGCGCCAGGTGCTGCATGATGTACTGCAGGCTGAAACACGTGTAGTCAGCATGGATTTGATTCAGAACGAGGCTGCTACCCATTTTAATATCAAACTGAATGACTTGCGTGGTCGCACTCGCACTGCCAATGTTGTGCTGGCGCGGCAAGCGGCTATGTATATTGCTCGTGAGCTCACAAATGCTTCTTTGACTGAAATCGGTGAGGCTTTCGGCGGTAAGAATCACAGCACCGTGATACACGCAATTGAAAAGGTCAAAGAAGTCATGGAAAATAATGGCCTTTTCGTTAGTCAAATTGATAGCTTGATGGCGCGAATTAAATCTTAAATCGAAATCGCATTCAAAAAAAAGACCCCGGCTGTAAAGCAGGGGTCTTTTTTTATGAATTTGATATGCGAAATTAGGGATAGGCTCTCACTTTAACCTGAGCTTTAGCAAGAGCCTTGGCATCGGCAGCGCAACGTTTGAGTACGGCTCGGGCCAGGACCAACGGGGCAATCTTAAGATCGCTTAGACCAAGAGTGGGTACGGGTGTTCCCTTTGAAGAAATGTTTACTCCCACATGAATCTTAACTGACACCGTGGTGGGGGCTGCGATCGAAACACTCAGTTTGCGTTGGCCCGCCCAAAGGTCATTACCATTCCGCCGAATGCGAACCTTTTTCTGGCGAGCATTGATCTCATCCATAAGTAGATTCACGAGTAGATACTGTCGAAGTATGCCTTCGCCCAAGTTAGCGTCGAAATGCTCAGCAATAAAGTGGAGCATGTCTCGCGACTCAATGTAGGCGCCGCTTCGAAAATCTTCAAGGTCTGCTAAATCAGCGACTTCTACGTGACAGGGTCCTCGGAAGGCTAGCAAGCTATCGCCAAGTATGCCAAAACGGCGGTAGGCCCATTGAGATGAAAGTGGCGAACCATCATAGCCCGTCATTTTTGATATCCATTTAGTTTTGAGAGGGCTTAGCAGGCTCACGTCAAAGGTCCGGTCCAAGGCATTGGAACCACTTGCTTCACCTGGCGCAAGGCTTGCCCCAAAAAGCGTTGGCCAACAATCGTGAATTGTTCAGGAAGATCCGAGACATAAAAACAATGTTGCCGAAAAGCAAGTTTGCGTTTTTTTGACTCGAGCCCTAGTTCGCGCAAAATAATGGCCACTTGGTGGGCGGTTTCTTTGGCAGAGTCAACCAATCGGACCTGCGAACCCATGACGCGGCTAATAACCTGTTTTAAGAGCGGGTAATGCGTGCATCCCAGTACAAGAGTTTCAACTTTCTTGCGTTTCATGGGCAGTAAGTAACGTTGGGCTACTTGGCGTGTGACGGGAGAATTAAGCCATCCTTCTTCAACTAAGGGCACAAAAAGCGGGCAGGCCAAAAGCAAGGGATTAGCCTTGGGCGAAAGCGCACGTAAAGCTTTTAGATAGGCGCCTGAGCGAATCGTGGCCAAGGTGCCTATGACACCTAGTTTCTCACCACGCGATGCGTGGATGGCAGCCTGTGCGCCAGCATCAATAACCCCTAAGAGAGGAAGCTTTTTGAAGTGCCTGCGTAATGTGGGCAGGCTATAGGCAGAGGATGAATTGCAGGCAACGACCAAGAATTTAACGCCTTGCTTCGAAAGAAAACGTGCGCTTTCCAGGGCATATCGGATTAAAGCACGGGGACTCTTATTGCCATAAGGCGCGCGGGCCGTGTCGCCAAAATAGATAACGCGTTCGCCGGGAAGCTGGCGCATAATTTCGCGAGCCACGGTGAGCCCGCCGACCCCCGAATCAAAGATGCCGATGGGGGCATTGCGCCTCAAGGCTTAACTCGCTCACGGTGCAATTTATGTTCAACAGAATCTACTAAGGCTTCCCAAGAAGCTTCAATGATGTTTTCGTGAACACCCATCGTGTTCCAGGTTGTTTTTCCATCGCTCGTCTGAATAAGCACACGAACTTTGCCAGCGGTACCTCCACTCGATTTGAGCACCCTGACTTTATAGTCAACAAGCTGAGTTTTTTTAAGCGAAGGATAAAAAGGGATGAGGGCGTTGCGCAGAGCCTGGTCTAACGCATTGACAGGGCCATTTCCCTCGGCCACGGTGTGTTGTTCTTTGCCTCTGACCACCAACTTGATGGTCGCTTCGGCAGGGTCGAGACCGTCATGATGTTCGACGCTGACGTGATAGCTTTCTAATCTAAAATAGGGTTTTGCCTGTCCGAGATGGCGCCGCATCATCAGCTCGAGCGATGCGTCGGCTCCTTCGAACTGATAGCCCTGAACTTCAAGTTCTTTGATCTTGGCGATGATTTCGCGAGCACTTTCAATACCATGGTTGAGCCGTATCCCATAATGTTTTGCTTTGGCAAGCATGGTAGCTTTGCCAGCCTGTTCAGACGCCAGCAAGCGTCGTTCATTCCCTACCTTTTCAGGTTCTAGGTGCTCATAGGATCGTGGATCTTTGAGCATGGCATCAATATGTACGCCCGCTTTGTGTGCAAAAGCTGAAGCTCCTGCAAAAGGCTGGTGATCGCCCAAGGGTAAGTTAGCAATGCTCGCTACTTCGCGCGCCAAGGCAGTTAAGCGGCTTAGCGAGCCTGCAGGTACGGCGCTCAAGCCCATTTTAAAGGTTAGGTCTGGAATAATAGATACTAGGTTGGCATTTCCACAACGTTCCCCTAGGCCATTCATGGTTCCCTGTACATGGCGTGCACCTTGGGCTACAGCCGAGAGGCTGTTGGCCACGGCTAAATCGCCGTCATTATGCGCATGAATGCCGATAACCGAATCAGGGAAAGATTTTGTTACGTCACGGGTCATGCGTTCTATTTCCCACGGCAGGCAGCCGCCATTGGTATCACAAAGGACGAGGCGGTCTGCGCCAGCGTCAAAAGCTGCCTGTAAGGATTTCAGAGCATAGGATGGGTTGCGTTTATAGCCATCAAAAAAATGTTCCGCATCGTAAATCAGAGTGCGTTTGGCTTGTTTGAAGAAGGCAACCGAATCATGAATCATGCGTAAGTTTTCATCTAAACTAGTACGTAGTACATTTTTAACATGCAAGTCTGAGCTCTTGCCAAAGATGCAGATTGTCTTGGTCTCAGCCATGAGTAGAGCTTTGAGGAATGGATCGGATGCGGCTTTAGCTTTGACCCGGCAGGTCGACCCAAAAGCCACTAATTGCGAGTTTTTGAATTTGAGGCGGCGGGCACGGTGAAAGAATGCTTGGTCCTTGGCGTTGCCAGGTGCAGGCCAGCCGCCCTCAATGAAACGCACGCCGAGGTCGTCAAGTAGGCGAGCTATAGACAGCTTATCATCCACCGAGAAGCTAACATCCTCACCTTGGGAACCATCCCGCAATGTGGTGTCTAGAATTTCAATATCATGTCTCAATAATTTGCCCATGGTTTCCCCTGCTTAGCGCAGTACCAGTTCTTTGACCGTGTAATAAACTGCCAGTAGCGTAGCAGCAATGATGCCGGTCGCCATGGCGTGCCAGCGTGGTGAAAAATCAGATGAATCGCTCTGCAGGCCGTCTGAGATCATGTTCGGGCTCCGAGCTTGAATTGTTCATGTAAGGCGCGCACCGCACGGTCAGTATCTTGCTCGTGAATGACACAAGAAATCTTTATTTCAGAAGTGGAGATCATCTGAATATTGATGTTGCCTTTTGCGAGAGCTTCAAACATTTGGGCAGCTACGCCCGAATGGGAACGCATACCCACGCCCACCACTGAAATCTTGGCAATGCTCTCGTCGGTTGAAATGCCGCCTGCGGCTAGCTGTTCAGAAACTTTGCGCAAAGTATCTTGGGCTTTTTTGAGATCGGTTTTAGCAACGGTGAAGGACATATTGTTGACACCTTGTTCAGATACGTCTTGAATAATCATGTCGACATTCACTTCAGCATTGGCTAATGCTCGAAAGACGGTGGCGGCAATACCAGGTTTGTCCTTAACACCTAGCAGAGTGAGTTTGGCTTCATCCTTATTATAAGTAATGCCAGAAACGAGTACGTCTTCCATACCTTTGACCTCCCCTATGATGAGCGTGCCGGGCCCATCATGTAAACTCGAACGCACGTGAATTTTAACACCATTCTTCTTGGCAAATTCCACAGAACGGGAATTAAGTACCTGTGCCCCTGATGATGCCATTTCTAGCATTTCTTCATAGGAGATAGCATTCAGTTTCTTTGCGTCCGGTACCAAACGGGGGTCAGCCGTGAAGACTCCATCAACATCTTTGTAAAAATCACATACATCGGCGTTTAATGCGGCCGCGAGAGCTACGGCAGTGAGGTCTGAACCGCCCCGTCCTAAGGTAGTGATTTCTTCGTTTTCGGTTTGGCCCTGAAAGCCAGCGACAATTACGATCTTGCCTAATTTAAGAGCTTTGCGAATTTTTTCATCACCCACTTTGACAATTCTGGCTTTGCCGTAAACTTCATCAGTGATGATGCCGACTTGCGGGCCTGTAAATGAAATGGCGTCATAGCCAAGGTCTTTGATGGCAATGGCTAGCAATGCAATACTCTGCTGCTCACCGGTAGCAAGCAACATGTCCATTTCGCGCTCGTCTGGCTCGTTAGTAATTTGGCGAGCAAGGGCGATGAGGTCGTCGGTTGTGTCGCCGGGGGCTGAAACCACCACCACCAAGTCATTGCCTTGCTGACGGGTGCGCGTAATGCGTTTGGCAACATTCTTCATATGCTCAGGGGTGGCGACCGATGAACCGCCATATTTATGAACCACCAGGGGCAATGAATTACTCCTTTGCTTTTAGTATGGCGGGCAAAAGAGCCCAGCCTTCTTGCCAAAAGATGCCAGATGATTTGGCTTGGGTCTCGTCATAGCTTAGACCGCTCACCTTGAGAACGCCAGGTCGGCTGTCGTACCAAACGTAAGGCACGGGTTCAAGCGCATGGGTGCGAGTCTCGAGTGGTGTCGGATGATCAGGAATAATGAGAATTTGATACTCTTCGCCTTGCAATCCTTCGAGCAAAGTGCCGAGTACCTTGCTGTCAATTTCTTCGATGGCCTTAACCTTGGTCTCGGTGTCGCCTTTATGTCCGGCTTCATCGGTAACTTCAAGGTGCAAGTATAGAAAATCTTTCTTTTTCAGGGCCTTTAGGCCAGCTTTGGCCTTGCCGACAAAATCCGTGTCGATCCAGCCTGTGGCGCCTGGCACATCAATAACATCGAGGCCAATTGAACGGCCTAGCCCCTTGATGAGGTCAACCGCAGAAATGACCGCACCATCCAGTTGAAAGCGTGACTTGAATGTTGGCATTTCAACTGCTTTTCCCTGGCCCCAAAGCCAAATCATATTCGCAGTTTTCTTGCCATCGCGCCGGCGTTCGCGATTAACCTCGTGACCTTCTAGATAAAGATTCGAATCTAGCATCAACTGTTTGAGTTCTTTGCCTTTGTTTCCTTTGGGCAAATGCTCTTCGATGGTCTTACCTGAAATGTCATGAGGTGGGGTGCATTTAGCTTCTTCAAATCCTGCGCCTTTAAAAATGGCGAGGTGGCGATATTGGGTGCCAGCAACAAAGCGCAGTTTGTCCGTACCCAAGCGCTTATCGAGCATCTTGATGAGTTCTTTGGCATCATCGGTATTGATATGACCAGCACTGTAATCGTCCATGATTTGATCTTTGACGTGGACTAAATTGCAGCGAAAAGCTGTTTCGCCTTTAGCGAGCGTGACGCCTAAATTAAGGGCTTCAAATGGAGCGCGACCACTGTAATATTTTCGCGGGTCATAGCCGAGCACAGCCATATTACCCACGTCAGAGCCCATAGGCAATTCTGGCACACCTGTATTGGCTAGGCCAGTTTCGCCCTGAGCACATAGGCGGTCCATGTTAGGTTTTTTGGCGACTTGAAGGGGCGTTTTGTCGCCCAATGAGGCCTGGGGATGATCAGACATCCCGTCGCAAAGTAAGACTATGGTTTTCATGAGCTATTTCTTGGGTGCCTCTCCCTGCAAGTATTGCTTGGGGACATGGGCTTTAAATATTTTCTCTTCTTTGGCTAAAGCTTTCATGGCTTTCTTGGCTTCTTTATCCTTTTTGTTATCGAATAAGATTTTTTCATAAGTCTTTTTTGCACTCTCATAGTCATGATAGGCCCATTGAGCCTTTGCTAGAGCATGCCACGCATCCTTAAATTTTGAATCAATGGTGATGGCGGCAGTAAATTCATCGATGGCCTTTTGAACTTCAAGATGCACCACGGCCCTGTCTTGATTGGCCTTGAGTTCTTGCACTCGCGCAAAGACTACCTGCCCCAAGTTAAAGCGGCCACCTGCAAAATTTCGATCGATTTCAACTGCTTTACGGCAATCCGCTAGAGCCAGATCCCAGTTACCATCATGCCAACGAGCAACACCTCGATTACTAAAAGCTGATGCAAAAAATTTGTGGCCTTGAATCGCTAAAGTGAACTGATCAATGGCTTCGGGATAGCGACCAATGATGTCATAGACTCGACCGAGTTCATTGTGCGCTTCGGGAAAATCAGGAATGAGGGCTACAGCTTTTTCAAGATGATCCATAGCGGGCTTCATATTAGGTTTAGCGCCGTCCTTGCCGCTCTTTTTAAGCTCGAGATCGCGTTTGATGACTCCCAGGCGAAAATGGGACCGCGCCACCGCTGGCATATCATTCTCGGGTGCAACGTTAACGGCTTTGCTGTACCAATCAATCGCCTTTTTGTACTGGGATTTCAAAAGTTTTTTGAGAGTCTTTTCATCGTCACGCATGGCCAAATCGTTATGCTGGAACTCATAGCCCATTCCCACGTGATAAAGAGCTTCAGTGAATCTTGGATTTAAAAAAGCTGCTTGAGTGAATTGAGTAATGGCATCGTTAATCTTGCCTTGGTTATAAAGGGCAAGGCCGAGTTTGTCATAGGCTTCGGAATAGTTTTTTTGAACTTCGATAGCGTGCTCAAATTTTTTGGCGGCTCCGGTCCAGTCGTTCTGGTCGAGTTCGATCTGACCAGCCTGATAAAGTTCTACCGCCGAAGCCTCGGCATGTACCTGGCCAGCCATGGTGAGAACAAGTAGCAGTACGGTGGCGCAGAGCGGGTGTTTCATGAACAGCACATGGGCCTCACAAGTGGGCATCTCACGGATAAGTTCAATAAGTGCATATTATTGCAAACCCTTGGGTACCTTGCTAGACCTTGACAAGGCTTTCGAGGGCCTTAAGGGTTGGTGCGATAACACGAGGTTTGGGGCTATGTCCAATGGCGGTATCTGGATCTTTAAGTCCGTGGCCCGTGAGCACGCAGACGACACGGGGTTTTCGGCCTAGCTTCTTGCGGGCTCGGCTAAAGTAGCCTTTTGAGGACAACATGCGCACGCCCGCAAGTGAGGCGGCCGAGGCCGGCTCACAAAACACACCTTCATATTTGGCTACGGCTGCGTATGCTTCGAGTATCTGGCGGTCACTGACAGCCAAGATATCCCCGCCAGACTCGACACGAGCCGCCAGAGCCAATTTCCAACTAGCTGGATTGCCAATTCGGATGGCAGTGGCGATGGTTTCAGGATGTTTGACGATCTTGCCTTTGACTATGGGCGCGGCGCCGGCAGCTTGAAATCCCAGCATGACAGGTAGTCGTTTGGCCCAACCGGCCTTTTTGGCCTCACGGTAGCCGCGCCAATAAGCTGCAATATTGCCGGCATTGCCTACAGGCATGGCGTGAAAATCAGGCGCTTGCCCCAATTGCTCGAGCACCTCAAAAGCGCCTGTTTTCTGACCCTCAAGCCGGTAAGGATTGACTGAATTGACCAGGGTAATGGGATGGCGTGAAGTCATTTCGCGTGCTAAATCGAGAGCTTGATCAAAGTTTCCGTCAATGGCCACTACTTCAGCGCCATGCATAAGGGCTTGGGCCAACTTGCCGAGGGCAATGGCCCCTTTGGGCAACAAAACGATGCATTTCATACCTGCTCGTGCGGCATAAGCCGCAGCTGACGCAGAAGTGTTGCCAGTTGAGGCGCACATGATGCAACGGCTTCCCTCTTCAGCAGCTTTTGATACGGCTAAGGTCATGCCACGGTCCTTAAACGATCCTGTCGGATTAGCGCCCTCGAACTTGAGGTGCAAGTCGATATCAGGTGCTATCACCTGGGCCAAGCGGGAGGCTGGAACCAGGGGCGTGTTGCCTTCAAAGAGCGTGATAATCGGCGTCTTGCGGCTGACTGGCAAGAAACGGCGGTAGGTCTCAATGAGGCCTTTCTGGCTCACGTGTTTTCTTCTTCAGGTATCTCGAGTCGCAAGACCAGAGTACCCTGCTTTACGGCAGGCAACGACTCAATCTTGACAATGGCATCGCGCATGGCTTTTTCTTTGGCGGTATAAGTCGAAAGGTAAACCGGCACCGAACTTCCCTTTTGCCTCTGATTTTGGGCGACGGAAGAGATAGAGATGCCATGCTCTGACAAAATATTGGCGATAGCCGCGAGAACACCAGGCTGATCGAGGCACGTGAAGCGCAAGAAGTAGCGATTTCGAATTTCGTCGTGGGGTGTAATTCTGCGTGATTCGACGCGGTCCACGTCATACGCGACAGAAGGAACCTTGCCGGCTACACCTACGGCCACATTACGAGCGACATAGATGATGTCTGAAATAACTGCCGAGGCTGTTGGCAATTTGCCTGCCCCTCGACCATAAAGCATAACGCGGCCGACGGCATCGCCAGTTACTAAGATGCCATTGTAGACGCCTTCGACAGAATCTAAGGGGTGATCGCGGGGAATGAGGGCCGGCACTACCTGAACTTCAAGCGACTCGTCATCACGGGCCCTTGCTATGGCCAAGTGCTTGACCGTACATCCCATTTCAAGCTTGGCAGCATCAATATCGGCCTTGGTGATGCCACGTATGCCCTGTACGTAGATGTCTTCAATTCGGACACGCTGGTCAAAAGCAATAGAGCTCAAGATGGCAAGTTTGTGGGCCGCATCAGTGCCATCGATATCAAAAGAAGGGTCTGCTTCGGCATATCCTTTGGCCTGGGCATCTTTGAGTGACTTCTCGAAAGTTTGTCCATAAGAGGCCATGCCCGTTAGTATGAAATTGGTCGTGCCATTAATGATGGCCTGAATTTCACGAATGCGGTTAGCAGCGAGACCGTCGTTGATAGCTTGAATGCAGGGAATGCCGGCGCCTACGGCAGCTTCTAGATAGACATCGACGCCTTTGTCATGGGCACTTTGAAAGATCTCATCCCAATGCTTGGCGAGAACGGCTTTGTTGGCCGTTACGACATGTTTGCCTTTAGCAATGGCCCTGAGAATATAATCGCGAGCTGGTTCAAAGCCACCCATGAGTTCGACGACAATGTGAGTATCGGGGTCATTTAAAACATCGTCGGCGTTGGTGGTAACACGCATGCCGGGCGGCAATACGCTTCGTACTTTGCCGCTGTCGCGAACCAAGGCCCAACGCAATTCAAGCGATGCGCCCACACGGCTTTCAATATGCTGACGGTTTTTGACAAGTAGTTCTGCAACGCCGCTGCCCACGGTGCCGAGGCCCAAGAGGCCTAAGCCAATTTTTTTAGTGACTTTCGCCATGCAAGACTCGAGGTGACTTCAAAACAAAAGCCCCTGGCCGGGTTGCGAACCGGCACGAGGGGCTTCGCAACGCCAGAATTAGCCCTTTAGACCAGTGGTGGCGATGCCTTGAATGAAGTATTTCTGCCCAAAGAAAAAGAGCAAGAGGATCGGTAAGAGCACCAGCGTGCTGGCAGCCATCATCAAATTGGTGCTACTGCCATAAAGGCTACGAAATTGATTGAGGCCTAGCACTAAAGTGAATTTTCGCGAATCACTGATGTAAATGAGTGGGTTTAAGAAGTCATTCCAGTTATAGACCACACCAAAGATCACAACTGTGACGAGGGCTGGAATAGAAAGCGGTAACAAGATGCGCCAAAAAGTTCCGAAACTGCTGCAGCCGTCAATTTTGGCGGCTTCGTCGAGTTCGTAAGGAATGGTCATGAAGAATTGGCGTAGCAAGAAAATATTATAAGCACCGCCGCCTAAGAAGGCCGGAACAATCAAAGGCAGGTAGGTATCGCGCCAGCCTAAGCTTGAAAACAGCATAAAGGTAGGAATCATGATGACCTGGTGAGGCACCATGATAGTCGAAACAACTAAGAGAAAAAGGCCATTGCGGCCAGGAAAGCGGAGGCGAGCAAAGCCAAAGGCTACAATAGCGGCTGAAAGGCAGGCGCCGAACGTACTCATGGCCGTGATCACTAAAGTATTAAAGAGGTATAGCCAGAAGGACTCTTTTTCGAGGAAGAAAAGCCTCACGTTTTCCATGAAATTGTCGCCGTAAGTAGGCTGGCCTTGGGGATACCATGCTTCCAGATAGTTAATCCAATGCCAATCAACCTTAAAGGGAGGCATTTGAAAAACATTTTGAGGTTCTTTTAATGAGATGGCAATCATCCAAGCCACCGGCACGATCATCGTGACCGATAGCAAGGCAATAACGGTCAGAGCCACGCTTTTGCGTAGCGTTTCAATACGCCGTTTGCTGGACCAGAAGGAGCTTGTAGTGGGGGAATTCATCATGGTCTCCGGTCAGTTCTTGACTTCGCCTTCGTAGTACACCCAGCCTTGGAATTTAAACTGGAGACCCGTGGCAATAAGAATGACGACAAAAAGCACCCAGGCTAAAGCCGAGGCATATCCGAAATGCTGGAACTGAAACGCTTGCTGATAAATATAGAGCACAAAGAATAGCGCAGCATCGGCTGGTGAGCCGTTGCCATTTGAAAGCACAAAAGCTTGGGTAAAGATCTGAAATGAGCCAATCAGGCTCAAGATAAGATTATAGAAGATGACGGGTGAAAGCATGGGCAGCGTGACATTTAAAAACTGTTGCCAGCTGCTAGCGCCATCGATGTCTGCGGCTTCGTAAAGTTGCTCAGGAATGCCTTGCAAGCCAGCTAAGTAGATGATCATGCCCGAGCCGACGCCCCACAAGCTCATGATGACATAAGCTGTCTTAACCCAATTGGGATCGGTAAGCCATTCTGGTCCCTGTAAATTGAAGCTCACAGGCAGTATGGAACCCACCAAAAAATTCAGGATGCGGCCAAACTCTTGGATCGAATAATTCAGGAGGCCATACTGGGGTTGAAAAATGAAATACCAAAGCACGGATGATGCGATGCCTGCGGTGACGGAAGGCAGGTAGAAAATAGTTCGAAAGATTGAGATCGATTTGAGCTTCTGATTCATTAACAACGCCACTAAAATTCCGGCGGACATGGTTAGTGGCACAGACGCAAAAGTGAAAGCAAAGGTGTTGTAGACCGATTTCGCAAAACGAGGATCTGTGGCCATCTCTCGAAAGTTTTTCAACCCCACCCATTCAATGGCGCCTAAGCCTTTGATTGGATCCCATTCGGCAAATGAGAGATAAAATGCAAAAAGCACAGGCCCTAACATGAGGGTCAAAAACCCAAAAATCCAGGGCGAGATAAACAGGTAGCCGTTGACGGCTTCTTTTTGTGAGCCTTTCATCGTGGCTTTGGGCCTTAGAAGAGGGTGTCGTTGTAGCAGGTCAAAAAGCTCGAAAAGCCTTGTAAGTCTAAGGTTTTTGGGCAGTTTCGTCAACGCTGCGAAATTAAAAAAGGCCCGTAGGAGTTCAGCTACGGGCCTTTTTTATAGGCTTTTAAAGGCTATTTGAAGACTACATCGTCAAAATAGACAGTTCCGTCACCCTGCTTCTCAGATATTTGTACATCGATGGCAACAAGTGAAGAATTGGTAAAGCTGTCATCACCAGCTTGATTACCCGAGTAGATACCTCGGGTAAATGACTCAAATTTTACATAGTATTTTTTCCAGCGGCCATTACCCGTTACGGCTGGGCCATTGTAGACCTCATCATCACCGCCGTTTTGCTTCCCTTCTTTAATACTAAAGAACAAGTTGGCCCCAATCGGTGCCTTGGCCCAGAACTCGACGCCACAAGTGCCCGTAGCATCAAAATAGCCCGCAGTGGGCATGTAGTTGGTCGTCCAACCAGAGCCGCAACCCCATGTTCCGGTACCCGACTTGTACTCGATCTTCATAGCATTGCTACCTGCGTGTACTTCAGAATTTTCTGCGCCCATGCTGCAGCTGCCCCCATTGGCTGTGTCGCCATAGTTCCATGGGCCGCCCAACTTCTTTTCAAAGTCGTCAAAAAGAACCGACTTGCCACCGCAGGTGGCTGTGGCTCCGCCACCGCGAGCCTTGATCTGGAGTACCCCCGCGCAGCTAGTAGAAAGGCCAGCAGCCAGGATGAGTATTAAACCATGTTGAAGACGCACGCTTCCCCCTTGTCTTAATATATGCCTATTTCATCGATGTCAAAGTCAGCGCCGCTAGCAGCATTGCAGTCGACCATAAAACGAGAAATGGTTTGCTTGATTTCAGCCAAAGTCGCTGGTGATGACACGGCGCATCCCGCACCGCCACAGGCTGCAGGATCCCATTTGGTATAGGGGCCAGCAAAGCCCGTGAGCGGAAAGCTGTATTGAGTCCAGGTATTAAG